>DATAKA010000124.1:0-63047 GCA_036261855.1 Phycisphaerales bacterium | reverse complement strand
GGTGGAGGGGGCGACCTGGTCCGCGATCCGGGACGCCGGGCGGGCCATGGGCGGGGACCTGGCGACCATCGAGAACGCCACGGAGAACGAGTGGGTACGGGCCAACCTGGCCGCCCCCGTGGGGAACAAGCTCTGGATCGGCCTCAATGACGCGGCCACCGAGGGCACGTTCGCGTGGTCCGACGGTTCTACTTCGAGCTACCGCAACTGGGCACCGGGCGAACCATCGAACAACGCTACCAACGACTACACCCAGCTGCTGAACGACGGCGGCCTGTGGGCTCATCGCACGGCGTCTTACACCACGATGGGCGTCATTGAGGTCAAGGGCGCGGTACGCGTCCCGCAGGAAGCCGCGACGGTCGTCGCGGGCGTCGCGCTTGCCCAGCAGTCTTCCCGCGAGGTGCTCATTGCCCCGGGCACGTTCAACGCCACGACCACTATGGATATCAACGTGCCGGTGACGATCCGGGGATCAGGACGCGGCGTCACCACCCTCAATGGCCATGTGAACGGCGAGACGTTCGACACGAACGCCGACTTCACGCTGGAGAGCATGTCGCTGGTGGTCCGCACGGACTTCGAGTTTGTCGAGGTCTCCACGGACACCACCACCATCCGCGATTGCAACGTCACGTCCATCCTCGGTCAGGACGGCCTGGAGTGCTTCGAAGTCTGGGGCGCATCGCTCGTGCTGGAGCGCTGCGATGTGCACAATGCCCAGTCCTTTGTCTACACGCCCGATCCCACGGCCAGCGTTCGGGTGACAAACTGCCTCCTTCGCGACATGGTGCAGCTCTTCGAGAGCACACCAAGCAGCCACCTGACCGCGACTAACTGCGTGATCAGCAACATCTCCGGCGCCGCCGCGATTCCCGGCACCACCGAGACGTTCCTCCGCAACACCATCGTCGTGAACACGCCCGGCACGTGGCCCGCGCTGACCACGGCCAGCCACTGCGTCCTGCCGGCGGCCCTGCCCGGCTCGAACAACATCCTCTCGACCAACCCGGGCTTCGTGAATGCCGCGGCGGGCGACTTCACCCTCCTGCCCACGTCGCCCGCGATCGACGCCGGTTCGATCGCCCACTTCCTTGCAGCCGGCGCGACCGATCTGGTGGACTTCGCCGGCCAGGCCCGCGTGAAGGACGCTCCTGGCCTGGGCATCCTGCCCCTCATGAACCCCATCGACATCGGCCCCCTGGAGTTCCAGGGTGGTGTCGGCTGCGATGACATCGACTTCAACAACGACGGCCTGTTCCCCGACACCGAGGACATCAACGCCTTCATCCGCGTCTTCGGCGGCGGCTCCTGCGAGTAAGACGGCCCACCAACCCAGGGAGGAAGCACCGGCCGCGAGCCGCTCACCCTGAGCGTGCCGCGGCCGGTGTGCTTTGGGGCGGACGGCTCCCGTCCTAAAACCGCCGTGCAGCCGCTTTTTCCTGTCAGGCCTCGCCTGCAGTCCGCTACGTCCCTCCGCCGGGCACTTCTCGCTCGGCGATTACAAAGGGAGCGTGTGCGATGACGTTGAAGAACCGGAAAAACTGGATCATCGTCGGGGCTGCGGGCGTGGCGACCTCCCTGGGCGCGGTTGCGCAGGCGGACTTCCAGCACGCCTACTTCTTCGGGTCCAACCCGGAAGTGGCGACGGTCGGTGCCACGGTGTTTGACACCAACGACGGCACCTACCACCTCACCAACGGGGGCGACCAGTCCGGCACCATGTGGCACACCAGCCGTCAGAACGTGATGGGCGGGTTCGTCACGACGTTCCAGTTCAGCATCAACCCCACGTTTGTCCTCGATAGCCCCGGCGACGGCTTCGCCTTTGTCATCCACAACGACCCCGAGGGCACCGCCACCACCGGCGGCGCGGGCTCCGCCTGCGGCTACGGGCCCAACTTCACCAGCAGCACCGGCACATTCGCCAGCATCAGCAACGGCATCGCGGTTGAGTTTGACACGTGGACCTGCTGCGGCGAATTCGATGCGCCGCACGTCTCCATCCAGGCGATGAACGCATTCGGGGAGATCGAGCACACCGACAGCGAGTCCCTCGCTCACGCCGTGCTCTCGAACGTCGGCGACAACGGCATCGACATCCTGGACTACCGCTCGCACCTCTGCACCGTGCAGTACTCCCCGCCCGACGACATGAACCAGACGCCGGGTCGCCTCGATGTGTACGTGGACGACATCTTCGTCTGCGGCGTGGATATCGACCTCTCCGATGTCTCCCAGGGCGGCAGCGGCTCCGGCGCGGCCTTCGAGACCGACGATCAGTCCAGCGACTACGGCACCGCCTGGGTCGGCTTCACCGCCGGCACGGGCCTCGCCGACAGCGTCCACCGCATGGAGGCCTGGGCCTTCAACGGCAACACCGGCTCATGCCAGCCTGCGTATTGGTGGCTGGGCGGCAACGGCAGCGGCTGCTTCGAGCCGTCTGGCCCCTGCGGCATGGGTCAGGGCGTCACGGTTCAGGGCACGCGGCCCATGCAGTACGCCTGGCACAAAGACGGCGTGCTGATCACCGACGACGAGGGCGGCCGTCTCGTGGGCCTGGGCACCCGCGAACTCACGATCGACCCCGCGACCGAGCAGGACGCCGCGTACTACAAGGTCGTCTTCACCAACGACTGCGGCAGCGGCGACTTCGAGCCCTACAACGCCGCGTACCTCTACTGCCACTCCATCGACTTCAACAACGACGGCCTCTTCCCCGACACCGCCGACATCGACGACTTCCTGACCGTTTTCAGCGGCGGCAACTGCCCGCCCACCGCCGGCTACCTCTGCGACCCCATCGACTTCAACGGCGACGGCCTCTACCCCGACACTCTGGACATCGACGCCCTGCTGAGCATGTTCTCCGGCGGCCCGTGCCTTCGATAATCCCCCGGGCGTGGGGGTTTCCCGGAAAAATCTTCAACGCGATGACTGCGCCCGCGACCAGAATCCGTTCTCGTGGGTGAGCCAAGAACACGACTTCTCTGGACACACACACGTCCACACGTTCCGGCCCTCGGCGACTCACGTGGTTGCCGGGGGTCTTTTCCTTGCCCCCTCCGTGCGCCGTTGTCGCATACTGGGGTGCACACGCTCCTTTACCTTTCCGCCGCCGCGCACCCATCGGGTGCGCGTGCGGCGTTTTGGGGCAAGTCGCCGATCTACTCGGCGTGCTAGCGTTCCAGCGCTCCCCCATGCCCCAACCGCCCACCAGCCCAAAGTTGGCCATTCCTGCGCCCCCCTCGCGCGAGGAGGACGATGCCGACGATCTCCGGCTTGTCGAAGCAGCCCAAAAAGGGGATCAGGCGGCGTGGTCAGCGATCATCAGACGCCACCAGGACAGGCTGTTTTCCATCTGCCTGCGCATGGTTCGGGACCGCGATCTCGCGGCCGATCTCACGCAGGATTCGTTCATCAAGATCATCCAGGGCGTGGATTCCTTTGATGGGCGGAGCAAGCTCTCGACCTGGATGATCCGGGTCAGTATGAACGTGTGCCTGTCCAAGCTGCGGTCCGAGAAGCTCCGGCGGCACTCGAGCCTCGACACCATGGCCGGCGGGGCTGGTGTGTCGGCGATCGGGTCCGGGCGCAACGCGGATGGCCGGAATATGAGCGGTGCCGGGGAACTGGACTCCGCGTCAAACGTCCAAGCGCGTGAGGAAAAGGAACGCGTGCTCCGGGCCCTGGGGGAACTTGAGCCGGAACAGCGGGCCATCCTCATCCTGTGCGACTGCCGCGGCTTGCCGTACGAGCAGATCGCGGAGGTGCTGGGCGTCGCGGTGGGGACTGTCAAGAGCCGGGTATTCAGGGCCCGGACCGCCCTTCGGGACGCGGTGGAAAAAGGTTCGTGATTCGGGGTTTGTGTTTTCTCTGATTGTGATTGCGTGATGATCGATCGAAGTGACAACACCGCCGGGCCGCTTACCGAGGAGCAGATCGTCGACTGGATCGACGGCAACGTCTCCGCGGACGAAGCGTCGCGCCTGGCGCGTGCGTCCGGGCGGCCCGATCTTTCGGCGCGGGTGGCGCAGATGCAGCGGCAGAAGTCCGTGCTCGCGTCCCTCGATGACGAGCGGGCGCCGGCGGAGCTGTATGACCGCGTGATGGCCGCCGTAGAACGCGACGTGCTCCTGGGCATCGCCCAAAGTGCTTCACCGAACATCGTGGAGCCGCGTCTGCGGCTTGCGGGCGAGACCGAGAGTGTCGGCAGCCGCGCGTCGCGCGTCGTGCAGGGCAATCTGCCGCGCCTGGCGCTCGCGGCCGGCCTCATGCTCATGGTCGCCGGCCTGGCCTACTTCGGGAGTGTGGCGTGGAAAGCGGTCAAGACGCCGGTCGCGCCGAACGTGGTAGACAATGGCGGCGGCGTGTCCAGCGGCACCGAGATTGCCATCAATGACACCGCTCCCGGCAACGGCGAGCGTGCGATTCCGAACGCCCCGGGTGAAGCTCCCGCGGCCAAGTCCGCTGCATCGTCCGAGACCGCCCTTGCCGCCGCCGCCCCCGATACCGGGCTGCGTGAAGTTTCGATCGATCGTGCGGTCGAGCTCGCCGAAGAAGGCCGCCTGGCCATCCGCGTGCTCGCGACGAAGCCTGAAAACCTGACCCGCATCGAGCGCGACGTCTCCAAGCCCCGCGCGGAGCGCCAGTGGCGCATGACCAGCACCGTGCCCGCCCAGATTGTCGCGGCGGTGGTGCCTGCGCGCAAGACCAGCGAAGGCCCCGTGCTCGCCAGCGACCACCGCAACGTGCTCGCCCTGCTCGGCCCGTACCTGGGGCCCGGCGCTGCCCTCTCGATGGTGACCGCCGCCGCCGACCCCCTGGCCCGCGTGAAGGGGACGTTCCTGGTGGATGTGCCCGCGACCCGCGAGCAGTTGGGCGTGGTGGCCGCGGTGTTCAAGAATCAGCTCAGCGCCCGTGTGGTGTTTGAGGAACTGCCGAGCGTGCTTGATATGCCGATCGCTCCGCAGGCGCAGGACGTGCTCTGGTGGACGCAGCCGCCCAGCCAGTGGGTGACGCGCGCGACGGTGCCGGTGGTGGTGGAGCAGCGGTAAAGTGGTTCAAGCACTCCGCCGGACCACTTACCCAAGCACCAGGTTCACCATCTTGCCGGGCACGGCGATGATCTTCTTCACTTCCTTGCCCGCGATGAGTTTCTGAACTTCGGCGTGGGCCATGGCCGCGGCTTCAAGGGTTTTCGGTTCCTTCGCGGCATCGGCGGGCAGCAGGATGCGCGTGCGAACCTTGCCCATGATGGAGATGGGGATCTCGATCTCGCTGTCCACGAGCATCGCGGGGTCGAACACGGGCCAAGGCTGGTGGCATGCGAAGCCGCGGAACGCGTTGCCCAGTTTGTCCCAGACTTCTTCGGCAAAGTGCGGGGCGAAGGGGCTGAGGACGATGAGGAACCGCTCCAACTGATCGCGGGTCAGCACGCCGCCGGCCTTCTGGGCCGGCCCGGCGGGCGTCGCGGCGTTGGTGAACTCGATCATCGCGGCGATGGCGGTGTTGAACGCGAGGCGCTCGATGTCGGCACCCACCTTCTTGATCAGGCGGTGGAGCTGGCGCTCGAGGTCGGCGTCCTGCTGGTCCGTCACGCGCGGTGCGCCGGTGGACTCGTCGACGCACACGCGCCATGCGCGCTGCAGGAAGCGGTAGCAGCCGGCGATGTCGCGCGGGTTCCAGGGCTTGCTGGCGTCGAGCGGGCCCATGTACATTTCGTACAGGCGGAAGGTGTCCGCGCCGTACTCGGCGATCACGTCATCGGGGTTGATGACGTTCTTGAGGCTCTTGGACATCTTGGCGACGATCTGCGCCACCGGTTGGCCGGTTGCCGTCTCGATGTACTGCCCTTCAGTCTTCTCCTCAACCTGATCGACCGGCACGAGCGTCTTGTCACTCCGCTGGTACGCGAACGACGTGATCATGCCCTGGTGGAAGAGTTTCTGGAAGGGCTCGCGCGTCGGCGCGTGCCCCAGGTCGAACAGAACGTTGTTCCAGAAGCGCGAGTACAGCAGGTGCCCCACGGCGTGCTCGCTGCCGCCGAGGTAGAGGTCGGTGTTCATCCAGTAGTCGCTGGCCGCGCGGGACGCGAATTCCTTGGGGTTCTTCGCGTCGCAGTACCGCAGGAAGTACCACGAGGAGCCCGCGCTGCCGGGCATGGTGTTGCACTCGCGCGTGACCGGAGTGTCGGGCGCGAGCACTTCGGGCGAGACGCCCGCGGCCCCGGCGGTGGTGCGGGCCCAGGTGGTGGCCTTCGCGAGCAGCGCCGTGGGGTCGTCGCTCTCGATGGGCGCGTAATCGGCGATCTCGGGCAGCGTCACGGGCAGCGCGGCGTCGCTCACCGGGTAGTGGTTGCCCTGGTCATCAAAGACGATGGGGAAGGGCTCGCCCCAGTAGCGCTGGCGCGAGAAGGTCCAGTCGCGGAGCTTGTAGTTCACGCGACGGCGGCCCAGCCCCTTCTTCTCGATCCACTCGGTGATGACCCGCTTGGCCTCGGGCGTCGGGAGTGTGTCGAGCGAGACTTCCTTGTTGGAGGAGTTCACGTTCACGCCGTCGCCGACGTACGGCAGGAAGCCCACGACCTTGTCGGGGTGGATGCTCGTCTTGTGCTTGAGCGTCCTGGCAAACTCGCTGGCGTGCTTCTGGGCCCGGAAGATGATCTGGCGGACCCAGCGCCCTTCCGTGTACACCTCGGGTGAGCCGTACTTCTGGACGATGTCGGGCGTCTGGGAGCCGGGGACCTCGCCCTCGTTCACGTCGATGCGGAAGCCCGGCTCGCCCGCGGGGTCGGCGTTCTTCACGACGCGCTGGATGGGGATGTTGAACGCCTTGGCGAAGGCGTGGTCGCGCTCGTCGTGGGCGGGCACGGCCATGATCGCGCCCGTGCCGTAGCCCATGAGGACATAGTCGGCGGTCCACACAGGGATCTTGTCGCCGTTGGCGGGGTTGATCGCGGAGACGCCGGTGAAGACGCCGGTCTTTTCCTTGGCGTCCTCCTGGCGTTCCACGTCGCTCTTGTTCTTGGCCCAGGCGATGTAGTCCTTGAGCTTGGTCCGCGTGCGCTCATCGACGCCGGCGAGGCCGGCCAGCACGTGCGCGCACAGCGGGTGCTCGGGCGCGACGACCATGTAGGTTGCGCCGAAGATCGTGTCGGGGCGCGTGGTGAAGACGCGGAGGGGACGGTGGCCGTCCACCGCGAAGTCGATCTCCGCGCCGTCGCTCCTGCCGATCCACTCGCGCTGCATCGTCTTGGTGCTCTCGAACCAGTCGAGCCCGTCGAGCTGCGTCAGCAGGCGGTCGGCGTAGGCGGTGATGCGGAACATCCACTGGCGGAGGGGCTTGCGCAGCACGGGGTGGCCGCCGCGCTCGCTCTTGCCGTCGATCACCTCGTCGTTCGCGAGCACGGTGCCGAGCCTGGGGCACCAGTTGACGGTCGTCTCGCCGATGTAGGCGAGGCGGTACGAGTCGATGATGCGGCGACGAGTGGCGGCGTCCAGCGAGGCCCACGCGCCGAACGACTGGGCTTTCTCGGCGTCGGAGAACTCGTGGGCGTCCTGGTTCAGGCGCGGCGGACGGGCGCCGGACTCGAACCGGGTCACCAGCTCGTTGATCGGCCTGGCCTTTCCCGCGTTGGTTCGCTCATCCCCTTCGGCATCAAACCACGCGTCGTACAGCTTGAGGAAGATCCACTGCGTCCACTTGTAGTACTCGGGGTCGATGGTGCCGAACTCGCGGGACCAGTCGTAGCAGAAGCCGAACCGCTGGAGCTGCCGGCGGAAGTTGTCGATGGCGGTCCGGGTGGTCTGCGCGGGGTGGATGCCGGTTGCAATCGCGTACTGCTCGGCGGGCAGGCCGAAGGCGTCCCAGCCCATGGGGTGAAGGACGTTGAAGCCCTTCATGCGCTTGTAGCGGCAGATGATGTCGGTCGCTGTGTACCCCTCGGGGTGCCCCACGTGCAGCCCCGCGCCGCTGGGGTACGGGAACATGTCGAGGCAGTAGAACTTGGGGCGGGACGCGTCGAACGCGGGCTCGCCGGGGTTGGGCTGGCGGAAGGCGTCGGCCCTGGCCCACGCCTCCTGCCAGCGCGGCTCGAGCTCGTTGGCGCGCTGCGCGTCGTAGCGGTGGCGCGGGGCGTCGGTGGTTGTGGGTTGTGCTGTATTGCTCATGTCGTTTCCCAATGCCTGATGCCAGGTGCCTGATGTCCAGGCCTTCCCAAGAAAAAAGCCCCGCACACGGCGGGGCTTGCAAGACAACACAATCACCCTCGCGCGTGTTTCTACGGGCGTGAGCGGCTAAGCGGCGAGCGAGGCACCTCGAACCTCATGGAGGATACTAGCACGCGCAGCGCACCGAAGCAATGGCAAGGACGGTGCGGGCCGGCGTCTCGAACGAATCAAAGAAAACACGCCCGGGTGGGCCGGGCGTGTCGGGAGGGTGTTGAGGACGTGTGTTGTCCGGCGATCAGTCGCAGACGCCGCCGGCGAAGGCGTTGATGAGGGCGTCGATGTCGGTGATGTCCGGGAAGAGGCCGTCGTTGTTGAAGTCGATGTCCGCGCAGTCGTTGGTGGAGCAGGCGCCACCGCCGAAGACGGAGATGAAGTCGGCGATGTCCTGCGTGTCGGGCAGCAGGCCGTCGCGGTTGAAGTCGATGGAGTCGCAGGCGGGCTGGCAGCGCGAGCCGATGATCTGGAAGTCGTCGATGCCGGCCTCGACGAGCGAGTCGCTGAAGTCGTCGCGGGCGACGAAACGGAAGCGGTTGCGGACGGAGGTGTGGGCGCCGGAGAACTTGAGCGTGAAGGAACTGGCGACCCAGTCGGTGCCCACCGTGCCGGGGCCCTGGGAGGGGCCGACGGTCTGGGCGGGGTGCCACGTTGCGCCATCGTCGTCGGAGACCTGGACCTCGAAGATGTCCTCGAAGGGGCTGGAGCCCTTGCCGTTGCTGAACCAGCGGTTGTACTGCACGATGACGTCGGTGAACTGCGAGAGGTCAAAGCGGGGCGTCGTGAGGACGGCGGCGCCGGCGTCCACGTCGTTGTCCTCGGGCGCGCCGTCCAGGGGGTTGTTCTCCGTGACCCAGCAGAAGGGGTGGTTAGCGTCCAAGTCCGGCGTGGCGTCCTGGCTGGGCACGAGTCCCACCACGGAGGAGCCGTTCGGCACCGCGCGGATCCAGCGGCCGTCCACGGCACCGTCCGCGAACGACTCAGTCCATTCGGCGTTGGGCCCATCAAAGTTGTCGGGCTGGAACTCGACCAGGTCGATCGGGTTGGGCTGTGACCGCTGGAAGTAGTACCCGCCGCCGCAGCCGGGCGTGGGGAAGGCAACCGAGCCGCGGTCGGTATCGACCACGAACTGATACTCGATGGCGTCCGTGCAGGTGAGCACCGGGAGCTGCGCCCGGAAGTTGTTGTTGGCCAGGGGCGTCATGGGCACGCTGATCCAGCCGCCGTCGCGGCTGGTGCGGTACTGCAGGCGGTGGGACCCGGGGACGACGGTGGCGCTCTCGGGCACCATGTTCACGACGACCTGCGAGGAGGTGCCGGTGGGGATGACCTCGGGCGCGGGCGTGGGCACGGTGATGACCACGCGGTCCTCGACGAAGGGGTCGCCGGCGGGGAAGATGTTGCGGGCCGCGAAGCCCGCGAGGATTTGTGCGTGGTGGGGGGTGCCGGTGCAGAAGAAGCCGTCGGTGTCGTCCACCGCGAGCCACTCGGGGATGGACGTGGCGTCCACCGGGTGTTCCGCGCGGCCGCCGGAGGTGACGAGGGCCCAATCGACAAAGAGCTGGCGGAGCTCGGCGAGGCCGCTGGCGACACCGAACCGCTGGACGAAGGCGTTGCGCATTTCCCACACGGTGCCGCCCAGGATCTCGCCGCAGTAGTGGATCTGGAAGCCCGGGTCATCACAGGGGTACTGCACGTTGTCTGCCTCGACGTCGCGGACGGGGCTGCCGTCGGTGTTGAAGCCCGCGCCGATGACCGGGCTGTCGTTGATGAGGATGGCGATCGAGTCGCCGAAGCCCTCGCCGAACGCATTCTGGGAGAGGCCCAGACGGTAGACGATGTAGTGGCCGTACTCGTGGTTCACCACGTTGCCCCAGCCTGTGTTGGTGCAGCCGCCACCCGCGCGGAAGAAGTTGATGGAGCGCGGCGAAGCGCGGAAGAAGGCGTTGCAGGTCTGGTCGAGCATGACGTTCGCTGGGAGACGCTCGTCGATCGCGTCCCACGTGCCCGAGCGGCTGCGGAAGAAGGTGTGCGTCGCGTTGGTGGCCAGGAAGGTGTCCACCTGGCTCACGACCTCCTGGTTGCCGACGGTGGTGAGGTTGATGATCTGGTTGCTGTTGGCGGGGTAGTTGGTGAGGGTCAGGTCGATCTCATCGCCCGAGCCAGCGGGGAACTGGCCCTCGTCGGCGAAGTTCTGCACGTTGACCCAGTGGCCCTGCATCGTGGTGACGCGGACGGTCGCGGGGGTGGTGACGCTGGCGGGGCGTGAGATGCGGAAGAACCCGCTCGCGTCGGTGTACGCCTGGCCGGGCTCGCCGACGAGGGAGACGCGGATCTCCGGGATGAAGCGCGCCGTGGGCGGGTTGGTCGCGCTGGGGGCGATGTTGTTGTCGGGCGTCGCGACCGCGCGGATGCGGCCGATGATGTCGGCGTGGCTGATGTTGTTGCGGGCGTGGACGACGCGGTTGGTCGCGGCGTCGATGAAGAACGTGTAGGACTTCTCGGCGTTCGTGGAGCTGTGGCCGACGAACTTCCAGCAGCGCACCGGGGTCACGCGCTCGCTGAAGTCGCCTTCGCCGAAGAAGACGCACATGGTGGGCGCGTCCCACATGTCCAGGTCCTTGGAGAGGGGGAGCTGCTGCGCGCGCTGCGTCGCCTGCTCGGCGCTGAAGGCGTCGGGGGCAAAGCCGCCGGCGGGGCGGGGTGCGATCTTGGCGCTCGCCATCACGACGCGGTGGGCGAGCTGCGAGGGGTTCTCTCGCGTAGGGGCGTTGAGCACCAGCAGGCGTACGGCGCCAAACTCCACCGGCAGGCCGTCCATCATCTGGTGGTACACCACCGTGTTGAACTTGCCGTAGTTCACCTCGTCGTTGCGGTCCAGGGAGAGTTCCAGGTCGCCTGCGCCGAACGCACCGTCAAACTCGCCGAGCCACTGCTCCGCGGCGAGGAAGGGGGTGGCGGCCTGCGTCATGGGGACGCCGTAGAAGTGCAGCGGCGCACCCTGCCATGAGTCGTACCGCACGCCGGGGAAGGCGTTGAGCAGGCGGGACAGCTCCGCGGGCTGCTGAGGGACGGCGACGTCCGCAAGGGCGGTCGTGGCGATGGTGGACGCGAGGCCCGCCGCGATGACAAGGGCGGCGGCGAAGGTCTGAGAACTCTTACGCATATGCGAAATCCTCCCGGCTGGGCGCGAGGACACACCCCTGGCGCCTGACCCACTGCCATACTACCACAAGGGGCATCGGATGCAACAAAACGGGCAGGAGAATCGCGTGAACTTGGGCACACCGGGGCCCGGAAGGTCCGGGATTGTGGGGGATTCCCCTGACCTGGATGGGGGAAGCCCCTTAGGTGCGTTCGGAGGCCTCGCGCAGGTCGTTCTCGACGCGGATGCGCTCGCGGACAATGAGGTCGCGCCAGGTGGGGTCGCGTTCGATCATCTGGGCCCGCTTGAGGCGGTCCAAGGCGGCGGGGTCGGACTTGTGGAGGACCTTGCCGGACCGGGCGGCGCCGCGCAGGGCGTCCATGTGGTAGGGGTCGATCGCGAGCGCTTCTTCGTAGTGCTTGAGGGCGTCCTCCTCGAAGCCCTGCACCTGGTAGAGCACGCCGAGGTTGTACGACGGGGTGGGGTCGGAGGGGAGGAGTGTCTGGGCCTGCTTGAGGGCCTGGGCGGCCTGGACGAGGTCGGTGTCGGCGCGGCGCTTCATCAGCACGATCCCCAGCTCGTGCCAGACCGTGCCGAAGTCGGGGCTCTGGGCGAGGCTCATGCGGTAGAGGTCGATCGACTTGTCGAGGTTGCCGCCCTTGGAGGCCGCCTGGGCCTGGGCGGCCAGTTCGCGGGCGCGCGCAGCGCTTTGTGCGCCCATTTCCAGCGAGGGGCCGGCGGAGCGCGTGCCGCGGGCGCACGCGCCGAGGGTGAGGGCAAACACCAGGCCGATGAGCAGGACGCGGTTCATGATCCTCCCTCCGCCCTCTCCCAGCGGGAGAAGACGACGATGACGACCCAGTCGCTGGCCTCGGGGCGCATGGTGATGCTGTGCACCTCCATGCCCGGGATGTCGGCGACGACGAGGTCGATCCACTTCAGAACGGCCGGCAGCTGCGGGTCGCGGATGGTGTAAGTGGTCTTGACCTGGTTCCAGCCCAGCGTGCGTTCGGGCCTGGTCTGCGAGGCGCCGATCGGGACGCGGTTCTTGAGCCCAGCCGTGGCACCCATGGCCTCGATGCGCGAGAAGAGCTGGCTCATGGGCTCCCTGGCCTGCACGACGCCCTGGGACTCCAGAGATTGGAGCTTGCCGGCGGCCTTGAGCACCGAGTCTGAAAACCGTTGAGCCGCGCTGGCGCGGTCTTCCGCTTCGACATGGCGGCTGTACCCGCTCCAGGCGAACCAGACGCCGCCGACGAGGACAATGGCGGCGATCAGCAGCAGGGCGCGGGGCCGGTTGCGATGCTCGGCTCGCGAGGCCTGCGCTGCGAGCGTGGCGCGGAGATCGTCAAGCTGGGCCGCGTGGGCGGTTGCCTGGCTCACCGGCCACCCCCTTTGGTCGCCCATCGCGCCGAGTAGGTTCCTTCGACGCGGTCGGACTGAGGGACCTGCCGGTAGGTGGCGGACCAGTTCTCCAGTTCGGTGCTGCCGACGCGCTTGAACGCCTCAAGAACGGCCTCGGCTTCGGCGGTGGAGTTGCTGATCGCGGTGATCTGGACCTGGCCGTCGGAGGGGATCTTGAGGTTCTTGAGCTCGAGCGCGGGCGTCGAGAGGACGAGGGAAACACCCTCAAGTTCGTGCATCACGGGCTTGGCACGCTCGACGCGGTCGGGCAGCTTGCCCGCGTCTTCACGCTGGCCGATCATGATCTCCAGTTCCTTCAGCTCGTTGCTGCCCGGGCGGGGCTTGAGCGTGGGGAACGCCTGATTCAGTGGTTCTTTCCACGAGGCCCGCCAGAGGTCCGCGGCGGACTCGGACGCGGCCGCGGTCTGGCGGAACCGCCAGCCGAGGACCCCGAGAACGACACCGGCGAGTGCGATGGCCGCGGCGGCCCAGATGTAGAGAGATCGGTGGGCGGCACCGGGGCGGGCCGACGTGGCGACGAGCGCAGCGCCGGGGTCGCTCTCCTGGGCTGCGGGGGTGGCTTCGAGGTGCGTGACCACCCGGCGCAGGGTCGCGCCGATCGGGTCGTCGTGCAGGACGGCGTCCACGCTCGCGCCGTGCCAGGCCTTCGCGAGTTCCTCGCCAACTTCGCCGGGGCGGAGGGACTCGGCGTCGTCGCCGCCCCCGATGTGCTCGGGGAGGACGCAGATGACGCGCTGGGGCGACCGGCCCAACTGCATGGACCACGAGATCCAGTCCGCGGTGACGCGGGCGACGTCGTCGCGCGAGCACACGGGCTGGGCCGGGTCGTCGGGCGTGAGCGACGGCACCGTGCGCAGCCGGATCGAACCGCCCGCGAGGACCTTGCCCTTGTGCGACCAGCACCAGAGGAGGCGTGCAGAATCGTCGATCGTCACGACGGCGGTGACAGGGCTGCTGGATGCGACCGCTTCGCCCGCCGGCTGTGCCGCGGCACCCCGGTCCCACGCGAGGGCCATGGCGTGCCAGATGGTGGCGACTTCGCCCACGCGCACACCGCCAGCGTCGAGGGCGTCCACGATCATGCGGGCGGGCAGGTCGGTCGCGGCAAGGGCGGCCAGGCGCGTGTTCGCCGCGGGCTCACCCTTCGCGGGCTTGGCAACCGTCCCCGGGTGGTCGGCGTCCGCGGGCAGGGGCTGGACGGCAGAATCGAGCGGTGTGGGCGCGTAGAACGACACCGGCGTGGTGGCGGGTGTCGTGGAGTCGTCCGCGGCGGTCGAGGACCCCTGGCGGGCGAGCAGCGCGACGAGGGCGGGCTCGTGGCTGGGGGCGGAGAGCCATGCATAGACCGAGCCGCCGGCGTCGAGGCAGAGCAGTTCCAGAGAGTCGCGCGAGCGGGCGCCCTGCAGGTTGGTCTTGAGCCACGCGGCGATATCGGCGTAGATGCTGGGGCTCTGGTCGGTGCTGTCGTCGCGGCTGGCGGCACCGACCTGCGGCCACGAGGCGTCGCCGGTCTGACCGACGAGGCGGACAGACTTGACGACCAGGCCCCTGCCGGCGCGCTGGACGTACGCGATGCGGACGCTCACTTTTCCCCTCCGGGGATGCCGCGTCCCTGCTTCTCGAGGTAGGCCCGCTCGGCGTCTTCCTCCTCGGGCGTCATGTTGGGGTTGGCCTTGAACTCGTCGCGCCGTTCGCCCAGGACCTTCATGGCGATCTCATCGAGGCTGTCCTGCATGTTGTACTCGCCGCTGAGGACGAGCTGGGCGCGCATGCGGCGCCACATGGGCACGTCCTCCATGGGCACGAAGGGCGGCGCGATGCCGTTCTCCTTGGCCTGCATGGATGCGAGCTTGGCGGCGCGGAGGGCGTTGGCGTCCGGGCGCGGCGCGGTGGTCTGGGCGTACCCCGGGTTCACCGACTGGAGCCGTGAGACCGCGCTGCCGGAGCGGTCGGCGAGCGGGATGAGGTGGGCGGGGCCGAGGCGGACGTGCTCGGGCTTGATTTCTTCGACCGGCTCTTCACCGACCTTGTCGCCGAGTTTCACAAACCTCTGCGTGCCGTTGTGCTTGAGCAGGGCCATGGACTTGGTGCCGATGGTGACAATGCCGTGGTAGGTGATGTCCGCAGGCGGCGGTGTCACTGGCCCGGGGTCGGGCTTTGGGTCCGGGGGTGGTGCAGCGGGCGTTGGCTTGTTCGAGATGCGGCCCAATCGCGTGCCCGCCGCGGTCCCATCAGGCTTGGCGGTTTCTTCCGGGGCGACCACTCCGCTGGGCGGGGCGGACACGGGGATGATCGAGACTTCCGGCGGGTGCTCGGGCCTGGAGCCGGGCAGCGACACGACCACCGCGGCGGCGGAGAGCGCAAGTGCGCCGACAGCACCCACCTGGGCGACACGGGTCCAACGGGTTGCGGCGGTGCGGTCGAGCATGCGTGCGGTCCGGTCAGCGGGCCATGGTACGGGGGTCGGTTTCGGTCACGACGCGTTCCCAGGAGAGGAAGGCGGAGTTGCGGGTCACGGTCGTGGCCGTGCGACCTGCGCCGCGTCCCCCGCCCGTCAGGCACAGGCCCTTGTACGTCACGACGGGCTCGTCGCTCCCGTTGGCGTAGGCGTCCACCCAGACGCGGTAGAGCACGGGCTCGGTCGTGAGCAGGCGGAGGGCCCGTGCGCGTTCTTCCTGGGGAACATTCGCCGCGTCGAGGGCGGCGTTCAGGGCTTCGTGCGAGAGGTCCCAGTTCTCTTGCATGAGCAGGAGTTCATCGGTCAGCACCGACGCGTTCACGGGAGAAACAAGGGTCAGGGCGACCGCGCGGAGTACCTCGGGCGGGGCAGCGCCGACGCTGATGGCGAGGGGGCCCTCTTTGCGGAGGTACAGGGGTGCGTTGGTACGGGCCGTCTTCCAGAGGTTGTCCACCGTGGTGGCGGCGTCGTCCAGGTCCTGGTCGGCGAGGCCGGAGAAACGGCCCAGCACCTCGCCCTGGGCGTCCTCAAAGTACACGCGGAGTACCTGCTGGTCGGGGAGTTCGATGTCGAAGGCGTGGCCGTCGTCGGGGTTGATCGCATCGCGCACGTTCCGTGCGGTGTTGATCCACGCCGTGACCGCTTCTTCCAGGCCTTTGAAAGCGTGGTGCTCTTTGTAGCGGTCGATGTGGCGCTGCGTGAGTGATGCCTGCCCCATGTGGCGCGTCAGCACCGCCGCGATCAGGAACGATGCGATGATTATGACGCTGATGACCAGCGGTAGCGCGAACCCGCGGCGGTGGACGGAGGGCTTCACCGGCGACCCTCCTTGGGCGTGATGGGTACGGCGGGCTGCACGCGGTAGGGCCCACGAGAGGGTGATGTGCGGGGAGTGGTGGCTGGGGACTTGGGGGTGGAGGGCTGCGCGGGAGAAGTGACAGGCGGCATGGGCGACGCGGGGTTGCCCTTGCCGTCGCTCGCCGGGAGGTTCTCCACGCTGCGGCCATTGATCGTTTCGCCGGACGCTGTGTCTTCGACGCGGGGGCGGGTCTCCGGGCCGGTGGCCCAGGAAATCTCGAAGAGCCAGGAGGCCGAGAGTCCGCCGATGGTGGCGATGTCCACTTCCACGTACGCCGGGAGTTGGTTCTGGATGGTGGCCTGGAACTCCTCCTTGCGGACGCGATCGTCGAACATGCGGAACCGGCAGGAAGCGAGGTCGGTCGCGATGCGGAAGGGTTCGCCGTACGAGGATGCCTCGAGGATGGCACGGGCCCGGCCCATCTCGCGGACCTCTTCGATCGTGTGGCGCGGGGCCAAGGGCACCCACCAGAGTTCCCAGGCCTTGGGGTTGCCCAGGTCGTCGAGCATCAGGCGGCCCTGCTTGTCCTCCTTCGGAATCAACTCGAAGGCGCCACGGACCGCGCGGATGCCCCAGTCTTCCGAGGGCTCGGCGTCGGTGTCTTCTTCGGCGGGCACTCCGGGCACCGTCGGTTCGCCGATGGCCTCGGCTTCCTCTTCTTCCACACGTTCGTGCGCGATGCCGCGGCGATGGGTTTCGAGGCGGACGGCGCGGGCGAGGACGAAGGGGTCGTGCTGCTGCGTGGGGACCGGTGGCTCGATAAGGACCAGTTCGAGGCGCTGGGGCGCGATGGCAAGGATGGTGCCGTCGGCCTCCTTGAGGGTCATGGTGTACTGCGATACCAGTTCATCGTGGTGCAGGATGACGCGCGGCGGTGCATCATCGGGGGGCCGGATCATCGGCTGGAGCGGGTTGCCGTCGGCGGTGCCCGAAGACTTGGTGTCGCCGCCGCTCTGTGACGCGGAGCCGTCGGTGGCCGCGGACCCACGTGCATCGCCCGGGCCGCGCTGGGCGGCTTCGCCGGGGGCGCGCCGGCCCCGCGTCGAGGCGTCCAGGTCTCGCGAGACGTCCTGCCCGCTCGGCGCTGCGGCGGGTGCAGTCGCATCGGCTGCAACGGCCGTGGCGACGGTGGTGCGGGTGGGGGCGGGGGCGCTCACCAGGATGGAGCCGAAGGCCCGCTGCATCACCAGGCGGGCCCGCTGCAACTGCGCGGACTCGTTTGCGCGGGTGCTCACGGTGCGCTGCGTGCGCTCCAGGGTCATGACCAGCGACAACGCGGCTATGAGGACGATCGCGCCGATGACGGAGGCGAGGGCGACCTCGAGGAGTGTGAACGCGCGGCGCTGGGAAGGTTGCGGGTTCACTTGCCACTCCCGCCGCCGTCGCGCGTGAGCTTCGCGGGGCCCTCGCGGGTGGAACGGCCGGCACCGGTCTTTCCGCCGCCGCGCGTGGAGCCCTTGCCCGTGCCGGCCTTATCCGTGCCACCCCTGGAGCCGCCCTTGACCTCGCCAGAGCCGCCGCGTGTGGGCGCGGGGGCGGCGGTGTTGGTGTTGACGGGGCGGTTGACGAGGCCGCCTGCGCCGGTATCGGCGAACATGGCGAGCAGTTCGCGCTTGCGGGCATCGTCCGCCAAGATCGCGGTCATGGTGTCGGGGTTGCGGTACAGGCCCGCAACGGGGTCCATGAGGCGGGTGAGGGTTGCGCTGGGCACCGACTCGGTGAACTGCATCGCACCACCAGACTCTTCGCTGAGCCAGACGCGGAGCGACACCGCCTTGATGCGATCGAGAACGAGCGCGGAGCGCTGGTCGCGGTCGGCACCGACATCGGCCATGGCATGCACGAGCCGCGTGGGTGTTTCCGCGATCTCCCATCGGAACCGCTCGTTGCCGTAGGCGACCGGCATGTGCCGTGTGGGCATGAGGTTGGGGTCGTCCAGGTACTGGAGCATCAGGCGGTTGGCGAGTTCCACCGCCTGCACGCGTCGCTGCTGGCGCGTCTGCTGGCCCACCACGCTGCTGAGCGCCCCCAGGACCGCCGCCGCCAGGAGGGAGAGGAGCACCACCGCCGCGACAGTTTCGAGGAGCGTCAGGCCGCGGCGATGGACGGGTGGGCGGGGCATGGTTCCAGTCTGGGCGCGGGGTGTGTTCCGCCCGCGCGCCACAAGGCTCCTAGTTCTTGGGCGTATCCCAGACGGAGAGGTCGTCCTCGTTGCCGATGACCTTGTCGGGCCCGGCGGAACCGAGGGTGAAGGGCTGGTCGTCGTTGATCTTGCGGTTGTCGTAGACGTAGGGGCTGTCCCACGGGTCCTTCAGCTTGCGGGCATCGACCATCGGGGGCTTGATGCGGGCCATGGTGTCGAGGTCGGGGGGGTAGGCGCTGAACTCGATGTTGTAGCTGTCCAGTGCGCCCCTCACGCTTTCCAGCCCCGCGCGCGTGAGCTTGAGCTTCTGGCGTGCGCCGGTGCCGGCGACCTGCGTGACGACGATCGCCATCAGCACGCCCAGCAGGGCGATGACGAGCGTGAGTTCCAGCAGCGTGAAGCCGCGACGGGTGTTCTTTGCGTGTTTCATATCGGTCTCCAGTCTTCGAGTGTTCCCAGCGTTCCCGGCACTCTTCACCGGTGGCGTGTGCGCGCTTTCAGAACCCATCAACCAACTTGTCATCCAACTTGGCCCATCATCGAGAACATGGGCAAAAGGAGCGAAATCAGCAGCGACCCGATAAACAGCGTCATCACGATGATGAGCACGGGTTCGATCACGGCCAGCAGCCGGCTGGTGCGGCGGTCGAGTTCCTCGGTCATGTCGTTGGCGAGCGTCTCGAACGCGCTCTCCATGTCGCCGGAGCGTTCCGCCGCGATGAGCAGCCGGCGCGTGCCCACGGGCAGCGCGGTGACGGTGTCGATGAGCTGCCGGAGCATGCCGCCCTCGACGAGTCGTGTGCGCAGGTTCTCAAGCTGGCTTCGGAGCAGGGGGTGCGAGATGGTGGTGTTGACGGTGCTGAGTGCATCCGCGAGCGGCACGCCGTTGCGGGACATGGCGGTCATCACTGTGAAAAATCGCGCGGACTCCTGCGCGAGGATGACGTCCCTCAGCACGGGGAGCTTGCGGGCCAGGACCGCGAAGGCGGCGGCGAGCGTGCGCCGGAGCAGAACGATGATCACGGTGAGGAGCGCGGCGCCGGCCAAGCACCACATCCACTGCGTCTGGACGAAGTAGCCCACGGCCATCACGATCTTGGTGAACAGCGGCAGTTCGCTCCCCTGGGACGACGCGAGGTCCTGCATCGCCGTGCCGACCTTGGGCACCACGTACACCAGCAGGAAGACGCCCGCGACGATGCTGACGCACATCACGATCATCGGGTACATCATGAGCGTGCCGACCTTGCCCCGGATCTGGAGCTGGCGGCGGGCCATGATGGAGAGCTGCTTGGCCGCGCCGCCCAGGTCGCCGGTGCGTTCAGCCGCCCGGTAGACCGACACGGTGACGGGGTCGAACATGTCCACCCGGCCGCAGGCGTCCGCAAAGGACGACCCGGCGGCGACCAGTTCGCGCATGCGTTCGACCCGCGGGCGCGACGCGTTCGAGACCGACCGGACGGAGACGTCCATGGCCTCCACCAGCGGCACGCCACGCCCCAGCAATTGGGAGAGCTGGAGGTGCAGTTCGGACTGATCGCTCAGGGAAGGGCGTTTGTCACCACCCCCTGCCCAGGCGGGGAGTTCCCATGTCTTCAACGGAACGAGGCGCTGCTTGCGGAGCTGCTCGCCGGCGTGCCGGGCGTCGCGGCCTTTGACCATACCCCACCGCTTCCCACCCGAAGGGGTGAGGGCGACATACAGGAATGGGGTGGCTGCGATGGACATGGTTCGGGGTGGTCAATGGGTCGTGTGTGAGTTGTTCGCCGGGCGGGCGCTGGCGCTTCCCGGGCCGCCCGGTTTGATCGGTTGGCAGAGTCCCCACACAATAAGGATGGAGTCGCGGGCTCGCCGCCCGAGGTTCCTTCGAAAGGTGCCCCTCTGATGACGACCGCCACCACCCGTCCCGTTACGATCCCCGCCCCCGCGCGCCCCCGGACGATGAGGGGGCTCATCAAGCACCACGCGGGGCCGGAGCTGCAGTTCAAGAACGACCGCGTGGTGCCGACGCCCGGGCCGCGGGACGTGCTGATCAAGGTCAAGAAAGTGGGCATTTGCGGGACGGACCGGCATATCTGGGAATGGGACGCGTGGGCAGCGGGGCGCATCCCGGTGGGGATCATCACGGGGCATGAGTTTGTCGGGACGATCGAGGAGGTCGGTTCTGCGGTCACCAATTACAAGCCCGGCCTGCGGGTGTCGGCGGAGGGGCACATTACGGCGTGGAAGGACTTCAACAGCCGCACGGGCAATGCACACATCGCGAGTGACACGAAGATCATCGGGATCGACCGCGACGGGTGCTTCGCGGACTATGTGTGCGTGCCGGAAGAGAATGTGTGGCCGGTGCACGCGAGCATCCCCGACAAGGTCGCGGCGGTGCTGGACCCACTGGGGAACGCCGTACACACGGTGATGGCGGCGGGTGTGTCGGCCAAGAGCGTGCTGGTGACGGGCACGGGCATCATCGGGCTGATGAGCATTACCGTGGCGAAGGCCGCGGGCGCGAGCCGGATCTTTGCGACGGACATCGACCCCAAGCGGCGGGCGCTGGCGAAGAAGCTGGGCGCTGTCGAGGTGTTTGATCCGCGGGAGAGCGGGTGGATCAACGAGGTGCGGAGCGCCTGCCGTGGCGAGGGCGCGGATGTGCTGCTGGAAATGAGCGGCGCGGAGCCCGCGCTGAATCAGGGGCTGGACGCGGTGCGGAACGGCGCGACGGCGGCGCTGCTGGGCTTGTTCAAGGGCCCGATCAACGTGGACTGGAACCGCCTGGTGATCTTCAAGGGGTGCAAGGTGCTCGGCGTGAACGGGCGGAAGATGTTCGAGACGTGGTACCAGATGGAGGAACTGCTGCTGAGCGGCAGGCTGGAGCTGGACGACATCATCACGCACGAGTTCCCGCTGGAGCAGTTCAAGAAGGCGCACGAGACGATGATTTCGGGGGAGGGGATCAAGGTGGTGATGAACGTCGGCTGATTGATGGACTGGCTCGTTCTTTGACCCGTGCGAACAATTTGGCATGCTCCGCCTCGCGGTGCGCATGCTGCTTGGTGAACCCGCCCGATGGATGGGCGTTGTGCTCGGGGTGTTCTTCTGTACGTTCCTCATCACGCACCTGCTGAGCATGTTCAGCGGGATGATGGAGCGGTCGTACGCGCTGGTGACGGACATCCCCGAGGCGGACATCTGGGTGATGGACCCGGCCGTGGAGAACGTGGACGAGCCGTTCGGGCTGCCGGCGACCGCGATGGAGCGCGTGCGCGGGGTGGAGGGCGTGTCGTGGGCGCTGCCGCTGTACACCGGGAGCCTCCGGGCGCGCATGACGAGCGGGGCGCTTCGGCCGGTGCTCATCATCGGGGTGGACGACGCCACGCTCGTCGGTGCGCCCCGTCACATGCTGGAGGGATCGCTGGCGGACCTGCGCCTGGGTGATGGGGTGGTGGTGGACGAGGCTTCGGCGAAAAACCTGCTGCGCGTGCCCCTCTACCCGCAGACCAGGCTCCCGGGGTGGCAGGCGCCGCAGCTCACCGGGCCGACGCGGGCGCTCGGTGTGGGCGACGAGATGCTCGTGAACGACCGACGGCTGAAAGTGGTGGGAATCGCAAAGCTCACGCCGCGATTCATGTCGCGGCCGGTGGTGTACACGACGTACAGCCGTGCGGTCGATATCTCCCCGCGGCAGAGGAACCTCTTGAGTTTCATCCTGGTGCGGGTGGCGGATGGGCGTGACCCGGTGGCGGTGGCACGGGAGATCGACTCTCGGACGGGTCTGCGCGCGCGGACGCACGGGGAGTTCACGGCCGATACGTACTGGTACTACGTGCGGACAACCGGTGTGGTGGCGCGGATGGGGCTCATGGTGAGCATCGGCGTGGCGGTGGGGGTGTCGGTGAGTTCCCTGCTGCTGTACCTGTTCACCATCGACAACGAGCGGTACTACGCGACGTTCAAGGCGCTGGGCGCAACCAACGCCATGATCGCCGGCATGATCGCGGTACAGGCGATGGTGTGCGGGGCGTGCGGGTACGGCATCGGGGTCGGGGTGTCCTCGGCCGTGGGGACCTTCGTGGTCACCGACGCGATGCCGTATGTGCTGACCGTCTGGACGCTCTTGTTCACGCTGGGGGCTGTGCTGGTGGTGTGCGTGGTCTCCGCGGTGCTCAGTGCGCTGCGGGTGTTCCGGCTTGACCCTGCCAGTGTGTTCAACAAGTAGTGAATAACCTCACGGATGACTGGTTGTCGTTAATAAAGGATGTGCGTATCCTTTTGTGCGGACTTCAGGTTGTCCGGTGGACATAAAGGTCGTGAGAAGGGGGCATCATCATGCAGAGCGTCAAGAACATCGTGGTCGGCATCGACTTTTCCCCATGCTCGCTGGTCGCCCTGCGGCAGGCGGTGCGGCTGGCGAAGGCGTCGCGGGCACAGGTGCGGGCGATTCACGTGATCGACACCCTGGTCGCGGTGCAGACGGCCGACGAGTTGACGGCATTGCAGCAGCAGATCGTCGTGAGCCTGCTGGATGAGTCCCGCGCGATGTGGAAGGACTTCTCCCAGCGGGCCGGGGCGCCGGATACCGCGTTCCATGTCGAGATCAACAGCCCCACGGCGGCGATCGCGCGGCACGCGAAGGAACACAAAGCCGATCTTGTCATCATGGGGACGCACGGCACAAGCCCGGGCGGACGCGGGACGGGAACGGTTGCGTCCAGCGTGGTCCGGCGCAGCCCGACCCGGGTGTTGCTGGTCCCGGATTCGCAGGAGGGACCGTTCAAAAAGGTCCTGGCCGCGATCGACTTCTCGGCGACGTCGCGGGAGGCGTTTGACCAGGCGTTGAACATGGCGGCGCTGGATGGCGCATCCCTGCACGTGGTGTATGTCTACTCGCCGCCGTGGGAGCACATGAAGGCGCGCCCGGGGTCGCCCGAGTCCACGCCGGAGTTCCGTGACGCCTACGCGGGTGCGCTGAAGCAGCGGATGAGCGCGTTCTGCGAGGTTGGGCGGCCGGAAGGGGTGTGGGCGAAGCCGGAGTTCCATGCGGTCGCGCACAAGAACCACGGCCAGGGCATCATCGATACGGCCAAGAAGCTGGGGGCCGATCTAGTGGTGCTCGGCACCCGCGGGACCACGAATATCCGGGAGATCCTCCTCGGGAGCACGGCGGAGCGCGTCGTGCGGGACGCCCAGTGCTCGATTCTGGCGGTCCACCCGTCGAAGTAGGCTGGCTCGCCGGCGTTGCCCGGGCCGATAAGAACCGGTCCTTGTCCACACCCCCGCCGTTGCGGGGTGCGGTATGCTGTACCAGTACTTTGGAGCGGAAGCCGCGGCGTGCCAAGGATTTGGCGGCCCGGTATGGGTGTGGAGCGAGCACGCACGGGAGCGCTGGTTGAGTCACGACACGCCAACTCAGGTGACCATGCTGCTGCAGGCCGCGGCTGCGGGCGATACCCACGCGAGCGAGGCGTTGTTCCCCGTGGTGTACGACGAGCTGCGTCGGATCGCCGGCGCGCTCATGAGCCGCGAGCGGGCCGGGCACACGCTCCAGCCTACCGCGCTGGTGCACGAGGCGTACGTCAAGCTGGTGGGCGCTGAGACGAGCTGGCAGAACAAGGCGCACTTCTTCGGGGCGGCGGCGCGGGCGATGCGGCACATCCTGATTGATCGCGCACGGCATGTCAAGGCGACGCGGGTCAAGTCGGTGGGGGTGGAGAGCGAGGGCATGCTGCCCACGATCGACTCGACGGCGCCGGGCGGGGTCTCGGACGCGGCGGGCGACCTGCTGCTGCTGGACTCGTCGATGGAGTCTCTCAAGCAGCGCGACGAGCGGCAGCACGAGGTGGTCATGCTGCGGTTCTTCGCAGGGCTCACGATCGAACAGACAGCGCTGGCGATGGGGCTCTCGACAGGGACGGTGAAGAACGAGTGGATGTACGCCCGGGCGTGGCTGCTGCGGGAGATGGAGCGGGCGCGCAGCATCAACTGAGGCGGCGACGGCATGCGGCCTGCGCGGCGCTGGAGTGGGCGCGGGCCGAGGGTCATTTTCGGGCGCACGAGAAGGCGGGGGCATGCTGCATCGGGGTGTCGAAGTCGGAGCTGGGCGTGGCGCGGGGCGTGATGCCCGGGTGCGTGAGCTCTTTGAGCGTGCGTGCGGTGTTTCGCCTGCCGAACGCACGGCGCTGTTGGAAGGCACGCGCGCGACGGAGCCCGATGTCGTGACGGAGGTTGAGGAGCTTCTCCGGTTCCACGACAACGATTCGAAGATCCTCGACCGCCCGGTGGTGGAAGCCGCGGCGCAGGTGATCGGGGCGGACGTCTCGCCCGGGGTCATCGGCTCATACCGGGTGGTACGCGAGCTGGGCCAGGGCGGCATGGGGGTGGTCTACGAGGCGGAACAGGACTTTCCGCACCGGCGGGTGGCGCTCAAGGTGGTGCGGCCCGAACTGGTCACGGGGTCGCTCATCAAACGGTTCACGCACGAGGCCGAAGCCCTGGCGCTGCTCCGGCACCCGGGAATCGCGCAGTTGTACGAGGCGGGCTTTGCCGACGGTGAGCGTCGTCGCCGCCCGTTCATGGCCATGGAGTTGGTGGAGGGGAAGCCGCTCTCCACGTTCGCGCGGGAGCGGGCGATCCCGATGCGTGAGCGGCTCATGCTGCTGGCAGGCGTGTGCGACGCCGTGGATCACGCGCACAAGCGGGGCGTCATTCACCGCGACCTCAAGCCCGGGAACATTCTGGTGACGGCGGATGGGCAGCCCAAGGTGCTCGACTTTGGCATCGCGCGGCTCACCGCGGCCGACGGCGCGATCGCGACCGTTGCGACTAACATTGGCCAGATCATCGGCACGCTCGGGTACATGAGCCCCGAGCAGTTCTCGGGTGATCCGCAGGCCATCGATGCGCGCAGCGATGTGTACGCCCTGGGCGTCATGCTCTACGAGCTGCTCGCGGGTCGGCCGCCGATCGCGGTCGCCACGATGTCCCTTGCCGCCGCGGCCTCCGCCGTGCAGAGGGATGAGCCCGCGCTGCTGGGCGTGGTGTCGCCGGCGCTGCGCGGGGACGTCGAGTCGATCGCGGCCAAGGCGCTCGAAAAGAACCCGTCGCAGCGTTATCAATCCGCGGCGGAACTGGCGGCGGATATCCGCCGATACCTTGCCAACGAACCGGTCCTGGCGCACCCGCAGACGGCGTGGTACCAGGCGCGGAAGTTTGCGCAGCGCAACCGCCCTCTGGTTGCGCTGGGTGCAGCGGCCGTGGTGGCGCTCATGTCGGGCGTCGTGGGCACAGCGTGGCAAGCGGTGAGCGCGACGCGGGCCCGGCATCGGGCGGACGTGCAGGCGCAGATCAGCCGCCAGCGGGCGGACTTTCTGACGGGCATCATCAAGGCTGCAACCCCCGAGGTCGCCGGCGGGCGTGAGATCACGGTGCGGGAGATGCTCGAAAAAGCATCCGCACAGCTCCGCACATCGACCGATCTGGACCCGCTGGTTCGTGCGGATACCAACCTGCTGCTCACGGAGGCGTACACGTCCCTGGGTGACGGCGTGAAGAGCGAGGAGCATGCGCGGGCGGCGCTCGAGCTGCACCGAGCGTCGCTGGGCGCGGAGAGTGCTGCCGCCATCCGGGATGAACGGCTGCTGTGCGCGGCGCTCAACCGTACCGGGCGTGCCGAGGAGGCTGTCCTGATCGCCGAGGCTCTGCTGCCGCGGGCGAGGGCCGCGCTTGGTGAGAGCGACGCGGAAGTCGTATCGGTGATGTCAGTTCTTGCCGCGTCGTATGCAAACGTCCCGAGCCGCGTGGAAGACGCGGCACGTACCTACGCGGAAGCGTGGGAGACTTCCGTGCGTCTGTTTGGGGCGAACGACCCGCGGACACTCTCCACGCGGCTGGGGCTGGCATATGCGGCCAACGCGCAGAACGACTTCGCCCTGGCCGAGCAGATCAGCAAGGAGGTGATGGATGCTCGCGCCGCGATTGGCGGGCCGGAGCATCATGAAACGCTCATCGCGGGCCACCTGTGGGTCAGTTCGCTCCAGTCCCAGTCCAAGTGGGACGTGTACGACAGCGAGGCACCCGTGCTCCACGAGCGGATGAAGCGCGTGCTCGGCGAGCGGCACGCGGCGACGGTCTCCGTGGCCGCGGCGCACGCGGATCGGCTCCGCACCGTGGGGCGGTTCGAGGAAGCGCTGCCGCTGTCGCGCGTGGTCGTGGATGTGTACACCGAGCGTGTCGGGGCCGAGGCGATGTTCACGGTGATGCACCGTTACTCCTTCCTTCAGAGCCTGATCGGAGCGGGCCGGCTGGAGGAGGCGCGAGCGGTCCTTCGCGCGCAGCAGGACATCGTGGACCGCAAGTATGCCCCGGACGGCTACATGGCGGCCATCACCACCGTGCAGCAGGCGTGGCTCGCGACCAGGGAAGGGGACGGTGTGACGGCCGAGCGGTGGGCGTCCAAGCTCCGGGGCACCAAGTACGAGCCACTTCTGAAGTCGGTGGTTGAGCCCGTCCGCGTGGACCACAGCGGCGAGGTGCCACCCTCGAAGTAGAACTTGCCCGCCGCAGCGGTGGTGGCCCCACGCGACCGTCCCGGGCCATTCGCAGGAAAAGAGCCGATTCCTTGTCAGGTCACCCCACCGGGCGGCTACGCCCTTTCGCTCATCTTCAGCGAAAGGGAGGGCGAATGCTTCACGCGATCAACGGCGGCAGGGCTTTGGGCATGGCGGCGGCACTGGTTGGCGCGGCGGGGGCCGCGCACGCGACGGTGTTCACGTTTACACCCCAATGCAACAACAACTGGTACGGGGAGTGCACCACCACGCCGTGCGTCAGCGGCGGGTGGAACACGTACAACAACTGGAACAACCAGGCGGCGTGCGCGGGCGGGTTTGCAACTCCGGGTTCCGGCGACAGCGTGGTGTTGCCCGCGGGCCTCATCCGCCAGAACGGCACCATCGGCGTGGCCGGCATGGCGACCAACGCTGGCACGGTGTACGAGTGGGACGCCGGGAACATGACCATCGGTTCCCCCTTCAATCAGACCGGGATCATGAACGTCAACTCTGGCAGCAAGACCGCGACGGGCGCGGTTACCAACTCGGGAACGTGGAACTTCGTCGATCCCAGCGGCTGGACGCTCTACTTCACCAGCCTCACGTTCACCAACAACGCGGCCGTGACACAGAACCAGATGCACCTGACCGACAACGGCGGGGCCAACCTGTTCACGAACAACGGCTCGTACACGAAGAACCACAGCTCGCAGAGCGGCTGGAACGGTGTGCCCCTGGTGAACAACAACCTGTTCCGTGCGCAGCTGGGCACGATGGTCTTCACGAGCACCCCGATCACGACCACACACGCGAACGCACGGTGGAACGTGGACAACACGGGCGCGATGGTCTTCAACAGCTGCTCGGTGGTGGGCTCGATCATCGGCGACTGCCAGGGTGGCATGGGGTTCAGTAACCTGACGTTGTCGGGGCCGCTCTCGTTCGACGTCTCGGGCAACGGCGTGCACTTCAGCAGCGGGAACATCAACCTCGGCGCATTCACCTTTGTGAATGCGCCCGCCGGGCGGATGTTCGTGGACGGCGGCAGCAAGTCGCTTATTGGCGGCTCGGTGGTCAACAACGGTGAATGGAACTTCAGCGACGCAAGCGGCTGGACCATGTACTTCCAGAACGCCTCGTTCACCAACAACGCGGCCGTGACGCAGACGCTGATGCACCTCACGGACAACGGCGGCACAAACCTGTTCACGAACAACGGCACGTACACGAAGAGCCACGACTCGCAGAGCGGCTGGAACGGCGTTCCGCTTGTGAACAACAACCTGTTCCGTGCCCAGCTGGGCACGATGGTGTTCAACACAGTGCCGATCACGACAACGAACCCAAGTGCACGGTGGAATACGGACAGCACGGGAGCGATGACCTTCAACAACTGCTCCATGGTGGGCACCCTCGTCGGCAACAGCCAGGGCGCGACGGGCTTCAGCACGCTGACGTTGAGCGGCGATCTTGGCACCAACATCTCCGGCAACGGACTGCGTCACTACAGCGGCAACCTGAACCTCAACGGCTTCACGCTCACCAACGCCGCGACGGGACGGGTGCACGTCGAGAGCGGGAGCAGGAGCTACCTGTCGGGCTCAATCGTAAACAATGGTGAATGGAACTTCGCGGACCCCAGCGGCTGGACGGCCTACATCCAGGGGGCGTCCTTCACCAACAACGCGACGGTGAACGTGATGGGCATGCACATCACGGACAACGGGGGCGTGAACAGCTTCACGAACAACGGCACGTTTGCAAAGGTGATGAATTCCACAACCCACTGGACCGGTGTGCCGCTGACCAACGACGGTGTGATCCGTACGGATGCCGGCACGCAGACCTTCAACTCTGCCCCGCTCCAGTCCACGCCCGCTGCACGATGGAACGCGGGTGTTGGAACCTCAATGGTGTGGAACAGTGACGCCATCGCCGGCACCTTCAAGGGCACGTCCGGCGGTTCAACATCCTTCAACACACTGTCGGTCGTGGACGATGCGACCCTGGACTTCTTCGTCAACGGGGTAGTGTGGCAGTCCGGGAACCTCACGATCGCCCCGGGCAAAGCGCTGCACAACGCCGCGACAGGTGTGTTCCACATCGCCGACGCGGGGAGCAAGAGCCTCCTGGGGAACTTTGTGAACGCGGGGTACGTGGATGACTCGGGCGCGAGCGGGTGGACGCTGTACTTCCAGGGCGCTGCGTTGATCAACAGCGGCATCCTGGTGAAGCGGGCGATGCACTGGAACGACAACGGCGGTACCAACTCGTTCGTCAACAACGGCACGTTCCGCAAGGAGGACGGCGGCTCCGTGGCGATCAACGGCCTTCCGATCACCAACAACGGCATGATGCACGTGGTGCAGGGCGCGCTCACGTTCAACAGCGTCCCGTTCTCTCAGTCCGCCGCGGGCGTGCTCCGTGTGGACGCCGTGCTCTCGAGCAACACCAACCTCACGCTCCCCGGGGGCCGGCTGGGCGGCACAGGCGCTGTGTCTGTCCCGGGCGGTGGCAACCCGGGCCTGATCAACGCCGGTGGAACGATCGCCCCGGGCAACAGCACAGGCATCCTCAGTGTCAACGGCAACTACCGCCAGGAGTCCGGCGGCGCTCTCGAGGTCGAGTTGTACGGGACGGCAGTGGGTGACGGCTACGACCGGCTCACGGTCAACGGCACGGCCAACCTCGGAGGCACTCTTCGCCTCCTGTGGCCTGTGGGCAACATTCCGAGCATCGGCGATTCGTTCACCATTCTCACGACGACCGCCAATGGACGCACCGGAACGTTCTCCGCCATCGACAACACCGAGGCGGGGTACGTCGTGGACATCATCTACCAGCCGAGTGGCGTTGTTGTCACCATCATCGATATTCTCTGCGACGACATCGACTTCAACGGCGACGGGCTCTTCCCTGATACCGCGGACATCGACGACTTCCTGACCGTGTTCAGCGGCGGGGCCTGCAGCACGGGCATGTGCGGCGACATCGACTTCAACAACGATGGACTGTTCCCGGATACGACGGACATTGACACACTCCTGACAGTGTTCTCCGGCGGCGGGTGCGTCTAACGAACAGGTCGTCTGATCATCCACGCTTCTGTACTTCAACGCCCCCGGCCTCGCGCAGGGGGCGTTGTCTTCGGGCGATACCATCGGTCCATGCGCGTGCTATCCCTCATCATGTCCCTCGCGTTGGCCGCGCCGGCTGTTGTGCTTGTGCTCGGCGCAAGCGCGCAGACGATCGCGCCGCCGGCGCAGGCTGCCTCACACCAGCGAGATGCTTCGTGGTTCCGCAGCACGTACATGGACGTCAAGGACGCTCTTCCAAAGTTGCGGGTGGATCGTGCCTGGGTGCACCACATGGACGCGACCTGGGCATACGCCCACCACCCGTACCTGACGCGGTACAAGGGCACGTGGTACGCCATGTGGTCCAGCAGCAGGAGGGATGAAGACGCCGGTGGGCAGCGGGTGGCCTTTGCGACAAGCCCGGACTTGCGCACGTGGTCGCCTTCGAGGGCTCTCGCCGAGCCGGGCATGGGGAAGGACGGCAAGGAGGCAGTGCTGACGCCCGCCGGTTTCCTGGAGCACGACGGCACGCTCGCCGCTTTCTACTCGCGGTACGAGCACGACATGACCGGCACGCAGATGTTCGTGGTCCGCACACAGGATGGTGAGACATGGTCGGCGCCGCAGGACATCGGCGTGCCCTCATGCCCCAATGCCGGACCGCGGCCGATCGCGGGCGGCCGACTCATCCTTGCCGGCAACACGACGTTCCCGTACACCGACGACCCATCCGGCCTCACCGGATGGCGCACTGCGGCCTTGCATCCGTGGAACCTGACCAATCCCGAGGACAACCCGCGCACATTCTGGGATGTGCAGAAGGTCGCCGGGTGGCCCGTGGGCCTGTGCAGCAGCGCGTTCTTCGAGACCAGGGACGGCACCGTCCGCATGCTCCTGCGGGCCCGCGGCGAGCAGGGTTGGCGTCTGTGGCTGAGCGACAGCACGGATCGTGGCGAGACATACTCGCCGCCAGCGCCCACCGAGTTCCTGGACAACGACGCGAGCTTCCAGTTCGGCACGCTGCCGGATGGCCTGGTTGGTGATGCTCGGGTGTGGTACGTGGGCTACCCAGACCCGGCCCGCGGCTGGGCCCGTTCACGACTCGTGCTCTCCACGTCGAGCGACGACAAGGTCTTTGACCGCCACTGGCTGATCGCGGATGAGCCCTACGACATCCAGCAGCACGGGCAGTACAAGCTCGGGGAGTATTCCTACCCGCACGTGACGGTCATCGACGGCACGATGTACATCCTGGTCTCGCGGGAGAAGGAAGCCATCGAGGTGATCTGGCTTGATCTGGCGCAGCTCAACACACTCCAGGGCGCGGCCACTGATCCGGCAGAATCCGCCGATGCACCGGCGACAAACAGCCGATAATGTCCTCGCGCTGGGCCAGTGTGCCCTTCGGACGTCCATGACCACCCACCCCGACATTCCCGCCACGCCAGATGCGGCCTCTCCCGCGCGTCCGCTGGCGCTCTCGCTGCTCAAGCTCGCGCGCCCGCAGCAGTGGGTCAAGAGCGCCTTCGTGCTGCTGGGCCCGCTGTACGGCCTGCGCGAGTTGCCGCGCGAGCAGTGGGGGCACGTGCTGACGCAGGCGGTCATCGCCGCGGCGATCTTCGCGCTGGCCAGTTCCGCGTGCTACGTCTTCAACGACCTTCGCGACGCCCCGCAGGACCGGGCCCACCCCCGCAAACGCCACCGCCCCATCGCGAGCGGGGCGGTCTCGCCGGGGATCGCGTGGGGGCTGATCGCGGCGCTGCTCGCCGGCGCGGCCGCGCTGTTCGTGCTCGTGGATGACGCCCCGCGCATGGGCCTGGCGCTCATGGCGGGCCTATATGTCGGGAATGTCATCGCCTACTCGACGTACCTCAAGCACGTCGCGATGGCGGATGTTGTTTCACTTGCCCTGGGCTTCGTGTTCCGTGTGCTCGGCGGCTGCGCGGCGACGGGCATCTCCCCCAGCACGTGGCTGCTGAACGTCACGCTCTTCCTGGCGATGTTCCTGGCCTTCGGCAAACGGCTGGGCGAGCGCCGAACCGCGGAGAGCAAGGGCTTCGAGGTGTCCGCCGTCCGCGGCGTGCAGGCCAAGTACACCGATCACCTGCTCCGCATGGCGGTCGTTGTCACCGCCGTCGCAACGCTCGTCACATACGCGGGGTATATCCAGTCACGGGACGCCGAGTTCACCGTGGCGCTGCTGGGCATGCCCGAGAAGTTCAACTGGCTCTGGCTCACCATCCTGCCCGCCACCTTCGCCCTGCTCCGCAGCGTCGCCCTCGTCGAGATCGGCCGCTACGACGACCCCACCGAGATGATGATGAAGGACAAGGCCATGTGGCTGGCGGTGGGCGTGTTCGGGGCCGTGTCCGCCGCGGTGATCTGGGTGAGGATGAGTGCGGGGTCATAGCACTGCTGTGGGCTGAGCGCGGCTTCCGGTAGAATGTCGGCATGCCGCACGGACAGCCGCTCCCAACAGACATCTACAAAGTACTGCACGACATCGCCGCCCGGCAGATGGCGGGGGAGCGACGCAACCACACGTTGGGTGCCACGGCACTGGTCCACGAGGCCTTTGTCAAGCTAGCCAAACAGGGTCCGCACACCTTGGATGCACCGGCGTTCTACCGCCAAGCCGGTGACGCGATGCGTCACATCCTGATCGATCATGCCCGGCGGCGCGGGGCCGCCAAACGGGGCAGCGGTCGGCTCTTGCAGATTGAGAACATTGATGACCTTGCCGAGGCCGCGAGCCTCTCAGAATGTGTGGCACTGGATTCGGCCTTTGTGCGCCTTGAACAGGAGGATGCCAGGGCCGCCGATGTCGTCCGCCTGAGGTTCTACGCAGGGCTCACGGTGGACCAGACGGCAGAGGCCATGGGCATCTCCCGGCGGAGTGTGCTCCGCGACTGGGAGTTCGCGCGGGCGTTCCTGATGGCGGAACTGGGGAAGGTGGCTGAATCGGAAGGAGGTGCAGCGTGAGCGAGCAGCACGACACACGGGCCCATGGGGAGCACAGCGGTCAGCGTCTGAAGGATATCTTCGCGGCCGTCGTGGAGGTGCCCACAGGCGAGCGCAGTGCCATGCTCGATCGCGCGTGCGCGGGCGATGCCGCGTTGCGGGCACGCGTCGAGGACCTGCTGCGCGTCCACGACGCAGGCGCGGCGTTCCTCGCGAACCCTACACAGCACGAGCGTGCCGGGAAGTCCACGGCTGTCGGGCCGATCACGGAGGGTCCGGGCTCCCGCGTGGGTCGGTACAAGGTGCTGCAACTCATCGGCGAGGGCGGCTTCGGGAGTGTGTTCCTCGCGGAGCAAAGTGAGCCCGTGCGCCGCCGCGTCGCCCTCAAGATCATCAAGCTGGGGATGGACACCAGGAGCGTGATCGCGCGGTTCGAAGCGGAGCGCCAGGCTCTTGCGCTGATGGATCACCCGCACATCGCGCGTGTTCTGGACGCCGGTGCAACAGACACCGGCCGCCCGTACTTCGTCATGGAGTACGTCACGGGTGATCCCATCACCGCCTTCGCCAACGCCCATTCGCTCAGCGTGAAAGACCGCCTCGCCCTCTTCGCCCAGGTCTGCTCCGCCGTGCAACACGCCCACACCAAGGGCGTGATCCACCGCGACATCAAGCCCGGCAACGTGCTGGTGAGCATGGTGGACGGAAAACCCTTCGCGAAGGTCATCGACTTCGGCATCGCCAAAGCCACCGGCGCGGCGGGGGGCACGCTGACGGACAAGACGCTCTTCACCGAGCACCGCCAGTTGATCGGCACCCCCGAGTACATGAGCCCCGAGCAGGCCGAGGGCAGCCCCGACATCGACACCCGCACGGACGTCTACGCGCTGGGCGTGCTGCTGTACGAACTGCTCACCGGCGACACGCCCTTCGACGCCCACCGACTCAGGAGCGCCGCGTGGGGCGAGATGCAACGCATCATCCGCGAGGAAGAACCGCCCATGCCCAGTGTGCGGCTCATGAAGCCCGCGCTAGCAAGACCCAACGTGCTTTCCGCGCAAGCGGAGGTTCCTTCCGCGCCCAAGCCCTCGGCGTCATCCCACGCCTCCCTTGCGCACTCCCCACGCTCGCGCGTAGGGCTCGGTGGCACCATCGATCCCCGCACGGTCAAAGGTGAACTGGACTGGATCGTGATGAAGGCTCTGGACAAGGACCGAGCGCGGCGGTATGAGACGCCCAGTGCGCTCGCGGCGGACGTGGAGCGGCACATGAAAGGTGAGGCGGTGGTGGCGGCACCTCAAAGCATGGTGTATCGAATCAAGAAGATTGCCAGGAAGCACAAAACTGGAGTGGCCGTGCTCGCCGTTCTGTTGCTGGGACTTGCTGGAACGACAGTGGGATTCGCGGTCGCGGAGTACAACGCAGAAGCGGCTCGGAAGAATGCTCAGATCGCCATTCAGCGGTCGGGGGAGATTGCGCGTCAACGTGATATGGCTAAGGCAGCGTTCAACAGACTGTTGACGGGTACTCTCGGTTTTCCAGGTCACGGAGTCGATGCGACGTTCGACAGCGAAGGTCGGGACGTGACGTTCGAAGAGGCGATTAGGAACCTTGAGCTGTATGCAGCAGACAAGTTCAAAGCGGAGCGAGAAGCAAACGAGAAGCTCGTCGAACGCGCGGAAATGGTCCAGAAGGTCCTCTCGATGTCAATCGTGGAGGCTGGACTCGCTCATCCGCACGTGACCTCATTCTCATGGGGCGCGACGGTGCGACTGCCGAACGGACGGATCGGCCGCATTGACTACGTCGTCAACGAAGCGTCGGACGGCGTGCGGAGTGTCAGCCCCAAGATCGTGGCGGAGTGGGCCGAAGGCGAGGGTGAACCTGCAATCTACGACGACATCGAGCTGGCGAAAATGGTCATGCTCGCCGAGATCGCGGTGAGCAGTATTCGGAGTGCGAAAGTACGAGCGGAAGAGCTCGAAGTCGTCAATGCTTCGCTCACGCGCCAGGTCGAAGCAGCTCGCAAACGTGGGTACGAGGCAGGCCATGTCGCGAACTGCGACGTTTGCGACGAGATTGGCAGCAAGAGCGTTTTTGATGCCTGCTATCAGGCGCGACTGAAAGACCCCAAGTATGAAGGCTTGCCGGAAAACGAGCGGGCTCTGGAGGCTATCTTCGACTGCATTATCTACGGCGCAAGTGGCCTGCGGGAACAGGTAAGTGCGGCGCGGCTTGCTGAGGCCAAGGCTCTCGTGGGATGGTCAGGCTCCGACTCCATGGGGCTTGAAGACAAAGGTGATGACTTCGAGCAAAGGCTGCGGGGTGCCGCTGTGACGCTGGCTGAGATGCTTGGTCGGAATGACGTGTGGGCGTGCCGCGCTCGCTTAGAGGTCGCGAAGTTGTATGGTTCCAAGTACGAGCAGGAACGAGCGCGAGCAGAGTACGTCCTTCGTCTTGACCTGCCGGGCATGCGAACCTAACTACCGTCCGTGATCGAGCATGCGATGAGGCTCCGCGCGGCCCTGCCCGACGACCCCACCACCGCGATCGTCGAGAACGCCGAGAGTCCAGCGGACCTGTGCATCCTCGCGATAGCACGGTTTCGTGCTTCTCAGGAAGCCGACGCAGAACCCATGTTTGCGCGTCGGGCGCGGGAGGCACTCAACAACGCCCGCGCGATTATGGCCGACCCGGCGAACGCACAGACGTGGGCGAAAGATGAGGACGCCAAGGTGCTGGTGGCCGAGGCTACCGCGTTGATCGATTGCGAGGGCGGGAAGTAAGGTGACGAACAAATCCAATGCCTCGCGCTTGCGCGTGGAGTCTCATCACTCCACCGTCACACTCTTCGCCAGGTTCCTCGGCTTATCCACATCATGCCCGCGCAAAACCGCCGCGTGGTACGCCATGATCTGCAGCGGCACGACGGTGAGCATGGGGGAGAGGCACTCCGGCACATCGGGCACGTACAGCACGTCCTCGGCGTAGCGCTTGATCGATTCGTCGCCCTCGGTCGCCACAGCGATCACGTGCCCGCCGCGGGCGCGGACCTCCTGGATGTTGCTCATCACCTTCTCATACTGCCGGCCGCGGTTCGCGATGAAGACCGCCGGCATCCCCTCGTTGATGAGGGCGATCGGCCCGTGCTTCATCTCCGCCGCGGGCATGCCCTCGGCGTGGATGTACGAGATTTCCTTGATCTTGAGCGCGCCCTCCAAGGCCGTCGGGTAGTTGTACCCACGACCCAGGAACAGCCAGTTCTCGCGGTCCACATACTTCTCGGTCACCTTGCGGATGCGGTCGTCCTGCGCCAGGATCTGCTCCATCTTGTCCGGGATGCTCGCCAGATGCGTGAGCAGATCACCGCACTCGCCCACGCCCATCATGCGGCGGCGCGCAAGGAACAGCGTGATCATGGCGAGCACCGCGACCTGCCCCGTGAAGGCCTTGGTGCTCGCGACGCCGATCTCCGGGCCAACCCGCAGGTACACGCCCGCGTCGGTCTCTCGCGCGATGGACGATCCCACCACGTTGATGACGCCCAGCGCCATCGCACCGCGTTCCTTCGCCTCGTGCAGCGCGGCCAGCGTGTCCGCCGTCTCACCGCTCTGAGACACGGCGATCACCGCGGTCGACTCCTCGATGATGGGGTTCCTGTAGCGGAACTCGCTCGCGAACTGCGCACGGCTCGGCAGCTTCGCCAGGTCCTCAAGCAGGTACTCGCCGATCATCGCCGCGTGCAGCGCGGTGCCCTGGCCCATGAGCGTGACGCGTTTGAGCTTCACGAGCTCCCGGGAAATGCCCTCCAGCCCGCCCAGCACTACTTTGCCGTCGGCAGGGTTGAAGCGACCGCGGAAAGAGTTGCGCAGCGCCTTGGGCTGCTCAAAGATCTCCTTCTGCATAAAGTGCGAGTAGCCGCCAAGTTCAATCTCTTCCAGCTCGATCTCAAGCTGTTGCACTTTCGGCGTCACCGGCACGTTGTGGATGGTGCTGGTGCGGAAGCCCTTGGACGTCAGCCTCACCACCTGGTAGTCGTCGAGCGTGATCGCTTGTGATGTGTGGCTGATGATCGCCGCGCCGTCCGACGCCACGATGTACTCGCCCTGGCCCACGCCCACCATCAGCGGGCTGCCCTTGCGCGCGGCCACGAGCACATCGGGCTCCTTCTCGCACATCACCACGATGCCGTAGGCGCCAGTCACTTCCCGCAGCGCTGCCTGCACCGCCGCCTCCAGGTCCACGCCCTCGCTGGGCGAGTACAACTCGCCGATCAGCATCGCAAGCACCTCGGTGTCGGTCTGGGAGCGGAAGACGTGCCCCTTCTCTTCCAACAGCGTCTTCAGTGTTGCATAGTTCTCGATGATGCCGTTGTGGATGATGCAGATGCCGTTGCGGTCGTCGGTGTGCGGGTGCGCGTTCAGGTCCGTCACGCCGCCGTGCGTCGCCCATCGCGTGTGGCACATGCCCAGGCTGCCCGAAAGGCCGCCGGTCTCTTCCAGCTTGTCCTCCAGGTTCGCCACGCGACCGATGGTCTTCACAACCTTGATGCGCCCGCCCTCCATCATCGCGATGCCCGCGGAGTCATACCCGCGATACTCCAGGCGCTTGAGCCCCTCGAGCAGCAGGTTCTGGCAGGGCTTCGTGCCGACGTACGCGACGATTCCACACATAAGCGATGGTCCTGTTTGCGATCCGTGGATTCAGAAGCCGCGGCCACCCCCGGGTGCCGCGCGTGGTGCAGACTCGTACTCATCGACCACTCCGCAGGTTCGCGTTGCGGTGTCGCCGACCATCAATAATATCGGACGAGTCTCCGCCGCCATGGACAGCCCTGAGACACCCGAAAATCCTGCCAATCCACACCCTCTGGATGGCGTCCGGCCCAAGCACACGGTGTGCCCACACTGCGGCTACCGACCCTCCGGTGCTGCGATCACACGCGGGGTCATCACCTGCCCGGAGTGCGGCGGCACCGTGCCGTTTGAGCCCGCGCGGCCCAAGGTCAGCAAGCGCGTTCGGGTGGCTTCCCGCGTCATCACCCTCGCGGGAGTACTGGGAATTGTCGCATTCGGCGTGATCCTCTGGTCCGCCACGGGTGCCAAGGCTGCGGTGCTTTTCTGGGGGTGCGTGGTGCTGGTCGCCGCGGCCGGTGCGGTGCTGCGGGCCTTTCTGGCGCGTGATTGACGCCGCGTCACAATCAATAAGGGTCACGCACGAGGGGTCCTCAACCGACCGATAATCCCTCACGCGATGTTCGTCGTCCAGGCCCATTCCTTTCAGCAGCAGTCACGCCTCGCGATCACCCTCGCGTGGGTGGCGGGGTACACCAACATCGTCGCGTTGCTCACCTGCGGGCACGTCACCAGCCACGTCTCCGGCACAACGTCGGACTTTGGCCGCTTCCTCGCCGAAGCGAGGTGGGGGCCCGCGGGGTTCGTGCTGTTCCTGCTGGTCGCCTTCCTGCTCGGCGCGTTCCTGTCGGGCGTGCTGACGGAGATCGGCCGGCGGCGCGGATGGGAGTCCATCTACGTCGCGCCGATGGCGGCGGAGGCGCTGCTGCTGGCGGGCTTCGCCGTGGGCGTCGAGTTCCATGAAGAGCCCGCGTCGCAGCTCCCCGTGTGGACCACTTACCTGCTCACCGGGCTCGCCTCCGCGGCCATGGGCGTGCAGAACGCGACGATCACGCGCATCTCGTCCGGCGTCGTGCGCACCACGCACGTCACGGGCGTGCTGACCGACCTGGGCCTGGAGGCCGCGCAGTTCCTCTCCGGCCTTCACCACCGCCTGCGGAACGGCACCGCCGCGCCGCGCGGCGGACCACACTCGGCCATGCGGCTGGCGCTGCTGGCGTCGATCATGGTGTCATTCGCGCTCGGGGCGTGCCTGGGCACCCTCGCCCACGACTGGCAGCCCCGCTACGCCATGTTCCCGCCCGTGCTCTTCCTGCTCTGGGTGGTCTACCAGGACCTCGCGCACCCCATCGCCGAGATCGAGCCCTCCACCCTTGTGAGCGAGGAACTGGGCCTGGACGACCGCATCGCGGTCTTCCAATTGGTGCGGGAGGCCAAGCACCGCAACCACACGCACGTCCGGGCACCGATCCACCGCATGCCCAACCTCCTCGCGTGGAGCGAGCGCCTGCCGCCCACCGCACGCGTCATCATCCTTGATCTTGGTGGCGTTACCCACATCGACCACAACAGCGCCATGGAACTGCGCGCCGTGATGCAGCAGTTGATGCGGTCGGGCAAGCGTCTGATCCTGGCGGGCCTGAGCCCCGATCAGGTCCGCCAACTCCAGGAGGCCGGGCTGGGCGAACTTCTCCGGCCGGAGAACACCTGTCCGGACGTCGAACTGGCCGTGGCGCAGGGCCTGAACGGACTGGGGTAGTCCCCGTGTGCCCCCACGCTCCGCGTGGGATGCAAGTCCGCACCATCGCCCGGCACCACGGTTGCGATGAATCGAATATGCCCCGCCGTTGCGCTGTCACCGTGCTTCTCTCGCTCACTATTGGTTCGTACTGCGCAAATGCGCAGACACCCGCGTACACGGTGCAGATTGTGCCGGACCCGCCGGTGTCCGGGCTGGTGAGCCAGCACGTCACAAATCAGGTGCTGCCAAACGGCCGGTTCGCTGTGCTGTCTCGTCTTGAGAGCGGCAACGCGGTTCAATACGTCGGGAATGAGGCTGGGTGGACGGTGGTGCAGCCCATGGACGGATTTGCTTATGCAGTGGTAGATGAAGTCACCGATGACGGCACGCTGTTCGGTAGGTCGGTGACGTCGTTGGGAGATGCCCGAGCCACCTTCTGGCCGCAGGGCAATGTCCAAGCACCCCAGTGGGCGCTGTCTGGTAATTTTGTGCCGGTCAGCGTCAACCAGCAAGGAGTATTCGCGGGCTATCGCGCAGGGCCAGGCCCCAGTGACTACGCGCCCGCAACATGGCAGAACGGCACCGTCACCACACTCCCGACGTCCGCTGGCTATTCGCAGGCGCTCGTCAAGCGGGTCAATGCAAGCGGGCAGAGCGTGGGCATCGCCTTTCCGGACTCGGGTGGGCCGCCCATCCGGGCGCTCCGTTGGAGTGCTGGCGCGGTCGAAGTGCTGCCCCTGCCGAGCGGTGAAGTTTGGGACGCTCAAGTCAGCGACTTGAACGACGACGGCTGGAGTGTCGGGAATCTCTGGATGCCTGGTACTTTCGATGGCACCGTTCTGTGGCGCAACGGTGGTGTGGAACTCATTGGGCCGGGGTTCGGCGTTCACGAGGCCATGATCAGCAACACCGGCGATGTACTTCTGGGTGCATATGACGACATCAACGCCACGACAATGGAGCGCCTGTGGCGGGATGGTCTTCTGTACGAATCCGGCGAACTCCTTACTCCGGGTTTCGGAGGGCAATTGCACTGGATGCAGAAGTTGCTTGATGACGGACGGCTAATCGGTGTCGCCACCGTCAACGGTGTGGACCGCAACGTACTCCTCACCCCCATCCCCGCACCAGCAACTCTCTCGCTCATGGTCTTTGTCGCCCTCGTGAGCCACCGACGCCGCCGATCCGCACCACGCGTCCACCATCCTTAATGACTCACGCCCGGAGGCGCGCCAGCACCCCTGCGCACCGGCCGCACACACCCCACGAGCGGCGCAAGCAGTCCTGCGGCAGCACAAAGCGCCAAGCGGCTAATAGTTAGTATTCACTATACTAACAAACCATCGACTCGCTTTTCCACGCCGCCGATTTGCCCGCAGGCGTGGACTTCTCCAGTGAATCGTCTAACCTCTTCCAGTTTGCGCGTGCCGGGTTCTTCCCCCCGGTTCTTCGCTCCCGCGCAGACGTGGGAGTTCGCCGTTGCCCAAGCGCACCGACATCAAGACCATCCTCGTCCTGGGCTCCGGCCCCATCGTCATCGGCCAGGGCTGCGAGTTTGACTACTCCGGCACCCAGGCCTGCAAAACCCTGCGCAGCGAGGGGTACCGCATCGTCCTGGTCAACAGCAACCCGGCGACGATCATGACGGACCCGGCCTTCAGCGACCGCACCTACATCGAGCCCATCACCCCCGAGGCCGTCCGCAAGATCATCGAGAAGGAAAACGCCAGAGGACCGCGGATCGACGCCATCCTCCCCACGCTCGGTGGCCAGACCGCCCTCAACTGCGCCTGCGCCCTCTGGGACGACGGCACCCTCCAGAAGCACAACATCGCCATGATCGGCGCCAACCGCGAGGTCATCCACCGCGCCGAGGACCGCCAGTTGTTCAAGGAAACCTGCGAGAAGATCGGCCTCAAGCTCCCCAAGGCCAAGGTCGTCAACACGCTCGAAGACGCCGAGGACTTCCTGAAAGAGATCGGCCTCCCGGCCATCATCCGCCCCGCCTTCACACTCGGCGGCACCGGCGGCGGCATCGCCTACAACCTCGAGGAATACCGCGACATCGTCACGCGGGGCCTCGCCGCCAGCATGATCACGCAGGTCCAGATCGACCAGTCCGTGATCGGCTGGAAGGAGTTTGAGCTCGAGGTCGTCCGCGACAAGAAGGACAACTGCATCATCGTCTGCGGCATCGAGAACATCGACCCGATGGGCGTGCACACCGGCGACTCCATCACCGTCGCGCCGATCCTGACGCTGACGGACAAGGAATACCAGGCGATGCGCGACGCGGCCATCGCCGTGATGCGCGCCGTGGGCGTCGAAACGGGCGGTTCCAACGTGCAGTTCGCCGTGAACCCCAACCCCAAGCCCGGCCCCGATGGGCACAAGCCCTTCGAGATGGTCGTGGTCGAGATGAACCCGCGCGTCTCCCGTTCCAGCGCCCTCGCGAGCAAGGCCACCGGCTTCCCCATCGCCAAGATCGCCGCGAAACTCGCCGTGGGCTACACGCTGGACGAACTCAAGAACGACATCACCGGCAACACCAGCGCCTGCTTCGAGCCCGCGATTGACTACATCGTCGTGAAGATGCCCCGCTGGACGTTTGAGAAGTTCCCCGAGGCCGACGAGACGCTGACCACGCAGATGAAGTCCGTCGGCGAGGCCATGGCCATCGGCCGCACCTTCAAGGAGGCCCTCCAGAAGGTCATCCGCTCCATGGAGGTCAAGCGGTTCGGCCTGGGGCTGGACCGCAACGACCGCTGGCTCGCCGCCATGCGCGCGGTGGAGCACGAGCAGTTGATGCTGGACGTGAAGGGCGCGCCACCAGCGTCTGATGTCGGCGCGTCCGACACTGGCCTGCGCACGGCCGACGGCCAGCCCATCGAGTGGCCGATCCCAACCGATAAACTCAGCCGCAAACTCGCCGTCCCGAGCCAGGGCCGCCTCTACTACGTCCGCTACGCCATGAAGATGGGCTGGAGCATCGAGAAGATCCACGCCCTCACCAACATCGACCCATTCTTCCTGGACCAGATCCAGCAGTTGGTCGAGTTCGAGACGACGCTCTGCTCCTTCAAGCGGCTCGAAGATGTCCCACGCGAGACCCTCTTCCACGCCAAGCAGATGGGCTACAGCGACGCCCAGCTCGCCAATCTGTACCTCGGCTCCATCTCCACCGACAACATCCTGAAGGTCCGCGCCCACCGCAAAGGCCTGGGCATCGAGCCGGTGTACAAACTCGTCGACACCTGCGCCGCCGAGTTCGAGGCAGTGACACCGTACTACTACTCGACGTACGAAAAAGGCATCAGGCATCAGGCATCGGGCATCAGCCAGGATTCCGGTGCCGTTCGGTCCGCCCTGATGCCTGATGCCCAGTGCCTGATGCCTGCCTCCGATGAAGTCCGCATCACCGACAAAAAAAAGGTCATCATCATCGGTGGCGGCCCCAACCGCATCGGCCAAGGCATCGAGTTTGACTATTGCTGCGTGCACGCCGCCTTCGCCGCCAAGGAACTGGGCTTCGAAGCCGTGATGATCAACAGCAACCCGGAGACCGTCTCCACCGACTACGACACCAGCGACCTGCTCTTCTTCGAACCCCTCACGCTCGAAGACACACTCAACATCGTCGAACGCCTGAACGGCCAACCCCTCACTCCGTCACTCCGTCCCTCTGTCACGCCGTCACTGGTTCACGGCGTCATCGTCCAGTTCGGCGGCCAAACGCCGCTCAACCTCGCCAAGGGCCTCCTCGCCGCCGGCGCACCCATCATCGGCACCAGCGTCGACTCCATCGACCGCGCTGAGGACCGCAACCGCTTCGACGAGGTCCTCGACAACCTGAACCTCCAGCGCCCCGCCGCGGGCATCGCTCGCTCCCTCGACGAGGCCGTGCGCGAGGCCTCCCGTATCGGCTACCCCGTCCTTATCCGCCCGTCGTACGTGCTCGGCGGCCGCGGCATGGAAATCTGCCAGGACGAGACAGCCCTCCGCTCCTTCATCGGCACCGCCCTCAAGCAAGCCGGCCTCGACGACGCCCCCGTCCTCATCGACAAGTTCCTCGCCGGCGCGATCGAGGTCGATGTGGATGTCGTGGCAGACTTCTCCCCGGAGAGAGACGAAGAGACAAAGGGACGAAAAGACGCAGTGAAGACGAACAGCGAGAGCGGCACTCCGTCTCTCGCCGTCGTCGCCGGCATCATGGAACAAATCGAGCAAGCCGGCATCCACTCCGGCGACTCGGCCTGTTCTCTGCCCCCCGCCTCGCTCTCGCCCGAGACAATCACGCGCATCGAGAAGCTCGCGAAAGACATGGCCAAGGAGCTCCGCGTCAACGGCCTGATGAACCTCCAACTCGCCGTCAAGGACAATGAAATCTACGTGCTGGAAGTGAACCCCCGCGCCTCCCGCACCGTCCCCTTCGTCGGCAAGGCCACGCACATTCCCTGGCCCGCCATCGCGGCCAAGGTCATGATGGGCAAGCCCCTCGCGGAACTCCTGAGCGTCCCCGCCTCCCGCACCGCGCTCGACCAGTCCTTCGCCCAGCGCGCAGCGCAGATGCCTTACTGGGCCGTCAAGGAGTCCGTATTCCCCTTTAGTAAGTTCCCCGGCGTCGACGTCGTCCTCGGCCCCGAGATGCGCAGCACCGGCGAAGTCATGGGCATCGACGTTTCGCTCCCCATCGCCTTCGCCAAGAGCCAAATGGCCGGCGGCACGCGACTGCCCACCGATCTTTCTAAAGGCAAACCCGCCGGCATCTTCGTCAGCGTCCGCGAGCAGGACCGCGCCACCATCATCGAGCCCGTCCGCACGCTCCAGCGCGAGGGCTTCACCATCTACGCCACCGACGGCACCGGCGGCCTCCTCCAGAAGCACGGCATCGCCGTCACCATCCTCCAGAAGATCGCCGCCGGCGCGCGCCCCAACGTGCTGGACCTCATGCACAACAGCCAGATCGCGATGATCATCAACACACCGACGCGCACCGGCTGGAAGACCGACGAGGGCCGTATCCGCTCCACCGCCGTCCGCCTCAACATCCCCATGATCACCACCGCCACCGCCGGCGTCGCCGCGGCCAAAGCCATCGAGGCGATGCGCAAGGGCGATTGGACCGTCACGGCCATGCAGGACTTTGCCGACATGGCCCGGGGCACCCCGCCCCCCGTGCAGGTCAAGCCGCTCGTCGATGGCCGCGTCGGCGCGGGCAGAACCTGAGTTCCGTAGGCCGTTCACCCCGTTGCCTCCGTGCTCGTCGCCGCCACCATCCTCGTGCTCTTCTTCATCGTGGTGTGGCAGAAGCGCAAGCAGCGCACGGCCTACCGCGCGCCCTGCCCGCGCTGCCGCCACCCGCGCATCAGCCCGTTCCCACCGGTCTGCCCCGAGTGCGGGCGCGCGACCACGGACGACTGAAAAAAAGAGCCCCCGGGTCCTCCCGGGGGCTCACGCACTGTCACACCGCACGTGCTCACAGCCGTTCACGAATCTCGGCGAGGATGGCCGTGCTCTTGTGCTCATCGCCGAACGTGCCGATGCGGATCGAGATGTCGGTCGCCGAGTCGCCCACCTTCTCCAGGCGGATCGTGACGTCCTTCGCATCCGCCGTCCTCGCCGTGACCTTCGCGTCAAACGCGTCCTTCACAGCCGCGACTTCGACCAGCTCAAGGTCCTGGAGCGCCGCACGGGTGGCTTCGTACGACCGGTCCATCGGCGCATCCAGCGTCGCGTTCAGCTTCCCCGCGTGGAAGGCATAGACGCCCGCGCCGGCAACCGCACCAGCGGCGACCGCGACACACCCGCTCGCCGACACAGCCGCGACCAACCCCGCAACAGCCGCACACGCGATCCGATGAAGATGGTTCATGCGATGTGCTCCCGGTTGAAGCCACGCGGCGGAGTGCCACGGGTCTTCACAGGGTGCTACGCCGGAACGGAGCACTCGGTTGATGCGAAAATCGCCCCAAAATGGCCCGAACATCGCGGCAAAAAATGACAAGAGCCCCGCATCAATGGGTGATCGCGCCCGCGAAGCGACCGGTGTCAGTGCCGCTGCACCCGCCGCGCCACCAGCATCCGCACCTCGCTCCCAAACCGCAGCACGAACAGCACCAGCGGCACACCGCTCTTCACGCACGCCGCCTTGGTGAGCGCTGGCTGCACCTCGTCCGGGTTCACCGCCTTCGCGCGCGTCTTGACCTCGATGCTCCCCGCCCCCAGCCGCTTCAGCACCGCCGCGGCACGCTGCTCGTTCCACCGCGCCATCTCCAGCAGTTCAAAGCCCCGGAGGAACGGATCGTGCAGGAGTGTGTTGCTCGCCACCAAGCCCAGCCGCGGGTGCAGCATCGCCGCCCCCGTCCGCGCGCAGAGCGCAGTCAGCAGTTCGGCGCGCTCGATGCTGTCGTCCACCTCGTGAATGAACTTCGGTGGGAGCGACTCCTGTCCCGTCGGCCACACCGGAAGAGTCTCCGGAACATCCGGTGCGCCGATCAAGGTCGCGATGTCGTCCGGACCCGGTTCCGTGTTCGCTGCGCACCGCAGCAGCGTCGCGGTGCGCAGCCCATCCCCGCGAGAGAGCTGCCCCGTCCACAGCACCGCCTGCGTCAGCCCGCCCCGCTCGCTGATGATCTCCACCTCACCCGCCAGCCCCGCCGCCGCCAGTTCCGCGTAGCCCACCCCCGGCGCGAGCTTGATGGCCCCATCCCGCCAGCGTTCCACCACCGCCCGCAGCACCTCCGGCCCCGGCTGCACCTCCGCGAGCGACCACACCCGCCCGCTGGTGCTCCCGTTCTTCACGCGCCGCGCAGGATCAATATGGAACATCTCCGTGGCATCAGGCTTCTGCCTGATGCCGTCCGCGCCGTGCCCCTCCCCACGCGCATCCCCGCCCGGCGCCGGCCGAAGAGCCGCTGCCCCATTCAAAAGTTCCTCGACGAGAATGCTCCGCGCGTCACATCCAGCGTTGAGCCCCGCCATCCACGCCCGCACCGGGTCACCGTCTACACACGTCACATCCAGCCCCGCCGCGCGCACCGCCATCGCGTCCCCGCCGATGCCGCAGCACAAGTCCAGCACGCGCCGCGTCCCCCCGCCGGCCGCCGCAAACCGCCGCGCCTTCCACGCCGCCGCCGCGCGCGACGTGGCCATCTCCACACCCTCCGGGTCCGCCACCAGCCGCGCGGCCGCCGCTCCAAACTTCACCGCGGCCTTCCCTCGCGCCTTTGCGAGCGCCAGCGCCGCGTGCACCAGCTCCTTGTCCCACTTCTTCCGAAGCGCGGTCACATCCGCCGTGCTGTACGCGTCGCACACCGCCGCCCGTTCGCGCAGCGCATCACACCCGGCGCTCAGCAGCCGCTGCCACACCCCAAGGGCGTCCTGTTGTGGTCCAGGCGTTTCCACGCTCCATCATTGCACTACTTGCTCAGCAGCGCCGCCGTGAACATCCGCCCGGTCGTGTCCCGCTCCCACGTCCACGCCTTCCCGTGCTTGCTCTCGTAGAAGTCCCACAACTCAAACCAGTACGACCGGAACGCGTGCGCCCCGAACGCCCTGTAGTGCTTCGCCATCCGCTTCATGATCGCCGCGCTGCTCCCCTTCATCCCCAGCACACTCTTCCCGTGCCGCACGCTCTCCGTGTCCAGCGGCAGGCGCGTGTACCGCCCGAGCAACTGCATGATGTTCGCCGCGGCGTACGGCCCCACGCCCGGCAGCTCGATGAGCGTGTTGTGCACGTGGTCATCCGGCGTCGCGGGGTCCTCGAGCGCAGCCAGGTCCACGCCGCCCTTGCCCGGCGGCGTTGAGAACAACCGTGCCAGCTCCACAATCCGCGCATCCCGGTACCCCACGCGGCACAACTCACGCAGCCGCGCTGGTCGTTCGCGTGCCAACTGCTCCGCCGTCGGGAACGCCTTCAGCGGCAGCAGCGTGAGCACATCCGTCCCCCCGCTCCCCGGGGCGGGGGCTTTCAGCCCCCGCGAGGCCGCCTTCATGTTCTTCCGCACGTCCTCGATGTCCACCCCCGCCCCGCACACGTCGCACAGCCGCCGGTTCATGTTCACCGTGTTGGGCCACGTCACGTTGCAACTGGTCACCGTCTTGATGACATCCTCAAACAGCGTCGGCGACCGCAGCAGCCGCCCGCGTCTGCTCTTCGCGAACCGCGGGTCCAGCCGGTGGAACTCGCGGATGGAGTCGCGGCCTTCATCCAGCCGCAGCATGCGCGTGAGCTGGTGCGTCACTTCGCCCCGCTCACCCGCCGCGAGCTTCCGAGACAGCGACACCTTGAGCGCTGCCCCTGCCCTGGCCCCGGGCTGATCAATATGCACCAGCACCGCGCCCCCGGACACACTCAGCACCCGCCACAGCGTCCGCGACCGCGTATCCCAGTAATTGGGCGCAAGCAGAAAGTACCCATACGAGCACACATCCCGCGACAGCAGGTAGTCCGCCGGTGTTTGGAGCGTCAGCGTGGGCATGGAGGAAAGTGAATAGTGAACAGTGAAGAGGGATCAGTGAAGAGGGATCAGTGAGTGGTGGGCAGGGAGCAGAGCAGCCTTGGCCTTCACCACTATTCACTGCTCACTCCTCACTATTCACCTCTCTCTATGCCGTCATCCGCTGCACCGTCGGGAAGCACGTGCTCACCAGGTTCACGCACAGCCGGTCGCTCAGCCGCGCGTACGTCGCGTAGTGCTGGTCCACCTGCACCTTCACCTCGCCCTCGGTGAGCCCCGCGAGTTCCATCTCGTGCTTGCTCGACCGCATAAGTGCCTCCACCTGCGGCCGGTCGCACTCGGGGTGGAACTGGAACGCGTACGTCCGCAGCCCCACGCGGAACGCCGCGTGCTTGTTGGACTTGCCGCTCATCAGCAGCATCGCCCCCGGCGGCAGCGTGCTGACTTCCTGCCCGCACGTGTAGAGCTGGAAGTGGTTCCACGCGATCCCCGCCATCGACGTCTCGGTCTGCCCGGGAATCGTCACGCCCACGGGGTGGAACCCCACCGCCGGCTTCTCGCGCGGCGTCACCTTCCCGCCCAGCGCATGCCCGATGAGCTGCGCGCCCAGGCAGATCCCCACGATCGGCAGCTCCTTCGCGTGCGCCTGCTGGATGAGCTTCACCTCCTGCTGCATCCAGGGGTACTTCTCAACATCCGTGACGTTCTGCGGTCCCCCCAGCACGATCAGCCCGTGGACATTGTCCAGGTCCATCGGCACGCCCTGCGGCTTGCGAGGGTCGGCGTCTCGCCCCACCCCCCCGTTCGCCGCCAGGTCCGGCCGCCGGAAGTCCAGCCGGAACCCATGATCACGCAGGCACGCCCCAAACCGCCCGGGCCCGCCAATGTCAGAATGCTGAAGAATGAGGATGGTGGACATGCCCCGATGATAGAGGCGCACACGGAGGCTCAGGCACTCTGCTCAACCTGTCTTCACGCCGGAGGCGTGGGAGTTCATAGCCGGGGTGTGGAGCCGGCTCTGCGGCGACACCCCCGGAAGCCCGTACAAGCGCCGCCCGACCCCGAAGGGGTCATCGTGATCTTCGCGCGACGCGTGAGCAGTTCTTACTTCCACCTTCCCAGCAACTCCATCACCTTCGGCTGGTTCCGCTCGATCTGCAGGCTCCGCTGCAGCCACCGCACAGCCTCCTGCTTCAGCGTCACATCATTCTGCCCGCCGCTCATCCACTGCTGCAGCAGGCACACGCCCACGCCGTTGAACGCGGGGTAGTGGTTGCTGTCAAGCTCCGCGGCCTTGCGGAACGACGCGAGCGACTGGTCATACAGCGCCAGCCGGAACTGCCCGCTCCCCAGCCGCTCGAACGCCACCGCCGTGGGCTTCATCTCCACCACCTGCTCCAGCGTCGCGACCATCTCCTCGTAGCGCTTCGTCCGCCCGTACGAGTCCGCGAGGTTGGTGAGCAGCTCCGGCGAAAGCTCCGTCAGCTCCGCCGCCTGCTGAAACTCCGTGATCGCGTCCTCGTGCCGCCCCAGGCTCTGGTACACCACGCCCAGGTTCGCGCGGGCCGGGCCATCGTCGGGCTTCAGCTCCACCGCGTGCTTGGAGTACGCGAGCGCCGACTGCGGCTCGCCGGACTGCAGGTACGCCGTGCCCAGGTTCAGGTTGGCCTGGAAGTCGTCGGGCCGGATGTTGATCGCTCGGAGGTACGCCCGGATCGCCTCGTTCAGGCGGTCCATCTCCTGCAGCACGCTCGCGTGCATGAACTGGGCCCGGAAGTTCTTGGGCTCCAGCGTCGCCGCCTTGCCAAACGCCGACTCGGCCTTCTCCATGTCACCGGTCTTGGCGGCCGCCTCCCCCAGCCCCATGTGGGCGCCGGTCAGCAGCGGGTTTTCTTCAATCGCCTTCTCGAATTCCTTGATCGCCTCGGCAACCATCCCCTGATCCGCCAGAATCCGCGCACGGTTCATGGAGTCCGTCCCCGCGATCGGCTGATCGCTGGGAATCTGCGGCTTGGGCAGCGGGCGCACCGTCCCGGCCGGCTGCCCGTCGTTGGGCTTGGCCGCCGTCTTGGTCGGGCCACGCGACGTGACGTAGTCCAGCGCGCGGCACCCCGAAAGCCCGAGCGCGAGCCCCGCCGCGCACACCAGCAGGGGGCTCCAGTTCAGGCTTCTGCGCTCCAACTTCATAAGCGTCTCCAAGGTCATCACGAGCCGGTCAGTACCCCGCCGCGGGCCTCAATGTTCGTGGGCGAACGCCCCAATGTCCATCCGCCCGAGGCAGGTGCCGCGAACCGAGAGGATACCTTCCCCGCCGGAGGGCGGGCACGTCCTGAAAACATCGGCACGATGGTGCCGCCGCGTCAACCCGCCCGCCCGCTGGGCTTCGAAGTCCGCTTCGCGGACGGTTTCGGCGTTTTTTGCGCCGGAGACTCCGGCACCACCCATTCCTCGCCCACAACGCCCATCAAGCGACGCAAGTTCATGGTGTCCAGCCGGTTAGAGGCTGGCACCCCGGTCGCCGTCTTGCCCTCTTCCTTCGGAGTTTCCAGGATCAGCGGGATCTGGCGACAGCGACTATTGGTCATCACCGCCGCGAACCCCGAGTTCGCCAAAACCTTGGCGTCAAACTTCCCCGGTTTGGCCGTCTTCCCTTCGCCGATGCTCCGCGCGCCCACGAACCCCTCCCCGATGTGGAGGTGCCGGTCCAGGTGGCTCCCACACGCACCCTTGCTGTCGTTGACATGGAAGCACCAGAGGTTTTGGAGCCCGCACATCGAGTCAAACTGGGCAAGCGCGGCAGCCGCGCTCGCGCGGGTGCTCATGTCGTGCCCCGCCGCGTGCAGGTGGCACGTGTCGAGGCAGTAGCCAATACGGGCGGGGTCGCCGGTGGACCCGATGATCGCCGCGCGGAGGTCGCGGAGGTGCTCGAACGGTCCCCCGATGTGGCTCCCCGAGCCCGCGGTGCCCTCCAAGAGCGAAGTCACCCTCGCGCCCTTCGTGCGTTTGAAGAGTTCCTTGTAGGCTTTCGCAATCCGGTCGATGCCCTGCTCCAGCGTCCACCCGACAAAGGAGCCCGGGTGGTGGACAAGGAACGGGATGCCGAGTTCCTCGCACCGTTCGATCTCGTCCGTCATCAGGTCGATGCTCTTGGCGAAGAGTTCATCGTTGACGCTCGCAAGGTTGATGAGGTACGACGCGTGGCTCACGACCCGTCCCTGCGGCGAGCCGTCCGCGCGTTTCGGGCCGCCGCTATCCCAGCCCAGCCGCTTGAGTTCGACGTGCCACTCCTTCACCATGCCGGAGTCGAGCGGCTTGGCCTTCCACTGCTGCTGGTTCTTGGTGAAGACCTGGACCGTGGACATGCCCAGGCTCTCGGCCTCGCGCAGGGCGTTGACCATCGAGCCGGCAATGGAAAGGTGGGACCCCAGCAGCATGGGCCAAGCGTATCAGTCGGCGGTCGCTACTTCACCCGCACCGCGAGCACCGTCTTGTCGTCGCTGCGGGCCCGGCTCAGGCCCACAAACTGCCGCAATTCCCACAGCACGCGCTCCACGATCTCCGCCGCCGACGCCGTGGGCTTCTCGGTCAGGCACTTGATGAGCGACTCCCGGATCCGGCGCTTGCCGAACCGCTCGCCGTCGAAGTTGCTCGCGTCCGACAGCCCATCGGTATACGCGAAGATGGCGTCGCCCGGCCGCAGGTCAAAGACCGCGCGCTGGTACCGCTGCGACGGATCGATGCCCACGACCATGCCGCCCACCGTCAGTTCGTCCAGGTCCGCCGGCGTAGGCGCACGCCCCTTGGGCAGCCGCACGACGATCGGCGGCTCGTGCCCCGCCGAGCAGTACGTCAGCCGGAGGCTGTGGGGGTCGATGACGCCGTACCACAGGCTCGCGAACTCGTTGTCCCGCGTGTCGCGCGCCAGGCTCTGGTTCACGCGCCCCACGATCTCGTCCAGGTCGTACACGTCCTGCGTGAACGCCCGCAGGCTGGCGCGGACCGACGCCATGAGCAGCGCTGCGGCGATGCCCTTGCCCACGACATCACCCACCACCAGGCCCATGTGGCCGTTGAGCTCAATGAAGTCGTAGAAGTCGCCGCCCAGTTCATAGCTGGGGATGTACCGCGCCGCAAGGTCCAGCCGCGGGAAGTTCGGCACTGTCCGCGGCAGCATCCGCCGCTGCACATCGGCCGCGAGTGCCAACTGCCGCTGCGTCGCCTCTTCCTGCTGTTCAAGGGCCAGCAGGCGCGACTGCTCCAGCGCCGCCGCGGCCTGCGCAGCGAGCGATTGCAGTAGTTTCTTCTCGCCCTCTTCAAACACGCGGGGCTTGCGGGAATAGAGACGGATGACGCCCAGCGTGCGCTCACCAAACACCATCCCCGCGTGCAGCGCAGCGCGGAGGCCCTCCTGCAGCGCCCGCTCGCGGATGTTGATCCGGTCGTCGCTCGCGATGTCCTCGCTGATGACCAGCTGCCCGTCCAATGCCAGCCGGTCAAACACGCGCCCCTTGCTCAGTGGCTCGGGGAAGGCGAGCCACTCTTTCGTCAGGTTGCGCGATGTCGCGAGGATGAGGTCCTCCTCCTTCTCGGAAAGCCTCGCATCCTCGGCGTCCTTGAGCAGCACGATCGAGCCCGCGTCCAGGCCCAGCACGTCCAGCGCCAGGTCCAGCGCCACGTCCAGCACCTTCTGCGGGCTGGCCGCGCGGGAGACCAGCGAGCTGAACCGCGCGAGCGCGGAGAGTTCGCTCAGCCGCGCCCGGGCCTCCAACTCGCTCGAACACAGCTCGCTGCTCGTCATCGCCATGAACGAGATGGCGCGCTCAAGCCGCAGACGCGCATCGCTCGAGAGCACGGGGTCCCCCGACCCGATGACGATCGCGCCGATCCGCAGCCCGCCCACGGCCAGCGGCAGCGAGCGGTGGGGGCCCGCCAGCACCGGGCTGGGCTCGGAGCCCACGCGCCACTGCTTGCCAGGGTCGCCGCCCGCGTACCGCTCGATGGCGTGCCCGCGCGGGTCGTGCAGTTCCACGGCAACACCGGTCAGGTGCGCGAGCTCCGCGCACAGCGCCGCGAGCGAACCATCGGAGAGGAAGTCGGTGATGCTCAGCGCGTGCGCCGGCTGGCTCGGCGCGGCGGCGGGCTCACGCACCGCGCCGGCGGCGCTGCGGAGGGTGTCCGCGGTGGTTGTCTTGGGCTTGGTGGTCGTCACGCGTTGCGAGATCTCGTTTCTTGGTGTGTTGACGGGTTGTTCTTGGCGAGTTGTTGTGATCACTTTGTGGGTGTGAACTTCGGGTCACCCGCCGGCGCCTCCAGCCACGTCTTCCGCAGCAGCTCGACCAGCGGCTCGGGCTTGCCCGTGGCGTCCGCGCTCCGCTGCGCCTGCGACAGGCCCTCGCTGACGGTCGTGAGGTCGCCCAGTTGCCAGCCGATGTACCCCAGCAGTATCGAGTCGCCGACGCTGGGCACGCCGCCGCCCTCGCGGGCACGCGTGATGTTGGTCCGCAGGTCCGCCGCGATCGACGCCAACCGCGCGGGTGGCGGGATGGTCTCGCCCGTGTACCGCATCGCGATCACTTCCGGCGCCTGCACGAACAACTGGCGGATGTTGAGCGCCGCCGAGAGGTACAGCCCCGCGCCAAGCTGCGCGTGCATCCGCGCGGCCATGGCGGTCACGTCGCCCTCGCGTTCCTGCAATGCTCGGGCGAAGCGCTCCTCGGCGTCGAAGAACTTGTTCTTGCCCATCAGCTCCTGCCCGGCCTTCATGTGCTGCGCGTACGCGTCGAGCTGCGCCCCCTCCGGCGCATCGATGTACGCGCCCGTCTGCCCGCCCGAACGCCGGATCAGGTCGATCGTCTTCTCGTCGAAGATGTCCGTGGCGTCGCCCGGCTTGGCCGAGGCGGTGTCCTTCTCCGGCTTCAGGTTGTTCTTGCCCAGCACCCGCCGGTCGCGCGACAGCAGCTTCTCCCGCAGGTCGCGCAGGCGCGTGTCCGCGTCCGCGTTCTCGTCGCCCGCCGGGCGCGCGCTGTCCGGGGACATCTCGCCCTCGGGCGTCGCCGGGCCCGGGGCGGGGGCGGCATCGGGCCGCGTGCCGGGAGCATCGGTGCCCGGGTCCTTGGGATCGGGCACGCCGCGGCTGCGGTCCGACTTGGCCTTCTCCTCCTGCTCCTTCATGCGCGCCTTGAGGTCCTCGTACAGCGTGCGCGTGACCGGCTGCAGGATCGGCTTGATCTGGTTCTCGTTCGCCGGGCTCGTGAGCGAATCCGCCACCGGCTCGGCCAGGTTGTGCGTCAGGCCCGGGCGTTCCTTCTCCTTGTCCTCGCGGGAGGGGTACCGCGTCGTGAGCGGCGCGCGGTCCGGCGTCCGAAGGCCCAGCAGCCCCGAAGCCGTCATCGGCTGGTACGACTGCCCCACCTGCGCATACCCCACGACCGACGGCGTCAGGTCGCGCGTCGCGTCGAAGGCCGCGGTGGAACGCATCGCGCCCAGGCGCGTCGTCAGGCTCTCGCCCCTCGCGCCCGACGGTGCGGAAGCCGCCGCGCCGGGCGCTGCCGTCGCCGCGGCGATGCCGGTGGCGCCCAGCCGACCGACCTCGTCGTCAAACGTGCGGGTGGCAAGGCCGGTGGAGGTGTACAGCTGGTACCGCAGCCCCTCACCACCCCGGGCAGGACGGCTGAACTGGCCGGCGCTCGCGGAATCCCGCCGGAAGGCGTACGTGGCATCGCTGGCGAGGCTGCCCCGGAAGTCGTCGGGTGCGGTATAGCCGACGTTCCCGCGGAACGCACGCAGCCCACCCACGTTGCCGGTGATCAGGGCGTTGCGCAGGCGGACCTCGTCGGCCATGCTGGCGCGGGGGGACAGGCCCTTGGGGGTGCCCACGCGCAGATCGCGCTCCAGGCCGCGGCCGTCGCTGCCCGCGTACCCCTGCGCGAGCACGGGCGCGGCGATGGAGGCGCAGCACCCACACACGAGAATGACCAGCAGAGCAGAGCGTTTCATGACAAGCCTCCCGTGCGGACGCGCACCGCGTTCGTTCGCCCAATGGTAGGGAACCTCCGCGTGCGTCTCTGTGAGGATTGATACGCGAACAGGACGCACAAGAGTTCAGCAACGCCCCCGCGGCCCCATAAAGTGGCCCATGACCACCACCCAGTTGGGTCCGACCGGACCTGCCTACATCACCACCCCCATCTACTACGTCAACGACCGCCCCCACATCGGCCACTGCTACACCACGCTGGTGGCCGACTGCCTCGCCCGGTTTGAGCGGCTCAGGAGAGGCACTGGGCATCAGGCATCAGGCATCAGGCAAGATGCCTCCGTCTTCTTCCTCACCGGCACCGACGAGCACGCCGACAAGGTGGTCACCAGCGCCCAGCAGCACGGCATGACCGCCATTGAGTGGGCCGACAAGAACGCCGAGGAGTTCCGAAAGGCCTTCGCGTTCATGAACGCCAGCAACGACGACTTCATCCGGACGACGCAGGACCGGCACAAGGCCCGCGTCATCGAGTACGTCACGGCGATGCTCAAGAGCGGCGCTATGGAACTCGGCACGTACGAGGGCTGGTACGACGAGAACCAGGAGGAGTACCTCACCGAGACGGTCGCCAAGGAGCAGGAGTACAAGAGCGCTGTCACCGGCAAGCCCCTCATTCGCCGGAGTGAAAAGTGCTACTTCTTCCGCCTCAGCCGCTATCAGGCGCGCCTAGAGAAGCTCTTCGCCGAGCACCCCGAGTTCGTCCAGCCCGAAGCGCGGCGCAACGAAGTCCTGGGCCGCTTCCGCCAGGGCCTGCAGGACATCCCGATCTCGCGCCCCGTGACCGACGATCCCGCGACGCAGTTCGGCATCCGCGTGCCCGGCGATGAGGCGCACCGCATCTACGTCTGGATCGACGCCCTCTTCAACTACCTGAGCGTCGTGGACACCGACGAACGCCGGCACTTCTGGCCCGGGGGCGTGAACGGCAGCGGCTCCACCTGCGTCCACTTCATCGCCAAGGACATCCTCTGGTTCCACGCCGTGATCTGGCCCGCCATGCTGATGGCCCTGCACGACGCCGACCCCAAACGCTTCGGCTTCGTCGGCCTGCCGACCACCGTGTACTCGCACGCCTACTGGGTGCGCGAGGGCAAGAAGATGAGCAAGAGCCTCAAGAACTTCATCGAGATCGAGCAGTTGCAGGCCTACGCGTCCAAGTACTCGCTGGACGCCGTGCGCTGGTACCTGCTCACGCAAGGGCCCCTCCACGCGCAGGACGCGGACTTCTCTCACTCCAAGTTCATCGAGGTCTACAACGCCGACCTCGCCAACGGTATCGGCAACTGCGCCAGCCGCGTGGCGAACATGATTGAGAAGTACTTCGGGGGTAAGGTGCCGGAGCCTGCAGGCGCTGTTGGTCGCGAGAAGTTCGAGCGCGAAGTTCGTGGCCACGTCCACCAAGCCATCCCAGAGATTCTGAACAGAACCTCAGTGAACGAGATTCTGCTGATTGGCAGTACTTTTAGAATCTGGGTGGATGAACTCATCAGCGAGACGAAGCCATTCACCTTGGCGAAAACCGCGGCGACGAATCCACAGGACGAGCAGCGGCTTCGTTCCGTTCTCTACGAGTGTGCCGAGATGCTCCGCATCGCCTCCATCCTCCTCTCCCCCGCCATGCCGGAGAAGATGGCCGCGCTCCAGAAACTCTGGAACTGCACACCGCCCGCCGGCGCGACGCTTGAAGAGCTGTGCACCTTCGGCGGCCCCCACGCCCTGAAGCCCGGCCAGATGATCGCCAAGGGCGATGCCCTCTTCATGCGCGCCGACCCCGCCGAGGCTCCGCCCGCCTGAAGGAGGCTCGGGCGCCAGCCCGAGCACGGCCACTCACCGCGTCCGCTCGCGCGCAACCTCCGCGCGTAGGCACCCGCGTGCTCAGACTTGCGCCTGAGCCTCTATCACACCAGGCACGGCCCGCCGCTGAACACGCTCAGCAGCGCATCGATGTCCACCGTGTCCGGGAAGAGCCCGTCGTTGTTGTAATCGATGTCGCCGCAGTTGGGATCGTTGCTGCACGCCCCGCCGCCGAAGACCGTGAGGAAGTCGGCGATGTCCGCCGTGTCGGGGAAGAGCCCGTCGTTGTTGTAGTCGATGGAATCGCAGCCCGGCGCACCCGCGCCGATGGTGCCGTTGCGGTTGATGTTCTGCGCCAGGATGTCGCTGCTGCCGGCCGCGCCGTTCGACCACGCCGCGATGAGCATGTCCGACCCCGTGCTGTTGATCACGGCCAGGCGGCCCTTGTCCACTGCGCTGGTGGAGACGCCCAGGGGCGACGGACCCCACACCGGTGCGCCCGTGTTGGCGACCAGGCGCGAGGCACGAACCTCCATCGGCCCGTTGGCGCCCATGTACTGCAGCCACGTCACGACGGCGATGCCCGTGCCGTCGCGGGACGCGTTCACGTTCGCGAACGAGCAGTGGAAGCCCGAGACCGGCACGATGCTCGCGCCCGCGCCGCTGCCCCACACTCGCGCGCCGTTCTCCAGGATCACCTGCGCTCCAAGGCCAAACTGCGACTGCGCAGTGTTGCTCCGCTCGTACACAATGGTGTAGTCGTCCAGCCCCGGCGACTCGTTGTACACCACCTCGGCGGAGAGGCGGTACTCGAACATCGACGTCGTCGTGCTCGCGGCGATGCCGTTGGCGGGGAAGCGGGCGACGCCCGCGCTGTCGATGTGCTGGACCCACGCGTTGCGGTCGGCACCGACGTCGTACCACGCCATCACCGCGCCGCCCGACCCGTCGGCGTGCAGCCTCGGGAAGTACCCGCTCTGGATGCCGCGGCTGGGCGTCGCGCTCGAGGCGTACACGTCGATGGGCGTGCCGCCGTTCCACACCTGCTCGTCGTCACCGTTCCACTTCTGGATCTTGAGCCCCTTGCGGCTCGTCACCATGTTGGTGGTCTCGCTGCGCACCCACAGGGCGATGAAGTCGGCGTCGGGCCCGCTGGCGACAAGGTCGCTGGGTGCCTGCCCGCGCCCGGCCTCCGCGACCGTCCAGGACGCGCCGAGCGTGCCGTCGGGCTGCACACGCTGGAAGGTCAGCACGTTGGAGAGCGCGTAGCACACCACAAAGCTCTGATCGCCGCAGACACATATCTGCGCCCCGACCGCGCCGGCCGAGCCCGGCATGAACAACGGCGACCGCGGGCCGCCGTCGGGCTCGACCGAGCGGAGCCAGATGCCGTTGTCGTCGTACACCACGTGGGCGATGTCACTGGCGTCCACGGCCATGTCGTAGTTGAATACAGCGGTGTTGGTCCGGGTATTCAGCGCGACTCCGGCGGCCACGAACTCCGGAGTGCCCGCGGCCGTCAAGCGCTGGACCTTGTGGCGGTAGCCCGAGCCCGCGCTGTTGTCCGCCCACGACACCCACGCCCCGCCGTCGGGCGAGGGGCGGATGAGCGGCGTCGTCTGGTCGCCCGCGCCGACGATGACCGGCGTGTTGACGCTCGGATCAGAAGACCATTGCGCGGACACGGCCGCCGCGCACACACCAAGACCGACACAGAATGACACTGCCGTGCGACACATCATGATGAACTCCTCGCCCCTGGGGCCGGCACCATCCTACCCGCGCCTACCCGCCCGATGCATGCTGCCAAGCAGATTCCGCGACGAATTCGACGCGTGGGTCGTGAGCGCACCGCCCGAGAACACCGCGCTCTGTGGAAGAGGCCGGTGGACCGTCACACCAGACACGCACCTCCGCTGAACACGCTGAGCATCGCGTCGATGTCCAGCGTGTCAGGAAAGAGCCCGTCGTTGTTGTAGTCGATGTCGTTGCAGTTGGGGTCGTTGCTGCATGCGCCGCCGCTGAAGACGCTCAGGAAGTCGTCGATGTCGCTGGTGTCCGGGAACAGCCCGTCGTTGTTGAAGTCGATGGTGTCGCACGCGGTCCCGCCGCCCAGGAAGGGCACGCCGCAGTCACGCCCCACGGCCAGGTCAAGCGGGGAGGCGTCATACCGCGAGCCGCGGTAGAAGACCACGCCGTTCATCAGGTCCGGGATGAGGTCCGCGCCCGGACGCGGGCTGTTGTTGCCCAGGTGCTTGGCGTTGCCGTACGTCAGGGGTGCCGGCGAACCATACAGGCCCGTGCACTGCGTGCCGTGAAAGTAAAAGTCGCCGTCGAACGTGGTGAACTGGTCAAAGGGCGACTGGTACAGCCCGGGCATGATGCCCGTGTAGTTGTCCCGCCAGCCGTTGAACATGATGATGTGGCCGAGCTCGTGCAGGAACACCGAAACAGCATCGGTGCGGTTCTGCGGCACCGGCGCGGTCCGCGTCGCGGGGTTGGGATCAAACCAGAGCTCGTTCGCGGTGTACGAGGTGTTGAGCGTGACGACCGCGTCGTGGACGGTGCCGTTGGGGTCCACGCCGGTGCGCGCTTCATATGCCGCGCCCTGATCGAAGATGTCGTAACCGTCCGCTGCGCCGACGAACACCGTCGTTTCGCTGCGCCCGGTGGCGCGCGGGTAGGTGTTGTCCACCCGCACGAGCACGGTGATGACCGCCGGCGTCGGCGGCGGTTGCAGGAGCGATGCCCAGCGGTCGCACGCGGCCTGCATGTTGCTCAGGATGGCGGGCGCGAATGCCGCAAGCTGGTTGCCCGGATCGTCAAGGAACACCTGGAACGTGACCGAGGTCCGCGGCGCGAACACGCTCCACGAGGCGGGGTCAAACTCAGGCAGCACCGCGCCGGCGGGGGCGTCGATCGATGTCACCTCGCAGCCGCTGTGCGGGGCCGGGCGCAGCGCGGGCCCGTGCTGAGCAGTGGCCGTCGTGACGAGTGACGCGGCGGCGAGGGCGAGCGCAGGAACTGTGCCAGGAGCCTTCATGCAATCACCATACCCCAACCGGGCAGCCCTGCAAGTGGATTGTTCATGAACACCGCGGGCGGCATGCCGCCGGTGCCACATCGAGCGCAAACTCTGCGGGTTCAAACGTTTGCGCCCGCGGCGTGTCTGGAGCCCCTCCCTCCTTCTATAGTCGCCCCTTTCCCGTCGCGTCAGCATCAAACAACCGGCAGGCCGTGCGCCCGCCGCAGCAGGAAGGAACTCCCCGTGGCAGACCGGCACTTTGACGTTGTGGTGATTGGCGGCGGTCCTGGCGGTTATGTGGCCGCGATCCGCGCTGCGCAGCTGGGGTACAAGACCGCCGTCATCGAGCGCGACAAACTCGGCGGCGTCTGCCTCAACTGGGGCTGCATCCCGAGCAAGGCCCTGCTGGCGAACGCCGAACTCGTGGAGAAACTGAAGGAGAAGGAGGCCTGGGGCCTCAAGATCACCGGCGAGGTGGGCATCGACTGGGACAAGACCATCGGGCGCTCGCGCGATGTGGCTTCCAAACTCAACAAGGGTGTTGAGTTCCTGATGAAGAAGAACAAGATCGAGTCGATCAAGGGCAGCGCGAAAATCCTCGCCGGCCGCAAGAGCGCCAAGGCCGTTGCCGGCGACGTCTGCAAGATCGCGATCCACGACTCGACCATCCAGGACACACGCACTGACTCCCCCGTCACCGTCGGCGCGGTGCGCGAGACCATCACCGCGACCAACATCATCGTCGCCACCGGCAGCGTCGCGCGTGACCTTCCCTTTGCCAGGTTCGACAACGATCGTGTCTGGGGCGCTCGCGAGGCGATGTTCAACAAGCAGCAGCCCAAGAGCCTGATCGTCGTGGGTGCCGGTGCCATCGGCATGGAGTTCGGCTACTTCTACCACACCATGGGCACCAAGGTCACGGTCATCGAGATGATGCCGCGCATCCTCCCCGTCGAAGACGACGACATCTGCACGGCCATGGAAAAACTCTACAAGAAGCACGGGATGGACATCCGCACGAACACCGGCGTGGTCAACATCGAGAAGACCGGCCCATCTGGAAGTGGGGGCGTGAAGGTCACAGTTGCCCCCATGGCCGCCGGCCCCGACGGCAAGATGAGCCCCGACCAGTCCAAGAAGGAGACCATCGAGGCCGACAAGGTCCTCCTCGCCATCGGCGTCAAGGGCCGCTTCGACGGCCTGTTCGACGCCACGCTCCCGCTCGAGACCGTACGGGACCACATCAAGACCGACTACGACGCCAACAAGAAGGAAGAGCAGCACTGCGACTACAAGACCAACATCCCCGGCATCTTCGCCATCGGTGATGTCATCGGGCCCCCCTGGCTCGCGCACGTCGCCAGCGAAGAGGGCATCTGCTGCGTCGAGCGCATCGCCTGGCGCGACGGCAAACTCAAGCACGAGCCGCACTCTGTTCCCTACGGCATCATCCCCGGCTGCACCTACTGCCACCCCCAGGTCGCCAGCATCGGCTACACCGAGCGCGAACTCAAGGCCATGGGCAAGGTCAAGGGCAAGGACTACGACATCGGCGTGTTCAACAACAGCGCCCTGGGCAAGGCCATCGCCGTCCGCGCCACCGACGGCATGTGCAAGATCATCCGCGGCCTCCCCCGCGGCGAAATCCTCGGCGCCCACATCATGGGCGAAGCCGCCACCGAACTCATCGCCGAGTTCTCCCTCGCCAAACGTGTCGAGGCCACCACCGAGGAACTCATCGCGACGGTGCATGCCCACCCGACGATGCACGAGAGCGTGCACGAAGCGGCGCTGGCCAGCGAAGGCCGCGTGATCAATTCCTGATCGGGCACCCGACTCTTTCGGGTTGATGTTCCGGCTGCGCTCCATCCCGGGGGCGCGGCCGCCCCGTGCTCGCGCCTTGCCACGTTCGGGTGATTGTGACGCGAGCCCCACACGATTCCTTGGCCACCATGAGCATTCCCGCCGCATGACGGTGGGCCTGACGCACGTTGCGGCGCCCCGCCCCACCATGATTGGAACTGCCATGCGCACCTCCCTCACCCTCCTCACTCTCTCCGCGACAGCACTTCTGTCGGCGGGCTCCGCCCCTGCCCAGGTGGTCGTGCCTCTCGGCCCCAGAGGCGCGTTCATCCGCACCAACAGCGATGCGCCCACCGCCCCCGCCATCCGCACGCTCACGAGCCTTGGCGTGGCCCCCGGCGACCTCATCCGCATCCGCGTCCTGGGGGAGTTCACGTACAACACCTCCAACGCCATCTCCCGCAGTTCGGGAGCCGTTTTTTCCTCCTCTGACACCTTGCTCGCGACGAGCCTTCAGGCGCGAGTTCCCGGGGCCATCGATGCCGGGGTCGATGTCATCACCGGCGGGACGTATTACGGTTCGCTGCCCACGGACGTCCCCGAGGACTTCCGCATCGGCGACAATGTCGCGACGGATTACGCGGACGTGATCGTGCCCGCGGGCGCGGTGTTCCTCTTCATCGGCGTCCTCGACAGCCTCTACAACGACAACAACGACACCGACAACGACTTCGCCGCGGAGATCACCGTCCTGTGTTCGGGCGGCGCGTGCTGCGACACCATCGACTTCAATGGTGACGGGCTTTTTCCGGATACGCAGGACATCGATGACTTCCTGAGTGTGTTCGCGGGCGGGCCTTGCCCCACCGGCGCGTGCGGGGACATCGACTTCAACAACGATGGGCTGTTCCCGGACACAGCGGATATCGATGCGCTGCTGAGTGTGTTCAGCGGCGGGCAGTGCGTGTGAAGGCAGCATCCGTGCCCCCGCCCTGTTCGGCGTGGTGGCACACCCCCCCGACGTGCCACAGGGTCCATCGCTGCTCTGAGCGATGATCCCTGTGGTCAGGTGCAACGACACGGTCCCTGCGCCACTCCACGCCCAGCCCGCACCCAACACGCACGCGTGCCCCTCCACGCCGAAGGCGTGGAAGTTCATGGCACGGGGGCGGGGCGTGGAGTGAGCGAATCTTCGAGCGAGCGACACCCCCGGAATGCACCCGCAAGCCACAGCGACCCCAACGGGGCCGTCGTCGCGCACATCCGCAGGTGTCCGTAACGTGCGTGCCCCTGCGACGGCGGAGTTCGTCGCTGGACACGTTGTAAATGGCTGAACCACGTGCGCCGCGACCCACCCCGTTCGCCAAGACGGGCGACGCCCAAGCTGTCGCCGCCAATGCTCTGCCCCGACACCCCCAGCGCCCCGTGCGTCAGCGCGGCCACATCTCCACCCCACGCGCCCCCGCCCGCCCGAATCGGCCACCCACCGAACCCCCCTCCCAGCGTGCGGGGCCGGGGGTGGGCTCCGCCCTTCTCTTCTCACTCTTCACTCTTCACTGCTCACTCCTCCTCCGGTATCACCGCGTTTGTGCGCGCGCCGTGGCTCCAAAACGGGAAACGCGCGATTTTCTCCCAGTTTTTTCTTCGCTCTCCACACCCCCTTCCCAAGTCCTTGCACTTCCTGCCTTTATCCCCCGCTTTCCTCTTCGTGCTCTC
>DATAKA010000122.1:0-8158 GCA_036261855.1 Phycisphaerales bacterium | reverse complement strand
CGTCGCCGTGTGCCCGCCCGCGACATTAACCCCCCCGCCGATGATGAACATCTGCCCGCCTTGGAGCGTGTAGTCGTTGTTGAATGTCAGAGATGATGCAAACTCGGTGGTGGTCATCAGGATCGTGCTCTGGTTGAGCGGGACCGTGCTGGGGAAGATCGCGGTGTCGGTGGTCGTCGGCTCTGTGTTGTCCGCCCAGTTGGTGGCGGTGGACCACTGGGCGTTGCCGGCGGAGTTGTCCCAGGTGTCGGCGAGGGCGTGTGTGGTCGACAGCGTGGTGCCGCAGACGATGAGCAGGGCGTGCGTACGTGCGGAGCAGGATCGCATGATGAATCTCCTCAGCGAAGCGGTGGTGTGGGCGTGTTAGACGCGTGGACCGATGGCGATGAAACCGAACTCGCAGTTCGAGAATGACCCGTCACTCCGGAGAGACACCTCGATCCGCGCCGTGCTTGAAGTCACCCCGTTGGTCATCGCGAGCTTCACAACGTCTGCGAGCTCGGGAGTCACCGAGATGCTCGGCACACCCGTGAACGGCTGGGTGAACGTGATGATGTACACGCCCGTGCTCGGCCTCGTGACGGTGAAGCCGGATCCGAAGTTCGCCGTGCCCGCGGCGGTCACAGAGCCGCGCACTATCCGAAGGTTCTCCGTGCCCGCGGCCGCGCGGTACTGCCCGCTAACACCGAGACGGATGTCACCACGCACGTCGAGCTTTGCCGCGGGTGCAGTGGTTCCGATGCCGACGAGCCCGTCGGTCTGGATGACGAAGTTCTTGTTGCCGCCGCCGCCGATGCTCTGGAGCTTCAACGCAGCGCTCGCGCCGGTCCCCTCCTGCCGGAAGACCCAGGATCGCTCGCTCGCCAGCCACAGCAGGTCCGCCTGGTCTCCGGAGTGTGCCACAAGCATGGAACCACCGAAGACGTCGAGCTGCGTGGTGGACACGACCGCGCCGGGTGTGGTTGTGCCGATGCCCACCTTGCCGTCGTTGCTGACTGCGACCGCGTGCGTGGGCGAACCATCGGGCGCCGAAAGCGAGAACGCGGAAGCCGCGTGCGTGGCAATCGGAGTTGCTGTGATCGGCTGCCGTGGCACGAGCGTGACGTAGCCGGAGTCATCGGTACACGGCTGCCCGGCATCGGGCCGCACGATGAGTTCAAGATACCTCGGCGAGGGCTGCGCGAACTGCTGCCCGAAGTCGATCGTGGTCGTGAACTTCCCGCCGGTCACCTGCACGTTGTTGACGCATGTTGTGCTTCCAACCTGCGTGCCGCCGCTCGCGGCGTCGAAGAGGCGGAACCGCATGTCGAACGCCCCGGTCGGGGACGCCCCGTCCTGTGTGAGGTCGCCCTGATAGTTGAACGCGGTGGACTGTCCATGCGCCGCGAAGGCGAGCACCATGGACAGGCAGAATGTGATGCACGATGGGGTTCTCATGACCTGTTCCTTGTGTGAGGCGCGGAGTGCGCGAGAGGAATGCCGACGGCGGTGCGGACGTGGCGCGGACGCTCACCGTGGGCCCACAGCGACAAAGCTGAAGTCACACGGGGACGATGACCCGTCGGTGCGGGCAAAGATCTCGATGCGGGCGCTCTGCGGCGACACACCGTCGGTCATCGCGACCTTGGTTGTGCTGCTCCACTCCGGAGTGATCGTCAGGCTTGGCGCCGCCGCAAACGGCTCGTGGAACGTGATGATGTACACACCGTTCAAGTTCCCGAGCCACTGCACCGAGAAGCCAGAACCAGCGACCACTGTCCCGGCCCCGCCACCTCCCACGGTGCCGCGGAGAACTCTCAGGTTTTCTTCGCCAGCGGCAGCGAGGTACTGCCCGGCTTGCCCGAGGCGGATGTCTCCGCGCACGTCGACCTTGGCGAGCGGAGCGGTCGTGCCGAGTCCTGTGAACCCGTCCGTCTGCACGACGAAGTTCCGGGCACCCCCCGCGCTCTGGAGTTTCAGCGCGGCGGCAGCACCCACTCCCTCCTGCCGGAACACCCACGGACGCTCGTTCCAGAACCACATCAGGTCGGCCTGATCGCCGGTGCCTGAGACGAGCGCGGCCCCGCCGAAGATATCGAGCACGCTGCTCGGAGCCGTCGCCCCCGGTGCTGTTGTTCCGATGCCGACCTTACCGTCATGGCCCACCGTGAGTGCGTCATTCGGCGATCCGTCGGGCGCCGCCAGTGCGCTGGCCGAGTACGCGTGGACCGCGCGCGGCGATGGGGCGATGACCGTGCGTGGTGAGAGCACGATGAACCCGCCAAGGCTGGAACAGTCCGCACCATTGTCCGCACGCACTTCGACTTCAACAAAGCGCGGCGCATCGGGGGCGAACTGCTGGCCAAAGTCGATGGTGGTGGAGAACCGACCTTCCGTCACGTGCACGTCATTCCTGCACAGCGTCGCACCGACCTGCGTGCCGCCCGACGCTGCGTCGAACAGCCGAAAGCGCAGGTCGTGAGGAACGCTCGCCGCCTGCCCACCAGACGTCAGTTCCCCCTGGTAGGTGAGCGCGGTGGACTGGGCGACAGCCGAGCAAGTGAGCGCAAGCGAAGTCAGAACGCAAGCGGTGCCGAGCCTCATGGTGAGCCTCCTGGGTAGGAACGTCGTTCCATCCCCAAGCGGAGAATTCACGCGCGGAGCGCCGTCAAGCGCGAGAAGAAGCGGTGGAAATCAGGGCCGCGGGCGTGCGTCGCCAGCCGAACGGCGTGCGAACCGCTCGCGCATCGGCACGCTTCCGAGGAACCAGGCTCGCCCTTCGGTGTCGGAGAAAACGAGCGCCTCCCCGTCGGGCGTGAACTCAGCCCTGGTTGCTCCGCCGAATCGTCCGCGGATGGACAGGATCTGCCGGCCATTGGTCGCATCCCACAGCCGCACGGTGCCGTCCATGGAACTCGTGACGATGCGGGCCCCGTCGGGCGAGAAGCCCCCGCCGTTCACCACATGCTCGTGACCTCGAAGCAGGAGAAGACGCTCGCCCGTCGCGGCATTCCACACCCGCGCTGTGTACTCCACCGAAGTGCTCAGGATGCGCGAACCGTCGGCACTGAAGCACACGTCCAGAACCGAGTTGTCGTGCCACCGCAACGCGTGGAGGGCGTTGCCGGACTCGGCGTCCCAGACACGCACGGTCTTGTCGCGACCCGCGGTCACCACACGGGTCCCTGATGGGTCAAACCGTGCGGCGTTGACGGCACCGTCGTGCCCAACCAGCCTTGCCAGTTCCTGCCCAGTCACGGCGTCCCACACGCGGGCGGTGCCGTCCTCGCTGGCGGTGACGATCCGCGAACCGTCTGGGTCAAGCGAAATGCAGTGCACCCAGTTGGTGTGCCCGGACAGGAGAACCCCTGCGGTGCCGTGCTTCACGTCCCATTCGCGAACAATGTTGTCATTGAACGCGACGAACGCACGCGAGCCGTCCAGCGAAAGCGCTGCAGCGCCGCTGGGGTCCGTGTTCTCGAAGAGGTGTGTTTCTCTGCCCGTGACCAGATCGATCAACCGGACCCGGTAGTCGCCCACCTCCAGTACTGTGCTTTGGTCCCGGCTCAGACAGATCGCTGAATCCGGCAAGGGCCTCTGTATGATGGACTGCTGGCTGTCCTGGGCGATGGGCCACAGCCGCACCGACGTATCGCCGCAGGTCATGATCCGTTGCCCATCAGGGGTAAACTCGGCAACCCAGGGCGTTTCCGTGTGCCCACGCAGGCAGGACCACTCCGCGCCCGTGCGCGCGTCCCACAGCCGCACCGAGTTGTCACGACTGCTGGTGAGGATCCACCGGTCATCCCTGCTGAAGCAGGCACTCAGCACCGTATTGGTGTGCCCATCAAGTTGGAAGATCTTCTCCCCGGTTGTGGAGTCCCAGACGCAGGGAGGGCCGGCAGAGGCGCTGCTCACAACACGCGATCCATCCGCGCTGAACGACGCGAGAAGCACGCGGGCATCGTGCTGAAAGCGCGCGAGTTGGGCCCCCGTCCGCGCATCCCACACCCGCGCACTCCCGTCGTACGAGGCCGACACCACCCGGGTTCTGTCCGCGCTCCAGCGAACAAAGGCGACAAGATCAGTGTGCCCTCTCAGCACCATCGGTTCTCCGGGGTGGTCGAGTTCCCAGAGCCGGACCGTGGTATCCCGTGACCCGGTCGCGAGCCGAGTCGATCCGGCATCGAGGGCCGCTTGGTGGATCGGTCCGTCGTGCGTCATGCGGCGGAGTTCGGCACCGCTCTTCGCATCCCAGATGCGGGCGGTCCCGTCGTCCGAGGCCGACACCACGCGTGCGTTGTCAATGAACGCCACGGAAGTCACGCGCAGGGTGTGCCCTTTCAGCACCGCCACTTCCGCGAATGTCACAGCGTCCCACACCACAATCTGCCCGTTGAGCGCGGCCGCCAGAACAAGCGATCCATCCGGGCTGTAGGCAACCTTGCCGACAAACCGATCAGGCCCCGTTATCGCGGCGAGCTCGACACCCGTGGCGGCATTCCAGATGCGTGCCTTCCCGTCTCCCGAACTGGAAACGACGCGGGAGCCATCCCGGCTCATTGCGACCCATTGCACGTTGCGTCGTGGGTGGGTCATGACGAGAATGCTGCCGTCGCTCGCAGAGTCCAGATACCGCCATTCCCACTTCCGGAGGCTGGGCGGGCACGCGTCCAGCCGGGTCCGCAACCGCGTCGCGTCGTTGGAGACGAGCGCTCCGTACGCGGATTCGATGTTTGCGATGTACCCTTCGTACTCGGCCTCCGCGCGACGCCGGTCTGATTCCGCCGCCTTCTCGTCCGCGCGTTGCGCCTCCTGCTCCGCCCGCTCCGCGTTCCCGACCGCGAGCACCAACCCCGTCGTGGTGCCGATGATGCCCAGCGACAACGCCGCCGCGATCCCCGCGGCAGAAGCGACGAGCACCCGGTTGCGTCGCACGAACTTACGCGCGCGATACCCCCACGACGGGGGCGCCGCAACGACCGGCTCCCCGCTCAGGTGACGGTCAATGTCCGCCGCGAGCGCGCTGGGCGTCTCGTAGCGGCGTGAGCGGTCCTTTTCGAGGGCCTTCATCACGATCCAGTCCAGGTCACCCGACACCTGCGTGCCCAGGTGCGCCAGGTCCGTGCGCCGCTGGTCCGCGACGCTCGGGGGCGTGTCGCTGCGGGAAATCCGGGTCGAGGGCTTGGGCGGCTCCACCTCCCGGATGATCCGCTGGATCTCGTCGTACGCCACGGCGCGGAGTTCCCGCGCGTCGAACGGCGTGGCCCCGGTGATCAATTCATACAGCAGCACGCCCAGGCTGTAAATGTCCGACCGCGTGTCCACATCGGGCGATCCGCCCGCCTGCTCCGGCGACATGTACTCGGGAGTGCCGATGAACTGGCGGAACTCGGTGAACAGCGTCCGCTCCGTCAGGCGGTGCTCGGTCGCCTTGGCGATCCCGAAGTCGATGACCTTCGCGTGCGGCCTGCCGTCCTGCGTCGCAACGAGGATGTTGCTGGGTTTGAGGTCCCTGTGGATGACGCCCTTCGCATGCGCGTGCTGCACCGCATAGCACACCTGCCGGAACAGATCGAGCCGTTCGCGGATCGTCAGGCTTTCGCGGTCGGCGTACACGGTGATCGGGTCGCCCGCCACCAGTTCCATCACGAAGTACGGCCTCCCGGACGCGGTCGAGCCGGCGTCGAACACCTTGGCGATGTGCGGGTGGTCCATCAACGCCAGGGCCTGGCGCTCCGCCTCGAAGCGGGCGATCACCGCGCGCGTGTCCATCCCCAGCGTGACGATCTTGAGAGCGACCTTCCTGCGCACCGGCGATTCCTGCTCGGCCATGTAGACCGTGCCGAAGCCGCCCCGCCCGACCTGCTGCAGCAGCCGGTACGGGCCGATGTGGTCGCCCGGTGACTCCCCGTGCCCGCCCGGCACGCCGCCCACCGTCGGCGATGCCAGAAAGTCCGGCGAACTCTGCCCCGCCGCCAGTAGCGACTCGACTTCGCGGCGCAGCGCTGGGTCGTCCGCGCAGACGCGGTGGAGGAACGCGCTCCGCTCGCCCGCGGGCAGGAGTTCCGCCTCGGCGTACAACGCACGAACTTTGCGCCGATCAATCATGCATCAGCCCGCCACCTCGCGCAGCAGCCACGCACGCGCATAGGACCAGTGCCGGTCCACCTGCCGCGGCGACAGCCCGAGGGCCTGCGCCGTCTCGTCCACGCTCAACCCCGCAAAGAAGCGCATCCGGACGACCCCGGCGACCTCTGGCTCCGCCTGCTCCAAGCGTTGCAGGGCCTCGTCAAGCGCCAGGATTTGCCCGGGATCCTGCTCGACGGCAAGATCGACGATGGACAGGGGGGCCTTGGGGGCGCCTCCCCCCCGCTTGATCGCCCCTTTGGCCCGTGCGTGATCAATCAGTATGCGACGCATCGCTTCGGCGGCGGCAGCAAAGAAGTGCGCCTGGTTCTGGAACGGTACACGGCGGCCCTGGTTGATGCGCAAGTACGCCTCATGCACAAGGGCAGTTGCCTGCAGCGTGTGGCCTGTGCCCTCCTCGGACATGCGCTGCTCCGCGATGGCGCGGAGCTGGGCGTACACCAATTCCACAAGCTCGGGCTGGTGCCCGTCTTGGGAAGTTGCTCTGCCCTGTTCGGGCTGGTCCATGCATCAGGGTAAGCGCCGCACCCTAGACATGGTCCACTCCAATCTCCCCATCGATGTCGGCGCAACTCCGGACTCCGGAGTACAGCTTCCAGACGTCACCAGAAGTGCATTGTCCACACGGACCCAGACGGATGCCGACGGTTCTTTGCTGGAAGTTAAAGTGCATGACCCGCAGGGTGACACCGTGCGGTGCGACCTCGCAGCACTCAAGATGTGCACGTGCCGCGCTGTGAGTGGCATAGCACCTGGTCGGCCAAAAGAGCAGCGATAGCCCAGCGACCTCGATCCAACCCTTTGCCAGACGATAACGAGATTCGGGCGCAACTGTCGAGGGCACTCCCCCGACCAGGCGGGGCTCGCCACGCTGGACGAAGAAAAAACGCCGGGAGCTTTCACGCCCACCTCCTGAGGTTCGTCCATGATATCGTGGAACGAAGACGCCTAGGAGTGATCGCAGGCACCGAAGACGTGCGGGCCATTTGTGCCCGCCTGTTCTCGATCCTCGCGAACGAAACATACCGCGGCTTGGCGGAACGTCTGGGCTTGCACCCGGAAACACTCCGCCGGTACATCATCAACGGTCCGCCGGGAGTCGAGTTCTACCAATCGCTGCACCGGGAAGGCTACTCGGTTGATTGGATCGTGGGCGGCACATACAACGCGCGGCTCGTGGACCATCCACGCCCGCTCGCCGACATCCCGACGCACGAACTGTTCGCGGAGATAGGCCGCCGACACGACGCACTGGATGCACGCATCGCTGCGCTGGCCGACGGCCTCCAACGCGTGCAGGGGAAGACCCATCCGCAGGGTTCAGCGCGGGCACCCACGACAACGCGGATAACGCTCTCGGAAGTCAAGTCGCCCGTTCGGGGGGAGACAGGCCCATCGGTTGTGATTGGTCAGATTGGTACGGACCAGGCGGTCCGCTCAGATCGCCGCTGATCACTCCAGAGGCTCCATCGCGGCCCTTGCCTTTGCAAGCACTTCAGCGATGCCAGAGCTGGACTGCGCGGCTAGCGGTCCGTCGGGCGTACGGAGGATCGCCTTGGCCGCGTCGCGCTGCGAGGCAGCCGACTCGGTGTCGAGCACGACGCACGCGGCCCAGCACTTCTCGGCGAACTCACGGATGGATTCATCGGCAGGGGCAACCGTCTGCCACCCATCAGCCACGGTCCTCAGGCGCTCAGCTGCCGGGCGATAGTTCCCGGTTCTGGCGTCCCAAACCCCCGCGAGAAACAGCCACTGAAGGGATGTGACGGTTGGGCCGCCGCCTTCCGCACGCGCCTTGACGCTCAGCTCATCAGCCACGGTGATGCGACGCGACCAATGCTCGATGCCAACGTCCCCTGGCTTGAAGAAGTGCGGCCCCAGCGCCCCCTCAAGCATGACAACCTGGCCCACCCAGTCTTGGGCAAGGCCCTGCTGCCGCGCAGTGCGCACCGTATCCAGGCCAGTGAGCAGGCTTGTCCGCATCTGCTGCACGCGCTGCTGCTCGGCTTGCTCTCGGATCTGCGCCTTC
>DATAKA010000121.1:0-4283 GCA_036261855.1 Phycisphaerales bacterium | reverse complement strand
GCTGGGTTGCCCTTGTCCGGGCATTATCGAAAAAACTGACAAAACCCCGCTCACACACACGGGGCGCGCAGGCATCTTCTCGGTTTCGTTTGACTACGAGTCCGACCAGTAAGCCACATCAGCCGCGTCCGTGGGCGGTGTGGGTCGGACCCATCCGCCTGCGGGCGAGGCATCTTCAACAAGGAGCAACACCATGCAGACGACACTGATCATGACCATGGCCCTGGGGATTGCCGCCTCGACGGCCGCGGCGCAGGACAACATCCCGTGGTACACCATCGACGGTGGCGGCGGGTTCTGCTCGGGCGGCGGTGAGTACACGCTCGAGGACGGCACCATCGGCCAGCCGGACGCGGGCGAGATGACCGGCGGCGGGTACACGCTGCTGGGCGGCTACTGGAACACCACGGGCAACGAGCCGTGCGACTCCATCGACTTCAACAACGACGGCCTCTTCCCCGACACCGCCGACATCGACGACTTCCTGTCGGTCTTCAGCGGCGGCCCGTGCAGCACGGCGCCGGTGCCTGGCTGCAACGACATCGACTTCAACAACGACCTGCTCTTCCCGGACACGGCCGACATCGACGCGCTCCTGAGCGTGTTCAGCGGCGGCCCGTGCCTGTAGAAACCGGATTCGATACTCCTCCATGGGCACGCCGGGGCCAACGCCCCGGCGTGTCGCATTTTGTCCGCGGAGTTTCCTGAGGGATGTGCAACCGCGCCGCCGGTCGGCTTTATGTGTGGAGCCGGGCGGGCCCGGCGGTGCGGGAGCAAGGCTCATTCGGGAGGTGCGCGATGGTTCATGGCATGGCCGGTGCGGCGTTGGCAGTTCTGGCGGTCGGCGGGGCGGCGATGGGGCAGTGCAGCGGCACATTGGAGGCGGGCGGATTCCCGGGCGTCGTTGTGTCGCAAGGCGCAGCGCAGTACACGGTGGGTCAGGTGATGTGCTCGGTGCGGTGGGACCCTGATGGGGCCGGGCCGGAGCCGTCCTGGCTGGTGGTTGGAGGCGTGTTCAACCGGGTGGACGGGGTGACGACGGTCAACATCGCGGGGTGGGACGGCGCGCGGTGGCACGCCATCGGCGCGGGGCTCGGGGCGAGTCCATTGAGCGAGCCGGTGATGTCGCTCGCGGTGTGGAACGGCCAGTTGATCGCGGGCGGGCGGTTCACACGGTCGGGCACCGGGCCGAGCCTGAACTGCATCGCGCGGTGGGACGGCACGCTGTGGCAACCGATGGCGACGGGCTTCACGAGTGGCAGTCCGACAACGGTGGCCGCGCTCGCGGTGCACGCCAACGAGTTGTACGCGGCGGGCTCCTTCCGCCCTGGCCCGATCCCGGGGCAGTACAACGTGGCGCGGTGGAATGGCACGCAGTGGCTTCCTGTGTTCCAGGGGTTGGGGCAGTCCGTTACGTCTTTGAGCGAGACGCACGCGCCGGTCACGAGCCTGCTCTCGCACAGCGGCTCGCTGTACGCCGCGGGGTCGTTCCTGCTGTCGGGCGCGCCGGGGCGCGACGTCGCGGTGCTGGTGCCCGGCCAGGGGTGGAGCGCGGTGGGAGCGGGCGTGGGCCCCGCGGCGATCTACCAGTTGCAGTCCGACGGCGCGGGCCTGCTCGCGGTGGGGCGCATGACCATGAACGGTCAGGTGATGGGCAACGTGGGGCGCTGGGATGGGACGGCGTGGACACCGCTCGTCACGCAGGCCAACAGCTCCACGTACAGCAGCTACGCGCGCCTCAACGGCGTTGAGTACGTGGGGATCAACAGCGGGACCCGGCTCGGGCGCATCAACGCCGGGGCCGTTGAGTATGTGGGGCCCGAACTGACCGAGCCCGCCGGCACCAACGACACGCGCCGCACGATCCTGCTCGGCGACGCGGCGGGCGGGGTGGTCGTTGGTGGCAACTTCATGCGGACGAACACCGCCGATATCGACTGGCGGTTCCTGAACTCGCTGGCGGTGTGGGACGGCGGGAACTTCTCGCCGCTGTCGCTGTCGCCAGACCGCTCGATCAGCACGTTCGTGCGGTACAACAACGACCTGTACGCGCTGGGCTCGTTCTTCTACGTGAACAACCGGCTGTGCAACCGCGTGGCGAGGGCCAGCGGGGCATCGTGGGAGCCGCTGGGGGACGGCCAGGGCCTGAACGCCCGTGTGCACTGCGGCGTGGAATGGAACGGGAAGCTTGTCGTGGGCGGGCCGTTCACGACGGCGGGCGGTGCCGCGGCTGGCCATGTCGCCGCGTGGAACGGCACGGCCTGGGAGACTCTTGGCGCGGGCGTGCCGGAGTTGGCGGTGCGCCGGCTGTACAACTTCAACGGGCGGCTGCTGGCGGTGTGCGGCGAGTTCATGCGGATCACGGACTACGCGACGCCGGTGCTGCGGGAGTGGAACGGGAGCGCGTGGGTGCTTTTTGGAGATGCGGACGGGAGCGACGCGGATGTGGGAGCCGTGGTGATCCACGCCGGCGAGATGTACGTGGCCGGGCGCAACGGCGCAGTGGGCACGCACCGGTGGAACGGGAGCGACTGGGTCCCGGTGCAGACACCCAACCCCGCCGTGGGTGTGGTGGGGGTGTGGCAGGGGAACCTGCTGGGAGTGGGCGAGGGAACCCACCGGTTCGTGGCCGGGGCGTGGGAGCGGCTATCACCGTTCACGCTCAGCATGGGCTTTGTCAACGACATCATTGAGCATCAGGGCGAACTCTTCGTTGCGGGGCAGTCCAACGCGCAAGTGCCGTCGGTGATGCGGTGGAACGGCGCGGGGTGGACGAACGTGGCGAACATGGGGTACAACCCGCCTGGAACGGTGAACAGCTTTGCCTCGGCGCTCGCCGTGCGGGACGGCGATCTCCTCATGGGCGGTGCGTTCGGTGGGTTTGTCCCGGGTGCCGTGGGCATTGTGCCGGCGCTCTCGGAGATTCGCCGGACGTCGCCGCCCTCGCCGGTGTTCATCGATGCGACGGGCGACGTGACCGTGGCGGCGGGCGGCACGCAGGCCTTGACGGTGCAGATGCTGGACCCCAACGTGACGGCGTACCAGTGGCGGCGCGACGGCGTGAACCTGTCCGACGGCGTGCAGGCCGACCTGTCAGCCGTGTCCGGCGCGGGGACGGCGACCCTGACGATCACGAATGCAGTGCCGTCCGCATCGGCGTACACCGTGCGCGTCACGGCGGGCACGCCCGTGTGCTTCGCGACCTCGGCGCCCATGGTCGTGACTGTCACTCCGGGCTGCGACCCGATCGACTTCAACCGCGATGGGTTGTTCCCGGATCCGCAGGACATCACCGACTTCCTGGCGGTGTTCGGCGGCGGGGCGTGCCCGACGGCGGCGTGCGGGGACGTGGACTTCAACAACGACGGGCTGTTCCCGGACATCGCGGACGTTGAGGCGTTTGTCGGCACGCTCGGCGGGGCCGCGTGCCCGTGAGCACCGCTACGCTCCCGCGTTGTGAAGCACCAATTGCGTGAAGAATCGTCAGAAGTCCGCCCGGTGCAAGAAGTTGCGCCGGGCGGGGTTGTTACGGGCGGTCCCGTCATGCGGGCGGCACCTCCCGGGCCGGGTGGTGGCAGCGTGTTCGAGTGGTCGTGGCTCTTGCTTGGCCCTGCGGTGCTCGCGGTAGCCTTCGGCGTGTGGATGACGCGGGGCAGGCGTGATGATGTGGAAGAGGAACGACGGAAGCACCGCCTTGAAGTACTTGCGGGGAAAGAGCATACGCAAAACTTGCTCGCTCATGCGCGTGACTGGCGGATGGGCCTGCGCGAGCCCACGCGGATGGGAGTGGGAGTGTCGAGCGTGTTTCTTGGGTATCACGTGATTGCGTGGGTTTCCCCGGATCGGTGGCGGCCGCTGTCGGTGCCCCAGGACCGGTGGTGGATTGTGGTGCTGGTGGTCGTCTGCGCGATCGGGGGCAGCCTCTTGATGGATAAGTGGCAGGCGCGGGGCGGCGGGGCGGGGGAGTAGAGGCGCACCCGGTTACAGACGCGTGACTCTCCGCGCGGGAACTAGCGCGGGGGCGTTCCGTATGCTGGAAGGGACAGGTTTCATGGATCGCGCGGACACTGTGGGCAACGGTCCCGCGGCCGTGCGTGCAATCAGGTGCGAGGTCGGTTAGTATCCCGCCCCCTTGTTCCCGTCCGGGGCATGACTGCCCCGCGGACGCAATCGGGCACTCTTCAAGCAGAGGAATCCGTTCATGCCGTCATCGAACACATGCTGGGGCATTGAGATCGGCGCCAACGCCATCAAGGCCATCAAGCTGGAGGCTACCGGCGAGG
>DATAKA010000116.1:0-11889 GCA_036261855.1 Phycisphaerales bacterium | reverse complement strand
ATCGGCCGGGTCACCAAGCGCCGCGACGCAGGGTCAAAGGCCATGAACAACTCCGGGCTCGCGCTGAGCACGGCGCGACGGCGCTCGACCGCGTCCCACTCCAGATACGCGCCGTACCACGCCCCGCTCCGCTCCACCCAGTCTCGGAAGAGCCCGCGCGCCGACCCGTGGAACGGCCCGCTCAGCTCGTGCGCGAGGTTGACCTGGTACACGTCCCCCGCGCGGATGTACTCCACGGCCCGCGCTGCGCGCGCGGCGTACCCGGATTCACCCATCGCGCTCGCGAGCGGCCCGGCCCGCCACGCTCTGGGTGGGGTTGCCTCCAATGCAGGCGGCGACCCAACCGAGTGCCACACGCCCCTGTGGTTGTCCCGCACCCACGCGTCGTCGCACCGGACGGCCACGGCCAGCGGCCAGCGGTTGGCCTCAGCGCCGCGGGCCACGGGCTCGAGCACTCCCCCAAGTTCGTAGCCAAGGCACACCATCCATCCAGGTGCGATGGCGTCTCGATGGGCCGCCGAGGCCGGCTGAAGCGACCGCGCCCACGCTGCAGGGTCCGCGGCGGGTTCCAGCACGCGCACGGCGGAGGCCCGCGCGAGCACCGTCCAGCGGGCGTGCTCCCCGCTCCCGCCGGACCACAGGACCGCCAATGGCGCTCCATCCGGCCATGCCGCAAGGGCTTGCGCTGGCGTGAGTCCCGTGATTGTCTGGGGTGTCCCCACGATGGCTCCACACGGGCAAAGGGCCAAAATCCGCGTGAAATCAGGGGGTGCGCACGGCCTCCCCCGCAAGAAACCCACGTTCTTGCTTCCTAAACTTGGCGACCAGCCGCGAGGCAGCAGGAATCGTTCCTGCGCAAGGCCCAGGGCGCCTGCGCCCCGCCCTACTCCGCCCCGCCGGCCCGTCAGGAATGTACCCCGTGCCCGGGCCCGATGCGAGCCCGCGGGGGCGACTTCTGCGAATCACATACCCCGGCCCCCGGGCCGGCCTCCACCAGCCCGTCAACAGAGAGGAACTCCCATGTCCAAGACCGTCAAGGCCCGCCCCTCCGCCAAAGGCTCCGCCGCCGTGCTCAACGGCGACAACGGCGCCAAGCGCGTGTCCGGCAAGATCGACCTGATGCCCGGCGGCCCCCAGATGCGCAACAAGCCCGGCAAGATGGTCTACTTCTTCGGCAAGGGCAAGTGCGAGGGCGACCCCTCCATGAAGATGCTCCTGGGCGGCAAGGGCGCGAACCTCGCCGACATGGTCAGCATCGGCCTGCCCGTGCCCCCCGGCTTCACCATCACGACCGACACCTGCGCGGCCTACTACAGGAACGGCCAGCGCCTCCCTCACGGCCTCATGAACGAGGTCCACAAGAACATCTCCATGCTGGAGAAGGAGACGGGCAAGAAGTTCGGCGACAACCACAACCCGCTGCTGGTCTCGGTCCGCTCCGGCGCCGCCGTCTCCATGCCGGGCATGATGGACACGATCCTGAACCTGGGCCTGACGGACCTCTCGGTCGTCGGCCTCGCGAACAGCACCAAGAACGCCCGCTTTGCCTACGACGCCTACCGCCGCCTCATCAACATGTTCGGCGACGTCGTCATGGGCGTGGACCACCACCACTTCGAAGAGGCCTTCGACAAGATCAAGAAGAAGTACGGCGTGAGCAACGACGCCGAGGTGCCCGAGGAGGGCATGATCGAGCTGTGCGAGGCGTACAAGACCGTGTACCAGCGCAGCGTCGGCGAGGTCTTCCCGCAGAACCCCTTCAAGCAGCTCGAGCTCGCCATCGAGGCGGTCTTCAAGAGCTGGAACGGCGACCGCGCCGTCTCCTACCGCCGCATCCAGGGCATCGTCGGCCTCAACGGCACCGCGGTGAACATCCAGACGATGGTCTTCGGCAACATGGGCGAGGACTCGGGCACGGGCGTCGCGTTCACCCGCAACCCCGCGACCGGCGAGAACCACTTCTACGGCGAGTACCTGGTCAACGCGCAGGGCGAGGACGTCGTCGCCGGCATCCGCACGCCCCTTTCCGTCGATCAGATGCCCAAGTGGAACAAGGACGTCTACAAGCAGCTCCTCGAGATCAAGACCAAGCTCGAGAAGCACTACAAGGACATGCAGGACATCGAGTTCACGATCGAGCGCGGACGTCTGTACATGCTGCAGACCAGGACCGGCAAGCGCGCCGGCACCGCCGCCGTCCGCGTCGCCTGCGACATGGTGAAGGAACGCCTCATCGACGAGAAGGCCGCCATCCTCCGCATCCCCGCGGGCGACCTTACCCAGCTCCTGCTCCCCTCGTTCGACAACAGCAAGAAGAAGAACGCCACCGTCCTGACCCGCGGCATCCCCGCGAGCCCGGGGGCCGCCGTGGGCAAGCTCGCCTTCACCGCAGAAGAAGCCGTCCGCCGCGCCAAGGCCGGCGAGGCCGTGCTCCTCTGCCGCAAGGAGACGAGCCCCGAGGACGTCGAGGGCATGCACTCGGCCGTGGGCATCCTCACCAGCACCGGCGGCCGCACCAGCCACGCGGCGGTAGTCGCCTGCGGCTGGGGCAAGTGCTGCGTCGTGGGCGCGGGCGCCCTTGAGATCGACGCCAAGGCCGGCACCATGACCGTGGGCGGCAAGAAGTACGGCCGCGAGGACGTCATCAGCATCGACGGCACCACCGGCGAGGTCATGAGCGGCCCCATCGCGACCGTCGAGCCCAAGCTCAGCGGCGACTTCTCGCAGGTCATGAAGTGGGCCGACAAGTACCGGACCATGGGCATCCGCACCAACGCCGACACGCCCGAGGACGCCCAGCGTGCCCGCGACTTCGGGGCCGAGGGCGTTGGGCTGTGCCGCACCGAGCACATGTTCTTCGAGGGCGACCGCATCAAGGCAATGCGCACCATGATCCTCTCAGAGACGGTCGAGGCCCGCACGGCGGCCCTCAAGAAGCTCCTGCCCTACCAGCGCGAGGACTTCATCGGGCTCTTCAAGGCCATGAAGGGCCTGCCCGTCACCATCCGCCTGATCGACCCGCCCCTCCACGAGTTCGTGCCCCACGAGGAGAAGCAGCAGCAGGAGCTGGCCACCTCCATGGGCCTGCCCCTCGCGAAGGTCAAGCAGCGCGTCGCGCAGCTCCACGAGGCCAACCCCATGCTCGGCCACCGCGGCTGCCGCCTCTGCGTCACCTACCCCGAGATCCTGGACATGCAGGTCCGGGCCATCGTCGAGGCCGCGATCGACTGCCTCCGCAGCAACATCAAGGCCCTCCCCGAGATCATGATCCCGCTGGTGGGCACCAAGAAGGAGCTCGCGTACCTGCGGGCCCAGGTCGAGGCCACCATCAACACCGTCAAGGAAGAGGAAGACTACAAGCCGCGCCTGGACATCAAGATCGGCACCATGATCGAGATCCCCCGGGCCGCCATCACGGCGGACGAGATCGCCGAGCACGCCGACTTCTTCTCCTTCGGCACCAACGACCTCACGCAGATGACCTTCGGCTTCTCGCGTGACGACATCGGCACCTTCCTCCCGGACTACATGGCCAAGGAGATCCTCCCCGCCGACCCCTTCCAGACGCTCGACATCGGCGGCGTCGGTCAGCTGGTCGCGATGGGCGTCGCCAAGGGCCGCTCCACCAAGGCCGACCTCAAGGTCGGCATCTGCGGCGAGCACGGCGGCGACCCCAAGAGCGTCCACTTCTGCCAGAAGGCCGGGCTCGACTACGTGTCGTGCTCGCCCTTCCGCGTGCCCATCGCCCGCCTCGCCGCCGCCCAGGCCGCGCTGATCGCCGAGAAGGACGCCAAGAAGTAACCGGCCCCGTGGCACCGGGCTTCCGCCCGGTGTTCCGCGCCCTGCACTGTCAGCCACCACCCCCAAGACCGGCCCCGCGGCCGGTCTTTTTCATGCGCTGGTCGCGGAAGAAAAGGCATTCACCACAAAGGCGCGGAGAGCACAAAGAGAAGGCAATGGGCATCAGGCATCAGGCATCGGGGGAAACAGCCCAGCGCGCGGACCGCGCCCGCGTGCGCGTTGCCTTTCCCTGATGCCCAATGCCTGATGCCCGATGCCTTGCCCCTCTTCCCCCCGCCCACTTTCGTGTACCCTTCCCCCATGCGACCGCACCCACGCATCCGCAAGACGATCAAGTGGGGCGGGCTTTTCTTCGCTCTCGCCATGGTGCTGTTCGTCGCCCTCAACACACAGCGAACAGTGAACTGGGGATGGGAACGAAAGGCCGCGACGACGTACCTTCATCTCTCGCAAGGCGTCCTCATCTTTGGAAACATGCCCCTGCCTTCCGATCAGTGGGACTTTGGTTTGATTCCGGGTTGGGCGTTTTACCCCGTGAACTCCGCGGCCATTCGCTGGTGGCCTTCGTCCTCCAGCAATCCGTACGGCTCCATCATCGCCGTTCCTCTCTGGATACCTGCGCTCGCGTCGTCCATGCTCTCCGCCCTCGCCTGGCGTCTCGACACCCTCGCCACCCGCCGCGCGAAACTCGGCGCGTGCCCCACCTGCTCCTACCCCCGCACCGGCCTCGCTCCGTCCGCCCCCTGCCCCGAGTGCGGCGCCGCCGCGCCGCAGGCCTGACGCCATTCCGTGTACCCTTCCCCCATGCGACCGCACCCGCGCATCCGCAAGGCGATCAAGTGGGGCGGACCAGTCGTCGCGTTGAGCGTGGCAACGCTACTTCTGCTCAGCACTCGCAGCGTGATGCTCTACACGGTCCGCGAAGACGACATGATCGCTCTCTACGCTGGTCGGGCTCAACTCCTCGTTAACTACGGCGACGGGCTCTCCACGAACGAAACCGGTTTCATGTTCTACCTGCGGCAGTCGGATATCGAGTGGTTGCCCAGCCTCCTCACCGGCACCAATGGCTACATCCTGTCGGTCCCTCTCTGGCTTCCTTTCGTCCTCATCACACTCCCCACCGCCCTCGCCTGGCGTCTCGACACCATCGCCACCCGCCGCGCGAAACTCGGCGCGTGCCCCACCTGCTCCTACCCCCGCACCGGTCTCGCTCCGTCCTCCCCCTGCCCGGAATGCGGCAAGGAATGCGCGGCCACCGTGCCCCCGCCGGCCTCGGGCTGACGCCCGTCCCCGCGCTGCGCGACCCCGGCGCTGCGCTGCGCGGTCCCGGCGCTGCGCTGCGCGGCCCCGTGCCCGCGCGGCGGGCTCCCGTGGACGCGTGCCGGGCCTCCGCAGATGCGCGCCGGGGCTCCGGGAATCTTCCACGGGCCTCCGTGGGCGGTTCCCTCCCGCCCACGGCCCGCCCGCGGACATCCCCCGACCGTCCGGGGGCGTTCACACACCTTCCGGGGACGTCCCCGGACCATCCGGGGGCGTCCCCGCACCGTGCGGGGAAGTCCCCACGCCGCCCGTGGGCGTCCCCGGCTCAAGCGGACGGCCGCGCGGACCGATGGTGTGGGGGAGGGAATCCTCCCCGGGGCCGCCGTACGCGCAGCGGGGCCCGGGGGGCGCACCGCGGGACGCACGCCGGGCCGCTACAGGCACGGGCCGCCGCTGAACACGCTCAGGATGCTGTCGATGTCCGCGGTGTCGGGGAAGAGCCCGTCGTTGTTGAAGTCGATGTCCTTGCAGAGGGACGTCGAGCAGGGCCCGCCGCTGAAGACCGAGAGGAAGTCGTCCAGGTCCGCCGTGTCGGGGAAGAGCCCGTCGTTGTTGAAGTCGATCGGGTCGCACGGGTCCGCGCTGCAGCGGCTGTCGTCGCGCAGCGGGATGGGGCCGTACGTGCCCTGCAGGAAGGTGGAGACCGTGTCGAGCACCGAGACCGCGCTCAGCGGGCGCACGAACGTGCCCTGCGGAGCGCCGGCGACCTGCGAGGACTCGGGGCAGCCGGGCGTGGAGCCGTAGCTGTTCGTGCGCGAGGTCAGCGCATCGATCCCGCCGTACCCCGCCGCGCCGAACGTGCCCCAGCCCGCGGCGATGATGCGCTTGCCGAACTGCCCCTGGAAGACCGTGGCCGCGTCGTACCGCGCATCCACGGAGTTGGTGTGCCACACCGTGGAGACCGGGGCCCCCACGCCGTCGGTCAGCATGAGGGCCGGGTGCAGCGAGAACCCCGTGCCCACCGGCCGCCGCCACTCGCCGCCCACCAGGGCTCCCTCCTCGGGCCGCCAGTCCACCGCCGCGCGCCCGGGAAGGAACTGCTGCTCGAAGTTGGACCACACGACCGTGCCCGTCGCGACGTTGAAGCGCAGCGTGACCGCCACGGCGTTGTTGGGCACCGTGAGGTTGGGCCGCAGGTGCCCGCTGATGACCACGTCATCGCCCCGGATATGGGCGACGCCGTCGCCGAAGAGGTGCCCAAACTGGCCGGTAGGCAGCGAGATGGCCCACGCGCCGATCGGGAGCCCCGCCGGGTCCACGCGCTGCACGAGGATGCGCCGGATGCCGGCGGTGTCGGGGATCGTGCCCACCGCGGCGTAGGTGGTGACCGTGGACGACGCGGGCGGGACCATCGCGACGTCCGCGAAGGTGTTCTGCTGGGGCTCGGTCGGGTAGGAGTAGCGCCGCGTCCAGATCGGCGCGTTGGTGGGGTCGGTGCGGGTCAGCACGCCCTGCTGCGTCGCGGCGTTCACGAGGTTCGCCGTGATCATCCGGTCCCCGCCGTCGATCACGCGGAGGGAGACACCCACGTCGCGGTCCTGCACCAGTTCCGCCGTGCCCGTGCCGCGGTAGATGCGGGGCACGCCGACGATCGCCCCGCCCGGCGTGACCTCCACCAGCGAGGTCTGGAGGCCCGCGGGGGCGTCGAGCGTCATGACGCCCAGGTAGTTGCCATTGGGCGCGATGGCCGCCTTGTACCCGTGCTCGTTGGTGAGGAGGTCCAGACGCCGGGACCAGATGAGCGAGCCGTCGGGGCGGTGCCTGGTCAGAAGCAGGTCGCTGGGCGCGGTCGGCGTCTGCTGGACCGAGCCGACGGCGAAGGACCCGTGGTCCAGGAACGCGAAGGAATCCAGCGGCGTCGGCACGATGTCGCGCAGCACCTCGTGCTGCTGCTCGCCGATCAGCCTCTGGTGCATGAACCCGGGCTGCGCGTGCGAAGGGGCGGCGGCCCCCGCGAGCAGGGCAAGGGGAGCGGAAAGGGCGGCGGCGCGGCGGCGTGGCATGGCGTGCTCCTTGTTCCTGGGACGGACGCCGCGCGGGCCCGAATGCTCGCGCCGCGTCCCCGCACCTGATACGGCACGCCGCCGGGCGCTTTGACACGGGCCCGAGAACAATTTTCACTCGCGGCGCGCGATCTCCCCTGAACAGGATGCAAACCTACCGCGAACCTACAGGCAGGGCCCGCCGCTGAAGACGCTGAGGAACGCGTCGATGTCCGCGGTGTCGGGGAAGAGGCCGTCGTTGTTGAAGTCGATGGGGTCGCACGCCGCGCCGGTGGAGCAGGGCCCGCCGCTGAAGACGCTGAGCAGGTCGTCGATGTCGGCGGTGTCCGGGAAGAGGCCATCGTTGTTGAAGTCGATGTCGTTGCACGCGGCGGGCCCGCAGGCCGTGGGCACAGCGATCTCGCACAGCGTGACGACCGCGTACTCCGCGGCGTCGAGGGTTGCGTTGCCGTTCACGCCCGCCGGCACCTGGGCCATCAGCACCCCGCCATCCGCCGAGGCGTACGCCCCCACCGCGAGGGCGATGGTGGCGGGCAGCGGAACGCCGGGCGCGAGCCCCAGCTCTTCACGGAGATTGATCGTCCCCTCGAGCACGCCGCCGTTGGCCCCCGTCATCGCGGCCCGGGTGCCAAGAGCATCAAACCAGCCCTCGTAGTCGTTGCTGTTCTCATCGGCGAGGAACGCGTCCCACGCGGCAACCTGGCCCGCCTTCGCCCAGGGCGCGGCGACCAGCGCGCCCGGCGCATCCGCGAGGAAGATGAAGTGGTCGTTCCCCTCGCCCGCATCGGTCGCGGCCACGTACAGCACATCGCCCAGCAGCCCGGCCCACAGGCCGAGCCCGGCGTGCTGGGCCACGAGCGTGCTCGCGCTGTCGCGCACGCCGTCCATCGTCCACGCGGGCTGCGGCGCGCCGCCCTGCACGGCAAAGTGCCAGTCCTGCCCGCCGTTGTTGTCCCACAGCCCAGCGCAGTTGTTGAACGCGAGGTCGAGCTGCGTCGCCGAGAGGGGCAGCGTGATCGTCGTTTGCCACTGACCATTGACATTGGTCATCGCGGGGTCCGGCGGCACGTTCGTCCACGTGTTGATGCCCCAGTGCATGCACACGCTGCCCGCGCCGGCGAGCGGCCGGGCCGTCGGGTTGTACGTGATGGTCACCGGCTGGCCCGCGATGGGCTGCGATGGGTTCACCGTGACGACACTCCCGCCGCCCCCGCCCCCGGGGCCGCCCGCGCCGACGAAGACGTGGTGGATCGGGCTCTTGGTGACGTTCCCCAGGGCATCGACGGCCTCCACGTAGTAGTCCAGGAGCGCGCTGCGCTGCCCCACGATGCGCGCCCAGTACTGGTCGGCGATGTGCGTCGGCATCTCGGAGAAGTCGATGGTCAGGTCGCCGGAGACGTTGCCCGCGGGGAAGGTGCGCCGGGTCATGGGCACGCTCTGCCAGGCCGTGACGCCCGGCCCGCCCGCGTACGTCTCGTTCTCGGTGTTCGCGAGCGAACGCTGCCCGTCTAGGTCCGCGCGCCACTTCAGGGTCACGCTCCCCATCCCTGCGACATCGTGCGCAAACGTCCACACATAAAAGTCCCCGCCGCCGTTGTCGCCCGCGGCCTTCTGCTGGTAGCCGTACTGGGGGCCGAAGTTCACGCTCCCGGGGTTCCACGGGTGGCGCTGCAGCGTCCACAGGCTGGGCGGCGTGGTGTCGAGCGCGGGGTTCGCCGCGATGACCGGGTCTGCGTGCTGCAGGGCCTCGTTGCATGCCACCGTCGGCTTGATCTCAAAGTCCTCGGCGGTGCCGTAGTACATGTAGCCGCTGTTGAGGCTGCCCAGGTAGTAGTGCCACGCCCGCTCGGGCGCGGTGGTGCCGGGGGTTTCCGGCTCCAGGATCCGCCGCGTGGAAAGCCCCGTGGGCTGCGGGCCGCCGGGGCGGGTCGCGATCTGCTCCGCCGTCTGCACGCGGTTGCTCGCCGCCGTGATGACCGCCCAGTTGCGGGCATCGATGTGCCACCCGTTCTCGACGTCGATCTGCCCCGAGGCCGAGAGGAGCGGCCAGTTCCAGTTGATGAACTGCGGCGCGCCAAAGTCCCCGTCCGCATTCACCCACGCGCCGTCCTCCACGTGCACGTAGTCCCCCGCCGGCACCGGGTGGTCCGCCAGGTACTTCTCCACGACCGTCGGCACGTACCCCTGCGCGCTCGCCGCGCTCACGAGGTTGGGCGTCGCCTCCAGGTAGTACGAGTAGCCGCCGCCCCAGGCGTTGTCGCCGTCGTGGGCGAGCATCACCAGCATCGGCCGGTTGGGCGCCAGGCCCCCCGGCGCCATGCCCTGCAGCGTGCCAAAGTCGCTCGTGCCCAGCGGCGCGTAGCCATCCTTCCACGACAGGCTCTGGCTCGCGGGCACCAGGATCACCTCGCTCACCGCGCCCGTCGCCGGGTGCACCGACCGCGCCCGCCGCGGCGTGAGCGCGAACGGCGCGGCCTCCGCCGGCGCACACCCGCGGCTGATCGACGCCCGGAAGTACGCGCCCGCCCCCTGCGCGGGGTTCATCTGGTCGGCACGGTTGGGCGGGTCGCAGTTGATGCCCCCCGAGCCGAACACCACGGGAAAGTCCGCGCACGCGCGGCTGATCTTCTCGGCCGACACCACAACCCAATCGATCCCCTCCGCGTCGAGCACGTCGATCATCCGCGTGCTGAACGCGATCTCGCTGGGGAACAGCCCACGGGACTGCGCGCCCGCGCCCCACGCGTCGGGGTACACCTCCCGGTACAGCCGCAGTTCCTTCCGCAGCGTCGCGTCGTCGATGAGCGGCATGAGCGGGTGGTGGAACCCGAACTGCACGATGTCCAGCCGGCGCGAAGGGTTTGTGCCGGTGGTGAGCCAGCCCCGCGCCGTGCGGTTGCCCGAGTACCACGAGGGCGAGTACCCCAGTTGGTTCGCAGCGCCCAGGCTGCTGATGTTCTCGATGAGCCCGCCCGAGTACGACACATGCGCACCGGCCTCCGCGTGCCAGTCGATGGCGTCGATCGAATCGCGCACACGCCCCTGGTACGCCGCGACGCGGTCCGCCAGCCCAAAGATGTCCCGCAGGTTGTTCGTCGGGTGCAGCGCGCCGCCGTCCCTGCGGACGATTGACTCCCACGCCCGCTCGTACCGGTCCGCACCGCCCGCCTGCTGGTCAGGCCAGTAAATCGGCTGCTCCAGGTGCCAGAGGTAGGTGAAGTGCAGCGGCTGCGCCTGCGCGGCGGCGGTGCCGGCGCACGCGATGAGCATCAGGAGTCCAAAGGGGGCTTGGGGCATCCCTCAGAGTAAACCCGATCCCAGTGCGCTCTGCAACCCCAACTTGCACCGGCTTTCCCCGAATGCCTGATGCCTGATGCCCGATGCCTTCCCTCAGAACAGCTTCTGCTGCTCCTTCATGTCCCGGACGCGGCTGTCCAACCCCTCCAAGAGCCCCTTGATCTCATCCACGCTCCTGAACTTCATGTACTCGCTGGCAAACCGCACGTACGCCACCTCGTCCACGTCCCGCAGTTTCCCCATCACGCGGTGCCCCACCACCTCCGCCGAGACCTCGCGGTCAAACTCCCGGTGCAGTTCCTCCTCCACCTCGTCCACGATCCGCTGCTGCACCTCCGCCGACACCTTCCGCTTGCCGCACGCGGCCTGCACGCCCCGCAGGATGTTCTCCCGGTCAAACGGCACCCGCCGCCCGTCCCGCTTGATGATCATGAGGCGCGCGGTCTGCTCGACCCGCTCGTACGTCGTGAACCGACGGTGGCACGCGACGCACTCCCGCCGGCGGCGGATGACCTTGCCACCCTCGCTCGACCGCGAGTCGATGACCTTGTCGTTGTCGGTGTTGCAGAAGGGGCAGAGCACACGGCATGGTAGTGGCACGGCATTCGGGGCGGGGCAGCGCCCGGCGTGCGTGCTGCGCGTGAAGCCCTCCCCCGAGCCCTCGCCGGGGAAGGGCGTTCACGCCGGTTGGGACTCTCCAGAACCACCAGCCTACCGGCTCATGCCCGGAGCCTCCTCGGCCGCTGGCGCCAGCGCGGGCTGCACCTCCAGCGTGCCGTCCGGTTGTGAACGCAGCATCAGCGTCATCAGCCTCGCCTCGCTGCGGAAGTTGTGGTTCAGGAGGGGCAGTTCACTCAGCAGCGGCACCGCCGTCTGCACCCGCGCATCCTCCATCATCGCGGTCACCAGTTGCGGCGTCTCCATGCGCAGCGACCTGCAGCGCACCGTGGCACCCCGATCATCGATGATCACCAGCTCGCTGGTCGCGGGATCCACATCCACGCTCAGCTTCTGCGAGCCCGGCGCGATCATGGCCCGCGGCTTCTCGAACGCGCCGCACTCCTTCAGCACCCATTCCACTTGCTGGAAGTGCCGCCGGGGTGCGGTGACGAACATCTTGCTGCCGAACCGGCGCACGCTCGCGAGGTCACCCCCGTTGTTCTGCCACATCGGTGGGTGCACCATCTCCTCGATCAGGCCCCGCACCTGATCGCACACTGCTTCCTCAGCCGCCACGCGAGTATGCCTCTCACCCTCCTTGGGCAGCGGCTCCTGCATCTCCTTGGCGAGCAGCCCCTGCACCAGCACCTCAAGGTCGTACGTCCTGGTCTCCCGTTCACGCCGGTCGAAGGAAGACTCGCTGGCGAACTCCAGCACTGAATCGCCCGCCCGGTACGCGAGGCGGACATCTCCGCTCAGCCCCGGCACCCCCTCGTTGAGGAACCGGACCGCTTCGCCCAACTTC
>DATAKA010000108.1:0-19515 GCA_036261855.1 Phycisphaerales bacterium | reverse complement strand
GCATTTGACCAAGAGCGGTAGACCGCACTTCAGATTCCAACCACCCGAGCCAGTCGCGAAGAACCCTATGTGTGTCTTGGTCCTTGCACTCAAAGCGAAACGCGATCTCTTCGGGGGATACATTTTCGTGCTTCTTGGTTGAGTACTGCTTCCAATGCGGCGTGGCGTCGGGTGGAAGCGGGGTCACTGCCTTGGCAGACATCGGATCAGTGCGGCGAGTGTCCATGTCAAGCAGATCGCCGATTCTGAGCAGACGAGCCAGAAAGCGAACGTTCACCTTCTCGCCGAAGACATCCCGCTCCTCCGGAAATCGCTCCTTGTCAGCCAGGTCGCGATCGTCTAGGCCATGCCCGGCGCAAATCGCGGCGATTGTCTCGAATGCGACGGAATCGCCATCGTCCACCAGTTGCCTTAGAAAATCATGCATCTGGAGGGTGGTAACGGCTCGCTCGTGATGGTCACGCCGGACAAAATCGGCGATGAGATGGCGAAGTGCCGCGTCTGCAAAAAAGTGTGCCTTGTCACTGTTTTCGTTCTGAGCATTGGTTCGGATAAGAGTGTACTTTAAGTATCCGTCGTGGCCCTTGCCGCCCTGAGCAACAAACGATTGCCACGCCGCTGAGTCGAGAATCTCCGACTGAGTACCGGGCGACACCACCATTCCCATATCATGCAGATACGCTGAGCAGAGCAGGCAGTAGGCCTCGGCAGCCGAGAGTCCCACCACGGGCGCCAGGGCGTTTCCGCCTGATGTGCTGCTCTTGAAGATCAATCGAGAGAGTTGGGAGACTATGCGATCGCTGTGCTCAACACCGTGACCCGAAAAATGTGGGAATACTGTGATGATGTAGGGCAGCCACTTGGATTGTTCGTCCCGGACTGCGGTGACCCGAGTAGCAAGCCGCTCGGATCTCTTCTTGAGCCACCTGAATAGATTCGTAGTCTTTAGTTCAGGACTCACCTCGTACTCCTATAGCGGCACCGCCGGCAAAGAAGGGCTGGTAGGAATCATAGAGGGGACGAGTTCGTCACGAAGTTGCCCTCTTGCCGACTGAAACGTCGGAACTGCCGCCCAATGCACTGCCGCTGAATGCCGCTACAACGCACGACCAGCACGGCGGGCGGCCGTTGTCCGGGCGGAGAGTGATGCGGGATTGGCTGCAGCCCTCACCGGCGCCTGGAAGTCCGCCCATTCTTGCGCCCCCACCCCTCCCCGCCCCCTCACAACCGGACCACAGCTCACAGGCTGTGACCCGCCCTCCCGCCTCATAAACGCGGGCCCGGCCCGCTCCTGGTGCGGACCTGTCCGCACATCCGCGCGGTGATTCCTGTCTCTGCACACAGCGCTCGCCACAACCTTGTGGACCACCGCCGCGCTCGCACACAAAGCACCCGATTCCCCACCCCTCTTTCCCACACTTCTGCCGTCTCTCTTCTCCCCTCTGTGCTCTCCGTGTGCTCTGTGGTGCAATGTCTTTTCTTCCCTGAAGCCGCCCCGCGCACGCGCCGAGAAAAAAGCCAGTCGTCCCCGCGCGTGACTCGTCGGCCCGAGCGCGGTGGAGGGAACTGGTCCGGGCCGCGGGTCTTCCGACGCACGGAAGACGTCTCCTGACACAAGGATGAACAGAGCCATGGCAGACTACCTCCCCGGCCCCGATGCGGACTATCAGGCGTGGGTCACCAACTTCGTGACCTACGCCAACGCCAACCTGGCCGCGCTGGGCCTGGTCGCGGCGGACATGACGCCCATCACCACCAACCAGACGATCTTCAACACCAACTTCGCCGCCCACATCGCGGCCAAGGCCGCCGCCAAGTCGGCGCAGGAGGCCAAGACCGACGCCCGCTCGGGGCTTACGGCCTCCATCCGGCCTCTTGTCCGCCGGCTGCAGGCCTCCAGCGTCGTGAGCGACGCCGAGAAGGCCGCGCTGGGCATCACCGTGAGCATCGACCCCGCGCCCATCGGCCCGCCCACCACCGCCCCCATCTGCTCCATCTCCTGCGGGCAGCGGTTGCAGCACACCCTGCACTTCGCGGACGAGATGACGCCCACGCGGAAGGCCAAGCCCGCGGGCGTGCTGGGCGCCGAGATCTGGCACTTTGTCGGCAACGCCCCGCCCACGAGCGAGGACCAGCTGCGGTTCGTCGCCGTGGACACCAACGCGCCCTTTGTCCTCAACTACAACACCGCCGACGGCGGCAAGACGGCCTACTACTGGCTCCGCTGGGTCAATCCGACAGGCGAACGCGGCCCCTGGGGTGAACAGTCTCAGGCCACGATCGCGGCGTGAGCCGAAGTGAACAGTGACAAGTGAAGAGTGAACAGGGGAACCACCCAAGGCCCGGCGGCACTGCCCCGGGCCTTGCCTTTTCACTCTTCACTGGTCACTCCTCACTCTTCACCGCCCCCGCCTCTCTTCCCCGTCTTCCCATCGCCTCCGCGCCCTCTGCTTCCCCAGCGTTCCCGCCCTTCTTCTTTCCTTTCCTCTCTCCTGTCTTCCTTTGTGCTCTTCGTGCCTTCGTGGTTCAAGCCTTCGTCTTACTTCCCGTTCCACCGCACAAACCCCTCGATCGCTTCATACTCCGCCAACCCCAGCGCGTCGTACAGGCGTGCGGTCGCGCGGTTCCTGTCCTCGGCCCGTTGCCAGAACTCGCGGGTGTCGCTGGGGCCGGGGAAGAGGGCGGTGTCCTTCTGGCTCTCGTGCTTGAAGATCGCCGCGCGCTTGCGCAGGACTTCGTCCGGTGACAGCGGCACGGCCATCTCGATCTCGTGCGGCCCCCACTCCTGCCAGGCGCCCCTGTAGAGCCAGAGCGTGCAGGCCGCCATCCACGGTTCGGCCGTGAGGCGCCGGAAACTCTCCAGCACGCTCGCGAGGCAGACGCGGTGCGTGCCGTGCGGGTCCGACAGGTCCCCCGCCGCGTAGACCTGGTGCGGGCGGACGGTTTTCAGGAGCTCCATCGTGATCGCGTAGTCGCGTTCGCCGAGGGGCTTCTTGCGGACCGCGCCGGTCTCGTAGAAGGGGAGGTCGAGGAAGTGGACGCGTGGGGGGGCCACGCCCGCCGCACGCGCGCCCGCACGCGCCTCGGTCCGGCGGATCAGCCCCTTGATCGCCTGGAGCGTCGCCGTGTCCATCTCCCCCGCGGCCTTGTGCGCGATGAAGGCGGAGACATCGCGCTCCAGCACCGCGGCCGCATCCTTCCCGAGCCCCGGCACAAGCGCGGCGAGCTCGCGCACGAAGTCCACGTGCCGCAGCGCGTACTCGTCCCACACGGCGATGTTGCCGCTGGTCTGGTAGGCCACGTGCACCTCGTGCCCCTGCTCGCACAGGCGGATGAGCGTGCCACCCATGCTGATGACATCGTCGTCGGGGTGCGGGCTGAAGACGATCACGCGCTTGGGAAACTCGTCCCCGCTCCCGCCGCCCGTGCCCGGCCCCGCCGCGGGGACGCGGTGGTCGCGCGGCGTGTCCGTGAAGCCCGCCGCGCCGTCGCGGGGCTTTCCGGCGGGCCAGCCGGTGATCGTCCGCTGCATCGCGCGGAAGACCTCGAGGTTGATCTCGTACGCGCCCTTGCTCCCGCCGCGCGTGGCGAGCAGGTCCTGGAGGTGGTGCTCGTTGTAGTCCTCGTTGGTGAGCTTCAGGATCGGCTTCTTGACCGTGGTCGCGAGCCACAGCACGGCCTTGCGCGTGATCGCGGTGTCCCACTCGCGTCCAAGGTCCGCGAGCGAACCCAGCAGCCACGGCGTCTTGATCCGCGTGAGCTCCGCCGCGGCGGCGGCATCGAGCACAAAGCGGGCGCTCGCGTGCTGCTGGAGGTAACTGGCGGCGACGATCGCGGAGACGGGCTCCTCCACGGCCCGGCGCACGATCCCCGCCTTGTGCTCACCAAAGGCCATGAGCACGACCTCGCGTGCATCCATGATGGAGCCCACGCCCATGGTGATGGCCTGGCGCGGCACGTGCCGCTCGCCGAAGAAGTCGCCGGCGGCGTCCATCCGCGTCACGCGGTCGAGCGTGATGAGGCGCGTGCGGCTCTCGCGCGAGGACCCGGGCTCGTTGAACCCCACGTGGCCGGTGCGCCCGATGCCCAGGAGCTGGAGATCAATGCCCCCGGCATCGCGGATGGCTTCCTCGTACGCCGCGCACGCCCTGGCGACGTTCTCCCGCGCGGCCGTGCCGTCCGGGATGTGGATGGAGGCCCTGGGGATGTCGATGTGATCGAAGAGGTGCTCGCGCATGAAGCGGCTGTACGAATGGATGGAGGCGGGGTCCATCGGCCAGTACTCGTCCAGGTTGAACGTGACGACGTTGCGGAAGGACAAACCTTCCTTGTGGAGTCGGACAAGATGCTCGTACACGCCCACGGGCGTGGAGCCCGTGGCCAGGCCCAGCACCGCGTGCTTCCCTGCGCTGGCCCGCTCCCGGATGAGCGCGGCGATGCGCTCCGCGACCGCGCGGCTCGCGTGGGCACTCTCGGGGTACACCTGCGTCGTGATGCGTTCCAGACGCCGCTGGACGACCTCGGCCTGCTCCATACCGGACTCCTTCCCGGCGCCCGCGATTCCGTGAACCACAGGGCGTGGCTGCGTGGGGTACTGTACCGCGCACGTTCTTCCGCACGACCACCGCATGCCCCTCCGCGTCGCCATCCTGGGCCTTGGATTCATGGGCCGCACCCACGCCGCGGCCTACGCACGCGCGGCGGCTTCGGGATTGCCCGTGCAGGTGCTGGGCGTGGCCGACCCCAAGGCCCGCGAGATCCTTGGCGGGCAGGCGGCGTCCGCCGGCAACATCGCGACGCAGCAGGTGGCGCTGGACGTGGGCGCGCTCCGCATCTACGCGAGCGCCGACGAAGCACTCGCCGACCCCGAGGTGGATGCCATCTCGGTGTGCACGTACACCGACACGCATGCGGCGGTGGCACTGGCCGCGCTCGCGGCGGGCAAGCACGTGCTGATCGAGAAGCCCGTGGCGCTGAGCGCGGGCGAGGTCGCGCGGGTGCGCGATGCGGCCGCCGCGCGGCCCCGCCAGGTCGCGATGCCCGCCATGTGCATGCGGTTCTGGCCCGGCTGGGACTGGCTGAAGGACCGCATCGCGGACCAGTCGCTCGGCAAGCTGCGTTCCCTCACGCTCACGCGCTTGGGCGCTGGCCCCACGTGGGCGGCGGAGTTCTACCGCGATGTGTCGCGCAGCGGCGGGGCGTTGTTCGACCTCCACGTGCACGACACGGACTTTGTGTGCCACTGCTTCGGCACTCCATCGCGGACGCTGACCACCGGCTGCCACAGCCACCTGACCACCCTGTACCAGTACGACGGGCTCCCCGGCGTGCACATCGCCGCCGAGGGCGCGTGGGACATCCAGCCCGGCGCAGGCTTCCGCATGCGGTTCTTCGCGCACTTCGAGCGGGCGAGCGCAGAGTGGGACTTGGCCCACGCCCCCACCGTCACGGTCTTCGAGGGCGCAGCGTCCCGCACCATCACGCCCGACTCGGCCCACTTCGCCACCGGCTACGACGCGGAAGTCTTCCACTTTGTGCAGGCGTGCCTCGCTTTGCAGGCCGGCACGCCCTTCACCCTCCGCGCCACGATGGACGACGCCGCGGCCGTCGCCCGCGTGCTGGACCAGGAACGCGCGGCGATCTCCTAAGCACACCGCGCCGCTCAACTGCGCCGCTGGATGAGGTCAAACAGGTTCCCGTAGAGGTCCTGGAAGACCACCACGGTCCCGTACGGCTCTTCGCGGGGCTCGCCGCGGAACTGCACGCCCGCCGCGAGCATCCGCGCGAAGTCACCACGGCAGTCGTCGGTCTCCAGAAATATGAACACCCGCCCGCCGGTCTGGTTGCCGATGCGGGAGGCCTGCTGCTCGTTCACGCCCCTGGCGAGCAGAATGACGGCGCCACTCTTCGCGCCCACGCGCACCCACCGCTTGCCCCCGCCCATGTCGGTATCTTCGAGGAGCGCGAAGCCCAGCACATCGCGGTAGAACGCGATGGCTTCGTCATAGTCCCGCACCACCACCGCGAACTGGAACACGCCCGTGATCATGGCCGGAGCGTACCCTCGAACCCTCATGAGGACCCGCCTCAAGGTCTGCTGCATCGCGTCGTTCGAAGAAGCCCGCACCGCCATCGCCGCCGGGGCGGATGCGATTGGGCTGGTGGCCCGCATGCCCAGCGGGCCCGGCCCGATCGACGATGACCTGATCGCATCGATCGCCGCATCCGTCCCCGCCCCCATCGCGACCTTCCTGCTCACGAGCGAAGTGGACCCCGACACCGTCGTGGAGCACGTGCTCCGCACCCGCGTGAACACGGTGCAGCTCGTGGACGACACGGTGGAGCAAGACGTCTATGCCGCGCTGCGAGAATCGTGCCCCGCCGTCCGCATCGTGCAGGTCATCCACGTCCGCGGGCCAGAATCCATCGACCTCGCGCTCCGCGCAGCCGAGCACGTGGACACGCTGCTCCTGGACTCGGGCAACCCGCTCGCGCGTGTCCGCGAATTGGGCGGCACCGGACGCACACACGACTGGGGCGTGAGCCGTGCAATCGTCGAGCGGTCCCCGCGGCCCGTCTTCCTGGCCGGCGGCATCACCCCCGCGAACGTCGCGGAGGCCATTTCACAAGTACGACCGTTCGGCATCGACCTGTGCAGCGGCGTGCGGACGAACGGGTCCCTCGACGCGGCGAAGCTGCACGCGCTGGTCCACGCGATGCGCGTTCCCTAACGCACCTTCTTGTAGAAGATCACCGTGTCGTGCCATGACTTGTCGTCCGGGTCCCTTGCGAAGTCCGGGATGACGCCCACGCGGGTCCAGCCCATCTTCACGTAGAGTTGCTCGGCCACGCCGCCCCGCTTGCCGTCGAGCGTGAGGAGCGTGAAGCCCGCCTCCCGCGCGGCGGCCTCGGCCGCTTCCATGAGTGCCCTGCCGAGCCCCAGCCCGCGTGCACGCCGGTGGACCATGAGCTTGCACAACTCGGCGCGGTGCGGCTGATTCGGGGCCCACGCGGGCTGCAACTGCACCGTGCCGACGATGCCTTCCGAATCGCGGGCGACCAGGAACACCGCGCGGGGGTGCGGCGAGGCAAGCGTGCTGCGCCACCACGCCTCCGCAACATCGGCCGCGAGCGGCTGCATGAAACTCACGGCCGCGCCCGAGTCCACAGTGTCCACCAATACGGCGACAAGATCGTGGATATCGCGCTCCCCCACCGCCAACACCAATCGCTCGATCTTGCTCATACGTGAATGCTACCGCTCTGGTGTGACGTCATCGCCCTTACCACCGCGACCTGTACGACATCAACACCACTACGCCAACGAGAAGTGCAATTGCCGCAGCAATGAACCCCACGTTCTGCCACATGAGTCTCCTGCGTTCCGCCTGGGGCAATTCGGACCGTTCATACGTTGTTTGGCAGTTCTTGCACACGACACCGCTGAACACTGCGCCAATGAGCGCACCGACAGCGCCGCCAGTGGCTGCCGCGCCCGGCTTCCCGCCACGCACTAACTTCCCACCGCACCGTGGACAGCAGTAGGCCACGCGTTCCTTCATCCGCCGCACCCGCCATAGAAGAACTTGCCCTCGGTGATCTTGCCGTTCTTCACGGTGTACAGCGCGGTCTCACTCATGTTCATCCGCTGGCCCGCCATGGGCCCGGCGTTGCACGTGCAGTCCATGCTCATCGGGAGAATGAACTGGTCGCCGTTCACGATGGGCGTGCCGGTGGTGGCGCCGTGCACCGTGGTCGTCTTCCAGAACTCCTCGGCCTTCTTGATGAGGGCCTGCTTGCCCTCGATGATGCGCGGGCACCACGGCGCGTCCATGACTTCGACCTGCCGCGCGTTGTCGGCGTACAACTCGTGCATGGCGTCCATGCTCTTGCCCTGATTCATGAGTTCGACAAGCCGATTCGCCACCTTCTGGGTGGCCTGGTGCTCGGCGGACATGGGGGGCATCTGCATAGCGGGTTTCGACGGTGAGGTGGTTATGCTCATGGCACTCAGCATACCGCGGCCAGCCGCGGCAGCCAAGTGAAAATCGCACGAAAACAAGTTCACAGTGGCGTGAACAAGTGCGCACACTGGGAGCCGTTTGCCCCGCTTCGGGGTAGCAGCCTGGGTTTGGCGCAGCGCCGCTGCCGCGGTATGCTGCGTCGATGATCACCACCCAGAAAGTCACACCGTTCCTTTCGTTCCACCGAGAAGCGGAGGACGCCGCAAAGTTTTACACGTCGGTCTTCAAGAACTCACGCATCACGAAGGTCTCTCGGTACGAGTTTGACTCCCCCCACACACCGCCCAAGGGCACGGTGATGACCGTATCTTTCGAGTTGGACGGCCAGCAGTTCACCGCCCTCAACGGCGGTCCCTCCGGCTTCAACCAGGCCGTTTCCTTTGTTGTGAACTGCAACGACCAGGCGGAGATCGACTACTTCTGGGAACGCCTGACCGCGGACGGCGGCTCGCCGATCATGTGCGGCTGGCTCAAGGACAAGTTCGGCCTGTCCTGGCAGATTGTGCCCGAAGAGATCTTCGCGCGCATCGGGGGCCCACAGTCGGCCAGCGTGATGCAGGCGATGATGGGCATGATCAAGCTGGATGTTGCGGCGCTCAAGGCCGTGGCCGCGAGCGCACGCTAACGCGATCACTCCAGCACAAACTCCGCAAGCTCGCAGCCCACGTACCGCTCGGTTTCCTCGCCCATCCGGTACCCAACCAACCGGAACCCGCACTTTTCCAGCACACGCAGCGATCTGGTATTGGTCCGCCGCGCGGTCGCGTGCAGCGGACGGCGCGTCTCTACCGCCAGGAACAACGCCACCGCCCTGGAAGCGATACCCCGGCCCCAGTGCTGCTTCGCGATCCAGTAACCCAGCGCATCCCGCCCCTCGGCCTGGAAGCACGACACACCGCCCACGATGACTCCATCCACTTCGATCACGCGGGACCGAACCTTGGGGTCCGCGAAGATCTTCTCCCACGTGGCAAAGAACGCCTCACGGCTTCGCGCCTTGGTCCCGGCCATCCGGTTTGCTTCGGTGTCGCTCTGCAAGTCAAAGAGCACGGGCACATCCGCCGCGGCCGTTGCACGCAGCCGGAGCCGCAAATCATCTCGTTTCACGTCAATTGCGCCCATAGAAAATGGTAGCAACTGGCACCATCACACTCACGACCGCGGTCACACTCGGGCGAGGTGCGCCGTCGGCGCACTAGATACACTGGGGCGGCGTCGGTTAATGAATTGGTTCCCCACCCGTGTCTTCTGCGGCAACTGCCCTTTCTGGAGCGACCCCCATGGCCAAGTTCTCGATCGCCTGGATGCCCGGTGACGGCATCGGCAACGACGTGATGGAAGCCACCCGCATCGTGCTCGATGCCATGAAGCTCGATGCCGAGTACATCCATACCGACATCGGCTGGGACTTCTGGTGCAAGGAGGGCAACGCGCTGCCCGACCGATCTATCAAGACGCTGCAGAGCACCACGTGTGGACTGTTCGGGGCCATCACGAGCAAACCGCAGGACGAGGCGAAGGAAGAGCTCGCGCCCGAGCTCAAGGACAAGAAGCTGGTGTACTTCTCTCCGATCGTGAAGCTCCGGCAGATGTTCAACCTCCACACGAACATGCGCCCCTGCAAGACCTACGAGGGCAACCCGCTCAACTACCGTGGCAGCCGCCTCAACAACCCGGAGGCCAAGGACATCCTGATCGACCAGGTCGTGTTCCGCGAGAACACCGAGGGCATGTACGGCGGCGTCGAGTTCTTCCCGCTACCCGAGCCCGTGTACACCGCGCTGTGCGCGAATCCCAAGATGAAGCCGTGGAAGGACAAGGGCCTCGAGAACGTCGCCCTCTCCACCCGCATCGTGAGCGTGCAGGGGTGCACGAACATCTGCCGCCAGGCGTTTGAGTACGCGAAGAAGACCGGCCGGAAGCGCGTGACGCTGGTGGAAAAACCCAACGTGCTGCGCGAGACCGGCGGCCTCATGACCCGCATCTTCCGCAAGATGGCCGAGGAGTACAAGCCGGCGGGGATCTGGGCAGACGAGGCGAACATCGACGCCATCTGCATGTGGATGTTCAAGAACCCGCAGGACTACTCGGTGATCGTCGCCGAGAACATGTTCGGCGACATCGTGAGTGACCTGTGCGCCGGCCTCGTCGGCGGCCTGGGCTTCGCGCCGAGCGCCAATCTCGGCGACAAGTACGCCGTCTTTGAACCCACCCACGGCAGCGCCCCCAAGTACGCCGGGCAGTACAAGGTCAACCCGCACGCGATGCTGCTCACGGCGAAGATGATGCTGGACTGGCTGGGCGAAGGCCACGGCGGCGGCGGGAAGGCCGAGAAGGACATGGCCCTGCGCCTGGAAGCCGCGGTCGCGCGCGTCATCAAGGAAGGCAAGGTCAAGACGTACGACATGGGCGGGAAGAACACGACGATCGAGGTGGCGAAGGAAGTGGCGAGGTACGTGTAGCACCCGGCACCGCCGACATGGAACGTCCCCGCCCATCCACCAACTGCGCCAAGTGCTCCGCGCCCATGGAGCTCGGCATCCTCGTCGATGGTGCTGGCCGAACAAAGAGCATGATCGGCGGCAGCGGGCCCGAGCGTGTGCAGGAATGGGTCCGGGGAACTCCCAGCCGTTCATTCTTGAGCGAGAGCTTCAAGGCAGACGGCAGGGACAGGCTTCAGGTGGCAACACTCCGCTGCGTCCGCTGCGGCTTTCTTGAGCTCTACGCCCCCGACGCCGAACCCACATGCCGGCACTGCGGGTACGACCGTGCCAGCCTGCCACCAGAGGCGCCCTGCCCGGAGTGTGGAGAGAAACTGGCGTGACCCAAGTCAGTTATCTGCGCAAAGCTGGCCAGCGTTCTGCGTCGCAATGTGAATGAGGTGCATTCCATGCCGATCCCCAAAGACATCCTCACTTACAACGCCGCCCAATCCGCTACCGATGCCCCCATCTGCGACATGCTCGCGGCCACCATCGACAAGCACCTCAAGGGCTCTGAGTGCAAGATCTGGCACCGACACCCTGTCTGGTTCCTTGATGGCAACCCCATCGTCGGCTACCACTTCCTCAAGGGCAGCAAGAAGTCAGGCCCCTGTATCCGCCTCCTCTTCTGGAGCGGCCAGTCCTTCGACGAGCCCGCCGAGAGCGGCCTGCTGCCCGACCCGCCGGGCACGAAGTTCAAGACCGCCGCCGCACGCTACACCAAGTTGGACGACATCTCCGTCAAGGACCTGAAGCGCTGGCTCAAGAAGTCCATCGACATCCAATGGGACTACAAGAACATCGTGAAACGCAAGGGCAAGCTCGTGCGGCTCAAGTAGCCTGTCCGAACCTGCCCCACGCGGTGAGGCTACACCCGGTTTGATGATTGCCGCCATGCGGCCTACACACCCCCCATGCACCATGTGCTCGACGCCGCTCGGCCCCACCTGCACGGTCGTTTCTCATCGCGAGCGACGCCGGTGCTGACGCTGGAACCGGGCGACACGGTGACGGTCACGAACATCCCGGACGTGTCGTGGGGGCTTGAGGCGCCCACCTCCACCACGGCACCGCGGCGGAAGGTGGAGCCTCGCGACCCGGTTCGCGACGCGGGCCCCTGCTTATGCGGCCCCATCGCCGTGCGCGGCGCGAAGCCCGGCGATGCGCTGGACGTGACGCTCGAGCACATCCGGCCGGGCGCTTGGGGCTGGACATACGCCGGACGCGGCATGTCGAACTCGGCGCTCAACGGGGCGCTGGGCATTGGTGACGCCCCACTCATGCTCCTGCGGTGGACCATCAACCAGGCACGCACGCACGCAACCAACGACCTGGGGCACACCGTGCGACTGCGCCCGTTCATGGGCACGATCGGGCTGTCGCCGGACGCGGAAGACGCGTGCGGCTGGACGCCGCGCCCGTGCGGCGGCAACATGGACTGCCGCGAGCTGGTCGAGGGCGCCGTGCTCTCGCTCCCCGTGATGACGCCCGGTGCACTGCTGTCGCTGGGCGACGGCCACGCACTTCAAGGTGATGGCGAGCTCAGCGGCACGGCGATCGAGTGCCCGATGGAAGAAGTTCGCTTGAGGGTGAACTTGCGGCCCGGGATTGCGCTCCCAGGGCCCAGGGCACGCACTCCCGCCGGGTGGGTCACGCTGGGCTTTGGGCCAACGCTGGATCAGGCCGCGGAGGTGGCCGCATCCGGGATGCTCGACCTGCTGGTGGAGCAGCACGGCACGACACGCGCGGAGGCCGCGGCCCTCGCGAGCAGCCTGGTGAGCCTGCACATCACGCAGATGGTCAACCCACTGCGGGGCGTGCACGCCATTCTCGCCGAGTAAAGAAGCAAACGGCGACGGGCGCGGAGTGCGCGGCCCGTCGCCGGAGCGTTTCTCTATGCTGCGCGTGCGCTATGTGCGTCGGCGGCACAGCGCGGCTTACTTCACCACCATCTCCGCGAACGACACCCACACGCTGCTCTTCGCGACGATCACGATGAACGCCGACCACGCCGTCACCGCGCCCACGCCCAGGGCGAGCCACTTGTCAATGCCCCTCACCAGCACGCACCGCAGCGCCAGCAGCACCGCGCCCAGCACCACCGCGGCGAAGAAAGGGCCGAACAGGCGGTCCCACACGGTACCCATGTACAGGTCGTTCAGCGCCGGGATGCGGTTGAGCGCCGCCGAGATCACGCCCAGCGTCGCGGCGAGCATGAGCGCCCGGTGCACCGCGGGCTTTTTCCGCTGCCAGATGGCGATGCCCACCATCGCCGCGAAGAAAATGACCGACAGCACCGGCACCGCCATGAACTGCGTGGGGGTGTACCCCATGATGAACGCGTCCGGCGGCGTGAATCGCGCTGACTGCACGCCGATCATGATGCCCAGCACCAGAACCGCCGCGGCGAGCACCGCGCCGATCTTGCCCATGGTCATGTGCACCTTCACGCGCTTCATCGCCGCGAGCATCGGCTGCAGCATGAACAGGAGTATCCAGAGCATCATCACGACGCCGTGCGAGATGACCAGCGCCTTGATCGGCGGTGTGATCTCGCGGTCCGGGAAGGACCGGCCGTGGAGATAAAACCGCTCAAACCCCACCATCACGCTCGCGAACATGATCACCGCCGCGAACGAGTAGAACCACCGCGCGGGGTCCACCCGCGCTGCGTGCATGGGGCTGGCCTTCACTGCTGTCACTGAAACGCTCGCGCTCATGGCTGTGTCCTTCTACGACTTCCGATGCCCTTGAATCCGCTCGACGCCCTTGCCGCCGCCCCCCGGCACCACACGCTGCTGTTGGAGAACGACCGCGTCCGTGTGCTTGGGCACGCGCATCGCACCGGGCGACACCGTGCCGTTGCACCCACGAGTGGCCCGCCGTGAACGACGTGCTGGCCTCTCACGACATCATCCGTCGTGACGATCGCGGAGATATCACGTACGACTCGCGGAATCAACCTAAACCATTGCCAGGACAAGCGTTATGGGCCGCACCGCTCACCCCGCACACGCTCCAGAACGTCGGCTCAACCCTTCTCCACGTGGTCAGCGTCGAGATCAAGCCCGTCTGACGCCTTTGGCCCATTCCTCGGCCTGCCGGCGCTTTCCCGGCAACACTTCCCCGTGCCCGCCCCCTGCACCATCACGCTCGCCGGCGATGAGTTCACGCTGCTCCCGCAGCGCGCCGCGTTCTGGCACGCGCGAAGCACGCTCCTCCTTGCCGACCTGCACCTTGGCAAAGTCGAGACCTTCGCCGCCCACGGCATCCCGCTGCCCGATGTGATGACCCGCCAACTCGCCGCATTCACGGCCCTCATCGCCGCAACACAACCGCAACGTGTGCTCATCCTGGGAGACCTGCTCCACGCCCCCGCGGGCCTCACCGAACCCATGCTCGAAGCCGTCCGCGTCTGGCGCGAGCGGCACACCTGCGAGTTCGCCGTCATCCCCGGCAACCACGACCGGCACCTGGAAAAGGTCGCCCGATGGTGGAACATGCGCGTGCTTCAGCCGCGCCACGACGAGGGGTCCTTCACGTTCATCCACGAGCCCACGCACATCCCGAGCCGCACGGTCTTCGCCGGCCACGTGCACCCGGTGGTGAAGCTCCGCTCCAGTTCAGACACGCTCAAACTCTGGTGCTTCGTGATCGACGATCACGACGACATGTCGGCGACGATCACCCTGCCCGCGTTCTGCGACTTCACCTCAGGCGGCACGGTCGATCATCGCGCCCCGCGCCGACGCATCTTCGCGATCGCGGAGAACACGATCGTCCCGCTCGCGCAACCCCAAAGTTCTGCATCGGCACTGCCAAAGCACGTGCCCGCCCAAGCCTGAAGCACGGACCCATCGCAAACCCGGCACTCGGCACCCAGCACCCGGCACCATACCCTTACCGCCCCGGCACCAGCCGCCCCTTGAACTGGTCCAGCACCACCGCCACGATGATCGCGCCGCCCAGGATGATCTGGTTGTAGTTCTGGTCAATCTGCAGCATCACGATGCCGTTGTCGATCAGGCCTACCAGGATCGCCCCCAGCACCGCGCCCACGGCGCTCCCGCGTCCGCCCGAAAGGCTCGCCCCGCCGATCACCGCCGCGGCGATGGCGTTGAGTTCATACCCCTTGCCCGCGTTGGTCTCCGCGGCCCCGAAGTAGCCCAAGTAGACAAACGCGCTGATGCCCGCGAGTGTCCCCATGATCGCATAGACGGTGACCTTCACCCGGTCCACCGGAATGCCCGCGTACCGCGCCGCCGTTTCGTTGCCGCCGATGGCATAGACCCGCCGGCCCAGCACCGTGCTCGAGAGCACGAGCCAGCCCAGGAGCCCCACCACCAGCATGACCAGCACCGGCACCGGCGTAATCGTGATGCCGTTGCCGATCGGCATGCTCCACTTCACAAACCCCTGCACGCTGGGCGCGATGTTCGCCACGGTCTGCGCCTGCGTCGGCAGCGCCACCAGCCCGCGGTACGCAGCCATGGTGCCCAGGGTGATGATGAACGGGTGGACCTTGAGCCCCACCACCATCCGCCCGTTGAGCCACCCGCACACACAGCCCACCACGCCGCACACCGCCACAGCCAGCGGCAGGCTGAAGTACCACGCCAGCCCGCTGCGGCCCGCGGTGCTCGCCCCCTCCACGCGCCACAGGGCGTCCACAAAGTGCCAACCCGCCATCAGCAGGACGCCCATGCCCGCCCACAGCATTGCAGTGTGCATGGAGGCCCAGTTAAACCGACCTTTACCCGCCGCGCTCTTGGCCGCGAGGGACCTGCCCCGCGTGCCCAGCACGCGCGTCGCCACCAGCATCACAACGCCCGCGGCCGCCGCGGCCCACCACAGTGCCCCACTCCCGCGGATCGTGGGCGCGGGCCACCCATCGCTCATGTTGTACCGCAGCGCGATGCCGCCCACGAGCGCGGCAAGCGCGTAGGTGCTGCCGATCGAGAGGTCGATGCCGCCCATCACGATGACCGCCGTGATGCCCACCGCCATGATCGCGATGAAGCTCGCGAAGACGAGCACCGTCATGAGGTTCTCGACGTTCAGGAACTTGCTGGTCGTGCGCTCCCGCACGAAGAACGTGCCCGCGGGCCGCTGGTCGAGCGTCCACCCTTCACGCTCGTCAAAGATGCGCTCGACGCCGTCGATGGTGGCCCGGCGCTCAGGCCCGGCCTCGTTCACGATCGCCACGCCCTGCGGGAGGGCGACCCGCTCCCGCGCGACCTTGGTCCCGCTGAAAATCGTCAGCACCGCCATCAGCAGCGCGATGACCAGCACAAGCCCGGACTCCTGCGCCAGAAACAGCCGCCGGACCCAGGATGTCGTCGGTTTGGACGGCGTGGAAGCCTGCGCGGCAGGTTGCCCAGACGGAGAACCGCCCGCACCATGCCCGCCCGTCGATGTCGAAGAAGACTCGCTCACAGGGGGCGGAGGGTATCAGGAAGAGGGGGTCGTGTGCAAGGGGCGAAAGGTGCGCGTCAATCGACGGTCTGCGTGCGAGCGCTGCGTCCCGGCCTCGCCGCGTTGATGCTGTTGGGGCCGGACCCGAAGAAGAAGTCGTGGACGTTCTGTGTTTCAAACTTCGCATGCCCGTCGACATAGGCGAAGTTGCCGCCCTGAGCGCCGTGATTGTCCCGCTCACCGTAATAGCCCGGGCCCTGAGAGCCCACCAGTGTGGCACCCTGCTGGTCGTTGTTCCCACCCGCACCATACCACGCATCGGTTCCGTAGTCGTTCGCGAGTGTTTCATCACCCCAGATCGGCGGCGGCACAGGAATGGCCGGCTCGTCCGTCATCAGGCCTGCGATATAGAGGTAGGAGATGTTGTACCCGATGACTTCCTGCTCGCTCCGCGGTGCCCGCGGAATACGCCTCCCGGGCGAAGCCGGGGAACCCGGTCCGGGGTACGCAGAGTTGAGCAGGCTCACTGTCAGCGGCCGCCCCGTTCCCCACGCCGTCGCGTAGAAGATGTCGAGCTTGTCCATCGGACAGGCCAGCATCTCGAAGTTCTCGCCCGGCATGTACTTCTTCAGCACTGGTGTGTTGCCCGCCGTCGGGGGCAGGTAGGTGTTCGCGGTCCAAGCTGAACCACCGTCGTCCGAACCCTGCTGGTTCAAACTGAAGAACCCGGCGAGGCCGCCGAACCGACCTTGATCATCCAGGAACTGCGTGCTTGCATTCGCGGGCCGCGGCACGATCGGGTACCAGTTCTTGTAATCGTTCGCGTAGTACGTCATCACCTGCCCCATCGACCGCACGTTCGTGAGGCACTTGAGGCTCCTCGCGGTGTTCCTCGCCTTGCTCAGCGCGGGGATCAGGATGCCGATCAGGAGCGCGATGATCGCGATCACCACCAACAACTCGATGAGTGTGAAACCGCTGCGTTGACGTTGCATGGCGAGCTCCTCTGTTCACCGGGCCGCGCCCCCTGCGCACCCGGTGTGACCAACCGATCCGCCCCCACCCGCCCCCATTCCTCCATCTGCACTCGGCGAACGCCGTGCCACCGCTTGACATTCGTCCGCCGCGCCTCACCCAGCCCTCTCCGCACCCGACCACACGCGGCCATAAACCCCATCTCGAACCCATGAGCATACCAGCCCCGAACCACGCGGGACAAGGGTGCCCCGCAACTCCATTTTGATGCCACTGCGCCCCGCCCGGGGTTTTCCCAAGGCTGGGAACCGGCAGAACGCCCATTCTCGACCATGGTGGGCCCTGCGTCCGAAAAGCCCGAAAGACCCGCAAATTTCCCCCACATTTCACTTCACCCCACCCGCCTGTGGCGTGTATATTCCATGTCGCGCACCGCCCGGCGGCACCCGCCGCCCGGGCCCGTTCCGCGCTCCAAACGTCCCCCACCACAACCCCCTTTCCGGAGTCGTAGAGATGAAGAAGTCAGTCCTTGTGTCCGCAAGCCTGCTCGCCACTTTGGCCGGCCAGGCTTCCGCCCAGTTCACCGTCGATGGCCTGCGCTCCGGCCCCGAGCCGTACACCCAGGTGTGGGTCAACAACCAACCCACCTCCTACGGCGACAGCGAGCCCTTCATCGGTGTCTCCGGCAACCCCGAGGACGCCGTCAACGGCATTGAGATCGCCATCCCCTTCGCCGCCCTGGGCATCACCAGCGGCGCGGGCGGCCTGAAGCTGAATGCCGTGCTCGGCAACGGATCCAACCTCTCCAACCAGGTCATCGCCGCCGATGGCCTGCCCGCCAACAGCGCGGCCCTCGGCGCCGGCAACGCCGTGAACTTCACCACGATCGCGGGCAACCAGTTCGTCTCCCTCTCAGCGGCCCAGCTCACCCCCGTCGCCACCGCTCCGGTCATGGACGGCGTGCTCGACGGTGGTCAGATCAACGGCGTCGGCGGCGTCTACGAGAACCGCCGCGTTGCCCTGAACAGCAACTACACCAGCCTCGGCGGCTCCGAGATCAACGGCACGTTCGCCGTCGTCTATGACAACGCCACCCCCGGCGACACCAGCGACGACATCCTTCACCTCTTCATCACGGGTAACAATGCCAACTTCAACCGCCTCGCCATCTTCCTGGACGCCGTCGCCGGCGGCCAGAACCGCTTACTGAACGGCAACGCCAACTGGGGCTTCGGCTTTGTCCCCGGCATCTCCGCCTCCTCCCCCACCGCCACCAACGGCCTCACCTTCGACGCGGGCTTTGAGCCCGAGGCCATGATCATCTTCAACTCCGACACCGCGACAGGCTACACCGACTGGGTCACCATCCCCACCGGCACGCCCGACGGCCTCGGCGGCATCACCGGCGTCGGCAGCGCGGGCACCTACCTCGGCAGCACCGGTGCCAGCGGCCCCGGCACCCTCGCCGGCGGCAACAACGCCATCGGCCTCCAGGTCTCCTTCAACAACCTCAACACCGGCGGTGTCAGCAATACCCCCGCCGGCCTCATCAGCCCCGACCACGTCAACGCCTTCGGCAGCGAGCTCGACAACGTCTGGGCCTTTGTCGACGCCCCCAACGACCGCCTCCACCTCTTCGTCGGCGGCAATCTCGAGAACAACTTCAACAGCCTCGTCATGTTCTTCGATGTGAACGCCACCGACGGCCAGAACCAGCTCAAGGGCGTCGCGGACCTCGTCCCCAACCCCTTCCTGGACGCCAACAACGGCCTCAACCGCATGGGCAACGGCGGAAACAACGCCGTCGGCGCCGGCACCGGCCTCCGCTTCGAGCCCGGCTTCACCGCCGACTACGTCGTCCGCCTCGGCAACGACGCCACGCAGATCTACGCCAACGCCGTGGTCATCCGCTCCGGCGGCCGCCAGGAACTGGGCGGCTACCAGACCGAGTTCACCGCCTACAGCGGCGGTGACCGGGCCACCAACGAGCCCATCACGTTCCCCGGCACCTTCGCCGAGTGCCAGCCCTTCAGCAGCGCCACCGACCCCAGCGAGACCAACTCCTCGCCGCGCTTCGCCAATGCCAACAACGACCTCACCCTGTCGCCCTGCGACGTCAACAACCAGATCGCCGGCGCGGTGCTCTCGAGCGGCTACCTCGTCGTCGCCCTCGACAACAGCAACGCCGCGGGCGTGACCGGTGACGGCGCGGCCGTCCCCAGCGTCTCCGGCGCGGCCGCCGTGGCGAGTGGCGCGGAGTTCTCCCTCAAGCTGAGCGAACTCGGCTGGAACGGCACCGACCCCATCAAGGTCACCGGCTTCATCGGCTCGGGTGACTACGGCAACGTCTCCAACCAGATCTTCGGCGGCATCGACGGCGGGTTCTTTGTCGGGAACCTGGGCGAGTCCTCCGCCCTGGACCTCACCGCCGTCCCCGGCGTGCAGGAGCTCATCCTCTCCGGCACCGGCGGCCCCGTCTGCGACACCATCGACTTCAACAACGACGGCCTCTTCCCCGACACCATGGACATCGACGACTTCCTGAGCGTGTTCTCGGGCGGCCCCTGCTCCAACGACCCCAACTGCGGTGACATCGACTACAACAACGACGGCCTCTT
>DATAKA010000106.1:0-46873 GCA_036261855.1 Phycisphaerales bacterium | reverse complement strand
AAGAGGCCGTCGTTGTTGTAGTCGATGTCACCGCAGTTGGGGTCGTTGGAGCAGGGGCCGCCCGAGAACACGCTCAGGAAGTCGTCGATGTCCATGGTGTCGGGGAAGAGGCCGTCGTTGTTGAAGTCGATGGTGTCGCAGGATGGGCCGCAGGGGTTGACGTTCTGCGCGTTCAGCATGAAGGCCACGCTGCCTGCACCGACCTGGCTGACGGGGTCGAGCGAACCACCGGAAGCGCCCGCGCTGTCCTCGTAGCCAATCGTCACCGTGTCACCAGCGACGGAGGGATTCAGGATGTTGTTCATGGCGCCGTAGCGGAACTCGGCGTTGCCATTGCTGTAGAGGATCACCTGGAAGTTGTTGCTGTCCAGGGGAACGACGTTGAACTGGGCAACGTTCTGCCAGGAGAAGACGACGCGCCCGTTCGCGGAGTCGTCGAGGTAGTAGACCGCGCCCTGGCCTGCGCTGGCCTCGTCGAGGTCGTAGTCGTCCCACGCCGGGGCGAGCATGTCGTTGGGCACCGCGGCGTTCGGGATCGCGACGTTGGTGAACACCGTGCTGTTGGACGCGCCGAACTGCAGGTTGCCGTTCGACGACACGTTCACGCTGGTGTACGCGTTGCCGAGGTGGTTGAAGGTGAAGGGGAGCGACTGGGCGGTCGTCGCATCGTCGGCGTTGGAGATTCCGGTGAGCTCGACGCCGGTGGTCGAGATGTCCTCGAACGTACCGCTGCTGGACGCGAAGGTGTAGCTGAAACCACAGGAAGAACCGTTGCCCTGCCAGGTGCCGCCGCCGGCAGCGCACAGGGTCTCACGGGAGAGGGCGCAGGAGCCGGCGGTGCAGCACGCGCCGCTGGCGCCGTTGGTCACCGTGACGGCGATGGTGCCGTTGGCGGTGCGGGACTGGGCGTCCGCCGCGGCCACAGCCACGGAGTACGCACCCGTCTGGACGGAAATCGGGAGGGAGTAGGCGTAGGAGAAGATGTTGTCACCGCCGGTCACGTCGCCGTTGGTGCCGTCGTCGAAGAAGGCTTGGGTGCTGGAACCACCGATGCTCGAGAGGTCGCCGGTGACGGTGACGCCCGTGCTCGGGGGGGGGTTGCCGGGGCTGACCGTGGCCCGGAGCAGGACCGTGGTCATTTCCTGGCCCGTCACAGCCGTGCCAGCAACGCCCAGCGGGACGCTGTCGGAGATCACGAGCGTGCCGGAACCATCCGCGCCGCCGAAGCCGTCGATCTGGACGATGACGGGCACGCCGGCGGTCAGGTTGCTGGTGATGCTGCTGGTGAGGCCGTCACCGCAGCCGTCATCGTCGCACACGATCTGCGTTGCGCAGTCGCTGCGGAGGGCAAGGACAGAGTCAAATCCTGCGCCGCAGACGCTGAACACGTGGGCGCCTGTGATGGCCGGAGTAAAGACGAAGAACACATCCTCGCCCGTGCCGCCGCACGTGGTCGTCGCGTTGTTGGCGAGCCCCGTGGTCGTGAAGGCGTTGTTGCCGAGAGTTGCCACAAGCGGGTTGGAGCACTCGTCACCCTGGGGAGGGCAGAGTGTGACGGTCAGCGGGACCGTGCCGTTGGCCGTGCGAGCCTGCGCGTCGGTCACGGTGAAGGGGAAGGTGTACGCGGCGGCTCCCACGCTGTTGGCGATCGCAGCGCTATAGGAGAAGATGTTGTCACCCGCGGTGACGTCGCCGTTCGACCCGTCGTCAAAGAAGGTCTGGGGGTTGGCGAGGCCGATGCCGCTGAGATCGGCGGTGACGGCGATGCCGGTGCTGCTGGGGCTCGTTGCCGGCGTGACCGTCACGCGGAGCAGTGCGGAACTCGATCCGCAGTTGTTCACGCTGGTTGGCACGGAAGAGCCGGTACCCGCGAGCGGGATGGCACCGAACCCGGCGCGGATGTTGAAGTTGATCGTGCCCGAGTTCGTGCTCGTGGAAACAAAGCCGAAGTTGCTGCCCGACGCGGCTGTGGCCGAAGGCGCGGTGCCGGGGCCGGCGACGCCGACCAGATACGTGCCCGCCTGCAGGTTGCCGTCGCGACCGTTGTACGCGAGGCTCGTCCCTACGGCGGGTCGGTTGCCGACGCCCAGGGAGATCTGGCTGAGGGACCCGGAGCCATCGGTGGCGTCCGTCAGGCCCGTGGTGAATGTCAGACGAGTGGCGGGGGCGAGCGTACCGACGATGACGCCCGCGGTGTTGTAAACCGCCAGACGCGTCGCGTTGGTCGCCGCCAGAACAGACCCTTCGGTGTCGATGTCCAGGTACTGGTTCAGGCCGAGGCTGGACTCGGGGACGCTGACCTTGTACCACTGGACCTGAGAGGCCGCGAGCGGGTCAGCCACTCGGTTGATCGCGCCGCCGAGCGACAGCGAGCCGAGGTCAATGGTGCCCGATGGGTCCGCGATCGCGGACACGCTCCCAAGGGTCAGGTTGAGGTTTGCATTGCCGACCGCGGTTCCGGATGTCGCAGCTGCTCCCCAGGCGGTCAGACCAAAGTTGATGTTGAAGTTGCCGATGGCGAGGTAGTAATCGCCGGCGGCCAGCCCGCCATCGCGCCCATTGCCCCAGGGGTTGCCTGTGCCATTCTGGATCGCATCACCCGAGCCGAAGGACAACTGGGAGAAGTTGCCGGTGCCGTCGTCGTCATCCGCGGCCAGGAGGTTGCCGGCGCAGTCGTAGATGCCGATCTCCGTATCCGTGATTGGCGCGGCGGTGCCCTCGGAGTTGACGCTCAGGAACGTCAGCGAGGACATCGATACCGGGGCGGCCAGCGAGAACTTGTACCAAACGACGCCCGTGCCGTTGAGAGCGACGGAGCGGTTGGTCAGGCCCGCGGAGAGCACGCCAAGGTCTTCGACGACCGCCGGCGCACCGGGGCACTGCGCGAACGCTGTACCCGCCAGGCCTGCGCATAGCGCAAGGCCCAGCAACTTCATGTTCTTCATTTCGTAACTCCTCACCTTTTCTGCACACGTAACCAGCCCACGACGGCAGGAAGTGACACGCTGTCACCGGGGATCTTCCGGTGAGCCGGTCTCGACAGTGTAAAGGAAAAGGGGAGCTGCGCCTACGCAATCTGGGGCACGAAACCATCCCCGGAGGGGGGTATTGCCTCGATTGCGCGGCACCGATGTCAAAGGAAAAGGCCCCCGGACGCTTGTCCGGGGGCCTTGGTTACGGTCGGGGTCGCCGAGGCGGCGCTGATCCCCTGTTTATGTGCCGTCGAGTTCTTACAGGCAGGGGCCACCCGAGAAGACCGACAGGAGGCTGTCGATGTCCAGGGTGTCGGGGAAGAGGCCGTCGTTGTTGTAGTCGATGTCGCTGCAGTTGGGGTCGTTGGAGCAGGGGCCGCCCGAGAAGACGCTCAGGAAGTCGTCGATGTCCAGGGTGTCCGGGAAGAGGCCGTCGTTGTTGAAGTCGATGCTGTCGCAGGCGGGGGCGCCGTTGATGAGGTCCACGTCGGCGGACGTTACCAGGCCGTCGCAGTTGACGTCGCCCTGGCTCCACACGGCGTTCACCGTGCCGAGATTGCCGGTGGCGATGGCCGCGTCGGCGGCGTTGGCGACGCCGTCGAGGTTGATGTCGGTGATCGTCGTGCCGAGGATGACGGTCACGACTTCGGTCACGTCGTTGCAGTCGATGATGCGGTCGCCGGTGACGTCGGCCGACAGGTCGGCGAGGGCGGCCTCGTCGAGGTTGGTTTCCCAGTTCACCTGACGGTCGGCGGCGGTGATGATCTGGCGGCTGATGTAGTCCACATCGAACGCATCGATGCGGTTGTCGTTGCTGGACGCGATGCCGTCGTTGCCGTCCGCGCCGATCGGCAGGAAGCCGGGGGTCGTGAGGCCCAGGGCGTTGGCGATGTCCGCGCGGCTGTCGCCCGCGGCGTAGGTGCCCAGCGCCTTGGCGGTGCCGAAGAAGTTGTTGGTGCCGCCGTTGGCGAGGAACGCGTTGTCCACCGCGGTGAACGCCGCCTTGCGGTCGATCTTGCCGGCGCTCGGGCCGGAGACTTCCTTGCCCAGGCCGTCGGCCCAGTAGCGGACGTCCATGGTGTCGGCAACGAACGCGGCCCCGTTCCACACGCGGCCGAAGTTGCCGTCGCCGGAGAAGTCGCCGAGCAGCTCGATGCTGGCCTTGCCGGTGCCGTTGGGAGCGCCCCAGACCGGCCCGCCGTTGCGCTGGCGCCACGCCTTGATCATGTCGTCGGCGTCATTGATGTTGCGGAGGCCGTCGTTGTTGAAGTCGCCGGCGACGCGGTTGCGGGACTCGAAGTTCGCTCCACGGTCGCCACCGTTGTCGAAGGTGCCGTCCTGCAGCAGGTAGTGGACGTTGGAGGTGGGGGCGGTGTTGTCGGAGTACACGGTGCCGGCGGTGCGGTCCGGCACGCGGCCGTTCAAGGTGGGGTCGGAGAAGCCGTAGGTGGCGTACCGCGCGGCGCCGATGACGTACGCGTTGTTGGGGTTGGTGCGGAGGAACTGCTGGAGGACGTCGTTGTAGCCGATGCCGCTGTCATTCGCGGCGAACGCGGTGCCGCCGCCGGCCGTGGTCTGGCGGTAGTCAGTACCGGGCAGCGGGAAAAGCTGCTGCGCGACGAACTCGCCGGGCGAGAAGTCGCTGCTCGCGGGAGGGGTCGGGGAGACAAGGCGGTCGAAGACATTGATGGAGCGGCTGATGTTGTTGATCCACTCCGCCGCGCGCGGGTTGCACATGGGGGGAGTCGCGGGAGCGGGGCTGGGGTCGTTGGCCGGGTCCCAGCCGTAGCCGCCGTCAGCGGGCGCGGCCTTGCGGGGGTCGCCCATGGTGGCGAAGATCGCCTTGCCGCCGATGCGATAGCCGTCCACGGCGAGGGCGCGGTCGGCGGGGCTTGTACCGGCGGGGTTCACCGTGCGGGGGCGGTCCGCGCTGTTGGTGCTGTTGTCGATGTCGCCGCGGAGGCCGTTATCGAGGATGGCATCGACAGTGGGGCGGACGAAGTCAGGCGTGCGACCACCGAGGTCGTTGCCCATGGCAATGACTTCTGCGAACTGCCAGATGCTGTTGTTGTTGAAGCGTTCGCCGCCGGAGTAGCCGATGCCAAGGCGCACGTTTCGCAGGGTGCTCTCCAGAGAGCCGCTCGATCCCTTGTTTCCCGGGTTCCAGGATGGACCCAAGGTGTGGTTTGCGGCGAGGTTGTTCACCGGTCCGATGTTCTCGCCGACGCCCCATGACGGATCGATCCCGAGCGAGTTCATGTGCCCGTTGTGCGTGCCTGAACCGCTGTCGCGCGTGACGACCATCAGGTTCTCGCCGCTGGGGAGCCGTCCGGTGACATAAAGGTGCTGGCACTGGGTGTACGTGAGTTGCGAAATGCCCGTGCCGTAGTTGGCGTAGTTGGGGATCGGGGCCCAGGCGATCTGGGTGTCGAAAATCGTCTTGTTATCCGCGGAAGCGGGGTTGCCATTGTACAGGTTGAAGCCCGCGGGCAGATTGACGAGCTGGTTGGAGAGGTTCGCGCCGCTGGAGCCGCCCAGGCGGTTTTTGGAGTTGCGGATGTTGAGGCCGTACCCGCTGGTGTTGGGGCGGTCGTTCCACGCGGCGACGTACGCAACCTGCGGCTGCGTCACGCCCCAGAGCGTGGGGACGTCGATCGGCGCGGCATCGTTCTGGATGCCGCCACTGGTGGCCGTGCCGCTGATCGCCCAGGCGGTCGCGACGTAGGTGCCGTCGGTCGTGGAGCGGAAGGGCGACGAGCCGGGGTTGGCGGTGTTGAACCAGGTGCCCGTGGTCGCGCCGTTGGAGATGTAGTTCACGCGGTTGACGGTGGCGGGGTTGGCCGCGTCCTGCCGCATGCCCGGGCAGGTCGCGCCGTTGGGGCCGGTCTCCGCGGCACGCAGGCCGGCGAAGCGCTCGTTCGCGGAGACGATGAGGTCGCCGTTGGTGTCGCCCGCGCGGTCGGCCTGGCAGCCCCAGTCGATGAGTTCCTGCAGGCCGTTCACCGAACCGACGGAACGGTACTGGTGCACGAAGTAGTTGGACGGGATGAAGCCCGACGTGGGGGTCACGGCCGTCAGGCTCTGGGTCAGGTTGTCGGGCACGCCGTTGGTGCTTGTCGAGTTGCCGTCGCCGTCGACGTCGATGAAGTCGTTGTTCACCTGGCTGCCCGTGAGCAGGTTGGTGAGCAGTGTCGCGCCGTAGGTGTTCACAACGTAGGGCTGCGCGCTCGCGCCCTGCGTGATGCCGAAGGCCGCGCCGCACGCGGCGGTGAGCATCAATGCCAACTGGTTCTTCTTCATCGCGATCTCTCTTTCTTGCGTTGGGGTGACGATCACCCGGTCCACCTTCCGCGCTACCCGCACCAGCGGGCACGCCCAGACTCTCCATCGCCCCGCACGCGGGTGCGCACCGGGGCAGGCATATCAAAGCCGAAGTGCTGTCAAACAAGGGTCAAAGTGGCGCTCAAGCTGGATGAATGTGCGGCGCGCAAGTGACGGCGCGTGACGGCGCACGAGAACAGCGCGGCCTTCGCCGCGCTGAGGGAACACCGTTCACACTCGCGCTCCTCAGGGAGCGGCCTGCTGGATGGCGTTGTTGCCCGAAATGCTGTAGTAGCGGTCGCCCCAGCGACGCTTGACGATCGTCTTTGCGATATTGGTGGTTTCGACGTGCCCGTCGACAAAGGCGAAGTTGCTTGTGCCGCCGAAGTCATCGCGCCCGGTGTGGTGCCTGCCGACGGCGACGGCGGTGCTTCCGGACGCCGTGGGCTGGAGCAGGCCGTTGGGCGCGAGCTTGTTGTTGTCGAAGTAGCCCCAGCCCTGCGCGTCAGCCGAGTCAGGATCCGAGAGATCGACGTACCGATACCGGGGCGCACCAGACCCGTCGGGCTGGCCAAGCACGTCGCTGCTGCCGTCGAGAGCGACGATGGGGCTCACCGGCCGATGGCTCTTGATGAGTGTTCCACCCCCGCCACCCGAAGTATCCTCGGAGATGTTGGCGTAAGCCCGACCGATGGACCACTCCGCGAGCAGGATGGTGTTTGAACCGCCGCTGGGGGAGGCATCGACCACGCCGAGATCAACAAACTTGTTGAGCCTTGCCGTGTTCGTGATGGAGCGGTCGAACTTGTTCCGAGGGAAAATGACGTCGTTGGCGGTGTAGGAGCAGCGCTTGACCTGGCGGTCGGTGGGCAGGCCGCTGGGCGTCGAAGAGCCCGTGTCGTTCGCCTGCCCGGGCTCCCAGTCGTTGGAGTCGGCGCCCGGGTTCGTGCGCGGAGCGCCGCCGTTGGGCATCGATGGGCAACTGAACGCGTTCTCCGGCACCTGGCCGTCGTCGAAGAGGAAGTAGGACCAGTGAACGTACCCGTTGTTCGGATTGGGGTTGTTGGTGCCCTGCTCGTTGGGCCGCCACGAGAGTCCCTCCGTGCGCGAGCCATAGACGTACGCCGGTGGGATGGCCCTGTACGTGACGTTGTAAGCCGCCACGGCCGTTGCGACGGACCGGATGCTCGCGGCGCACTTGATCTGACGCGCCGTGGAGCGCGCCTTCCCGAGGCTGGGGAGCAGGATGCCCACCAAGAGCGCGATGATCGCGATCACAACGAGCAGTTCAATCAGTGTGAAGGCCAAGCGGTGGTCGCGTCGTGCGGCGGTCATGCCCTGACTCCTCAAGGTGTGCGTTCGGCGCCGGATGAGAGCGCCGGTTTGGAGAGGGCGTATCTTCGCCGGTCATTCGCACGCAAGTGTTCAGATTGCCGCGCGATCTGGGCGAAGTTTGCGTGAGTGGAATGTTTAGATTGACAGGTCCTTGCTCCGCATGCGTGCGGAAGCGTGGTTTCTTGACGAAACGTTGACGTGGTCTTTATGTAAAGATCGGCGGCACTAGAACAGACTACATGGTCCGGTGCAGGCCTTACCCCGTGTGAACTCGCCCGCAAGCATTGCGCGGACAGCGGAATCGATCTTCGTACGCACTTTGACCTCGGCGATGTCCGCCAGGTTCAGCGTGCCGCGTTCGCCGGTGGCGAGGAGCCAGTACTCCGCGGTGCCGCGCAGCGTTCCTTCTTCGTGGTGCGCGTGGCGCAGCGCGAGGGCATAAATGCCGAACTGCAGGTCGTCCTTCTTAGGCTCGCGGAGCGACGCCCACCCCTTGCCCGTCTTGTAGTCGATCACCCGGTAGGCATTGTCAGTCGTGAGGTCCACGCGATCGATCTTGGCCCGGAACCGGTGCGTGACGCCATCAACCTCGTACGGGAACTCCACCGAACGCTCCGTCTCGATCGGCTGGGCACGCTCATCGTGGAACCGCTCGAAGAAGGAGCGCAGTTGGGCATTGATGGTCGCCTCGTCCTCGGGCTCGACCACGCCCGCGGCGCCAACCTCGTCCATCATCGCTCGCTTCGCCATGCGGAGCAGCTCGTTCAGGCCCGGCTTGGCTGCGCCCTCGCTGTCCGCCGCGGCGAACGCCTTGATGAAGCGGTCAAGGGCCGAGTGGACGATCGTGCCCACGCGGGCCGCCTCGCTGTCGGGGCCTGGGAGGTTGAGCACGTACGAGAGGTACCAGCAGCGGGGGCAGCGGTCAAACTGATCGAGCGAGGTGTACGAGAGGGAGAGCGGAGGGGTGGGCGGCTTGAGCCGCAGCGGTGCGGCCGCGGTTGCCGCGGCGCCGGCGTTCAGCTTTGCAACACGTTCCGCGACCGAGCCCAGGGTGGCGTCGCCGCCCACGAGCCATGAGGGGGCTGGGTCAGAGCGCGACGCGATCGCCAGCATGCGGGCGGCGTTCGAGAGGTCCTTCGCGCACGCGGCGAGGTCCGCCTCGGTCATGTCGCTGCGGGCGGCGCGATCCAGCGCGTTGGCCGCGGCCACCCTGGCCTGCCGGACGACCTCCGCGATCTGCTCCTCCGCGCCCTGGCGGTGGCTGAAGTCGAGCCCCGTGGCCTCGAGCGCGGTGCGGGCGAGGACGCCCAGGCCCATCGCTGACGCGTCTCGCAGCACGTCGCGCGCGGTGGCCTTGGAAAACAGCACGCCCGGCGCGTTGAACAGGAGTTCATCCAGGTAGTTGGCGGCGGCGGAGGAGGGCTTCCCCTTGTGCACGCCCAGCAGCGTGAGTCGGGTCTTTGCGCGCGTGCAGGCCACGTAGAAGAGCCGGCGTTCCTCGTCGAGCTTGCGGGTCTTGGCGTCGCGCGTGTCGAGCTGCTCGACGAGCCCCGGGGGGAGGTCCCAGTCCGGCTCGTCGGAGCGGGACTTGGGGAAACCGTGCGGCGGCCGGACGCGCGTCACGTAGACGTTGTCAAACTCGAGCCCCTTCGCGCTGTGGGCAGTCAGCAGGTGGACCCGGTGGGTGTCGTCGGGCGATTCGCCGGAATGGTCCGGCGTGGTGCCGCGTGCTTCGCGATCGAGTTCTTCATCGGCGTCGAGCAGCTCGGTCGCGCCCAGTTCGCGCAGTTGCGGGTCCGCGTCCCGCAGCTCACCGAAGTACGCCCAGAATGCGCCGAGGTCCGCCGGGGCGTCCAGGTCCCGCTGCTTCTCGCGCGCCAGCCGCAGCAGGGCGACGAGCGCTGAAATCCGCTTCGCGCGATCTCGCCCGGAAAGGAGTTCGGCGTGCGCCGTGCCGGTGGCGCGGATGATCAGGTCGAGCGACTCGTCCGCACGCTTCCCGGCGATGGTGGCGCGCAGCGACGCACACGTCGCCATCACGCGCTGCGCGGTGGCCAGCGCCTGCTCCTCGCCATTCACGGCACCACGCGCGGCGAGCCACTCGTGGAGCGGTGGGGGCGTCGGTTGCGATTCATCGAGGCGCGCGCGGACGGTGAGTGATCGGTGTTCCCGCTCCCAATCGGCCAGCATGCGCGGGTCTACTGCGTGCGGCGGTCGTGCCATTACCCTGCGGGCCGCCCACGTCGCGCCGGGGTGCAGGAGCCATTCGATCCACGCCAGCGTGTCCTGCACGCCCTCGTCGTCGAGCATCGATGCTTCGCGCCGGCGCGACCAGGGGATGCCCTCCAGCGTCAACACCGCCGCGACGCGGTCGAGGTCGTTGTGCGAGCGTGCGATGACGGCAGTGCCCGGTGGGGCTTCGCCCGGAGCCGCGGCACGGTGGCGGGCGCGGTCGAGCAGGATCATCGCGGCGATGGCCTCGGCGTCCTCGTGGTCCTGCTCAAGCGTGACGATGGTTGTGCCGGCCCGCGCGGCCGCCGTCGGGTCCGGGCGCGTCGGGACGATGGCCTTGTCGGGCTTGAATCGCGATGCGCCCGCACGCTCGATGATGCTGTTGGCCATGCCGACGATTGCGCGCACGCTCCGGTAGTTCTCGGAGAGTTCCAGCACGGTGGAGTTGGTCCAGATGCGCTGGAAGCGTTCAAAGGCCCGCTCGTCCGCGCCGCGGAACGCGTAGATGGCCTGATCATCGTCTCCCACCACACAGACGTCAGCGCCGCCCGCGTCGCCATCGCCCGCGAGCAGCCGCAGCAGCTCGATCTGGCCGGCGTTGCAGTCCTGGAACTCGTCCACGACGAACGCCGCGCACTCAGCGCGGAGGACGGCACGGAGGCCCGGGCGCGTGCGCATCCCGAGCACCGGCAGCAGCACAAAGTCAGAGAATGTCAGGCGTCCACGCTCCCACCGGCGGGAGCAGTACGCGCCGTACGCGGTTGCGGTATCGGTGAACTGCGCGGCGAGCACGCGCGACGCCTCGTCGCTCGCGGTGCGCACCATGGTCTCGGCGTGGGCAACCGCCTGCGAGGGCAGAACTGCCCGTTCGGCCATCGACTCAAAGAGTTTCAGCAGCCGGTCGCACAACGTCGGCAGGCCTTCAGCACGAGAGCCGCGGAATAGCGAGAGGTCTTCGATCACGCCGCGCAGGATGCGTCGGGATTGGGCCGCGTCGATCATCCCCATGCGGGTGGGCAGGCCCAATTGGTCCGCGTGCCGCCGGACGATCGAAGCGCCCAGGCTGTGGAGGGTGCACGCCCGCACCCGCTGGGCCACCTCGGGCGTCACGATCTTCGCGAGCCGATCGCGCAGTTCCTCCGCGGCTTTCACCGTGAAGGTCGCGGCGATCACCCGCTCCGGTTGCAACGCACGCTCGCTGATCAGGTGCGAGACCCGGTGCACGATGACGCGCGTCTTGCCCGTGCCCGGGCCCGCGAGCACAATCACCGGGCCGGGATGTTCGACGGCCGCCAACTGCGCGTGGTTCAGCGATTCGTTGGACATGGTGCCTGCGGTGCCTCCCTGCAACAGCATACCTGATCACGCTTCACCGCAGTGACCCCTCCGCGATCAGTCGCCGACCTTCCGCATGTACAGGTGAATCGCCATGCCGCGGTACGTGTGTGTCTCGGGCCCGCGGGCGTTCGGCAGGAGCAGCGACGGGATGGCCCACTGGGCGGAATCGGTGGGTGCATCGGCCTCGAACGACTCGCCGGGCACGACCTTGCCCTCGCTGTCGATCAGCCGTCCCTGGTCGTCGAGGTCGAGCCACTCCACCTCCTCGTCCCGCAACTGCTCGACGCGCGGTGTGCGGGCCGCGCGCACGGGTTCCTGTTCCGGCAGGTCGCGCCGCCACGACCTGCGGTCCTTGCCCTTCTTCTTGAATCGCTTCTCGCGGGGCGCGGGCGCTTCCGGCTGTGCATCCTCCACCCGGTGCCGCAGGGGCCACGGCGTCCGCAGGACGGCGTACCCGTCCGGCGACAGGAGATCGATGAGCGAACCGAGCTGTGTCATGACGCGCCGGAATCCGATCGGGTCCTCGACAAGCGGGTACGGTGGGTCGAGGAACGCGAGCGTGAGCGGGCGCGAAGCACGCGCGAGCGCGCCGGGGCCCAGGGCGTCGCCGATGACCACGTCGCAGCGGTCTTCCACGCCCAACGCCTGCACGTTGCGCTTCAGGATCTCGCCGACATGGCGGTCGCGCTCCACGCACACGCAGTGCGATGCGCCGCGGCTTATGGCTTCCAGCCCGATCGCCCCGGTGCCCGAGAAGCCGTCGAACACCGTTGCACCCTCGCAGTGCCCGCGGAGCAGCCCAAAGAGCGACTCCTTGACCCTGTCGGGGATCGGGCGGGTCGTCTCCGCGTCGGCGGGCGTCGCGAGAACGCGGCGTCGGAATTCACCGGCGATGATGCGCATGCACGAGGATAGTGCCGCAGGTCGCGGTGCCGGGCGCAAATGGACACAGACCGGGCGGCCCCGGTGTCTTCCTCAAACACCGCTGCCAACCCGGTCTGATGTGTGCGCCTTGACGTCCCGGGCGGAATGGGAGTGGACGTCAAGCCCCCCTGGGTCGCGCACAGCCGATCAAGATGTCGTTCACCGGTCGATTACTTGCGAGAAACCCCCAGTGCGTCAATGCCGTACCGCAGGAATGCCGGGTTGTCGATCCCCGTCACCACGCGCCAGAACGGTTCGCCCTGGCCGTCGTGGTACCAGGAGCGGAATGCCCCCCGCGGGTCCTCGGCGTACACGTCGAGCATCGACGAGCCGACAAAGACCGTGCGGTGGATCATCAGCACGTCATCGCTGACGTACTCGGCCTCCGCCGCGACGCCCGCCATCGCATCGACCACGCGGCCGAAGAGCGCGTGATCTGCGCGGAGCAGGACATCAGCGTCGTGCCAGATGTAGAAGCGAAACTTCGTGCTCGGGCGGCCAAGAAAATGTGCGCGTTCCCGCAACAGATTCACGATCCCGCCCGGACCGTCAATACGCCGGTCCAGCATGGGGCCGGGAATGGCCCGCTCAAGCTGGTAGCAGAATGATTCGAGGTCGGTGATGAACTTCCCGTAGAGCACGCACACTTCGGCGTCCGGCAGGCCCCCGAGGAACTGCCCGAGAGAAACGGCGAACTGCGTGCGCCGCTGTGGGAACTCACTCCACGCGACGAGGTGGTTCTCGTCGAGGAGCTGAACGACGTCCCCCTGCCAGTCGGCAGTCAGGAGAGACGTGTCTGGTTTCCTCGGCAGCGCGCTCATTCCTCAAGCCTGGCCGTTGGGACTTCGGGCCGGGCTCCCCACTCAGCGTGCGGAAACACGCCGGTTCTTTCCGGACGTTCGTGCGTTGATCGCGCGACCCAGGCACACGCCGGGCCTCACGCTTACCTCTGCACCCCTCTGAAGTGAAGAATGTGACACAAAAACGCGCAATGACCACCAAAGTGGCCCGAACTTTTTGCACAAAGCGCATAACCCACGATCGGGTAACGATTCGCGGACGAAGTGACAGCTTGCCCAGATTCACATCGGCACACAGGTGAGTGGGTAGCGAGAAGCCGCTCCACTATGGCAGCAGAGCGGCACTGATTGAGGTGGTGACCTGAAAGCTACTCGAGGGCCGCGGCACCCGAGATGATTTCGGTCAGCTCGGTCGTGATCTGGGCCTGTCGGGCGCGGTTGTAGATGCGAGTGTACTTCTTGCCCGCCTTGCCGGCGTTGTCGGTCGCGCTCTTCATGGCCACCATGCGGGCGATGTGCTCGCTCACCACGGCGTCGTTGAACGCCTGGAAGAGCAGGGCCTTGATCGCCGCGGGCAGCAGCGTGTCCAGCAGTTCGCCTGCGCTTGGGATGAACTCGTACACCTGCACCGGGCCGGCGGCGGTGGCGGCGGCCTTCTTCGTCGCGTTCTCGGTCTGGAAGGGCAGCAACTGCAGGACGGTGGGTGCCTGCTTGCCGGCGGTGATGTACTTCATGTAGATCACACGGACTGCGGAGAACTCCCCGCTGAGGAACCGCTGGGTGTACTCCTCCGCAAGCACGCGGACATTCTCGTAGGTGGGCTTGTCACCGAACTGGCTGTGCTGGCGGGCGACCTGAATGCCGGCATACTTGAGGAAGCCCATGCCCTTCTTGCCAACAACCTCAACCACGCCGTTCTTGGCGCTGGGGTTGTTCTTCAGGAATGCCATCGCGGCGCGGAGGACGCTGCCGTTGTAGGGGCCGCACAGGCCGCGTTCGCTCGTGATGATGAGGGTCAGTTCCTTGCCCTGCCCGGTGCTCTTGAGCAGCGGGTGGCTGACATCCCCGCCCAAGGACGCGGCGAGCTGGGTGACGAGTTCAAAGAGCGTTTCGGTGTAGGGCTTGCTCGCGACCGAGGCCTGCTGGGCCCGGGCGAACTTGCTCGTGGCGATCATCTGCATCGTCTTGGTGATGCGGCGGATGTTGCCGACAGCCTTGATGCGCTTCTTGATCTCGCGTGTCTTTGCCATAGGGGGCCAACGGTAGGCGGATGGCCCGCATTGGCAACGGGAGAGCCCTTGGTACCGAACAAGTAGGGGATTGATGTTTGGACAAAGTTTGGTATAATGGGATCTGGTTACGCCGGCCGCGCGGCTGGTGGAAACCTTGGCTGTGTGGGCATGGGGATCTTGTCCCTCTCAAGGAGTTTGATATGAAGAGCAGCACGGTGTACGGCGCGGTGGTTGGCCTGTTGGTTGGCGCGGGCGCGGTGGGTCTGGCAACGACCACCATGGGCGAACCCCCCAAGGAGACGGGCAAACCGGCTCACGACATGAAGATGCCCGACGACAAGATGATGGAAGAAATGATGAAGCTGGCGATGCCCGGCGAGCATCACCAGGAGATCGCGAAGTTCGCGGGCACGTGGCACGGCAAGGTGACGCACCACGACCCCATGAGCGGCAAGGTTGAGAACTCCGAGGGAACGATGGTGAGCACGCTGGTGCTCGGCGGCCGCTGGCTGCGCCAGGAGTGGAAGGGCGAGTTCCAGGGCCAGCCCTTCGAGGGCGTGGGCTATTGGGGCTACGACAACGTGAAGAAGCAGTACAAGGGCCTGTGGATGGACACGATGTCCACCGCGTACATGGCGATGGACGGCGGCTTCGACGCCGCGAAGAAGGTCTACACATGTAGCGGCGAGTGCGACTCCCCCATGGGCCCCATGACCATGAAGGAAGTGATCACGATCAAGGACGCGAATCACCATTCCTTTGACATGTTCATGCCGGGCCCGGACGGCAAGGACATGAAGGTGATGACGATCGAGTACACGAAGAAGTAAGGGCCAAAGCAGCCAACACGTCTTCCACAAGCCGCCCCGCAATCGGGGCGGTTTTTGTTTGGCTGGCAGCTTTGAGCACATGTTTGTGGGGGCTACGCGCCGCAACGGACGGCGGGCGTCTTCGTACCATCTTCATTCCCCGGTCGCTCCGCCACGTGGCGGCGTGCCCACCCCATCTCTGGAGTTTCGCATGCAATCTGCCTGTGGTCTGGTCCGTCATCTGGCGTTTCCCGTGGTCGGCATTCTCGCGCTCGTGAGCGTCGCGGGGCAAGCCCGGGCGGTGGGGGTGGAGGAAGCACCGGCGGCCGTCGCCGCGGAGGGACAGTCGCTGAAGGGCGCGTTGCCCGCAGACCCGCGCCTGACGACCGGCGAGCTTTCCAACGGGCTCAAGTACATCGTGCTCAAGCACAGCAACCCGCCGGGGCGTGCGAATATCTGGCTGAACGTGAGCAGCGGCTCCTTGAATGAGACAGATGCGCAGCGCGGCATCGCCCACTACCTGGAGCACATGGCGTTCAACGGCAGCAAGAACTTCGCGCCCGGCACGCTCATCCCGCTCTTTGAGAGCCTGGGCCTGACGTTCGGCCGGCACCAGAACGCGTTCACCAGCTTCGAGCAGACGGCGTACCAGCTGAGCCTGCCGGACACCACCGACGAGAAGATGGACAAGGCGATGCTCTTCATGAGCGACGTCGCGTTCAACCTCTCGCTGGACCCGCACGAGATCGACGAGGAGCGCAAGGTCATCCTGAACGAGAAGCGCACCCGCCTCTCCGCGCAGCAGCGCGTGCAGGAGGAGATGCTCAAGCACCTCGCCCCGGGCTCGCTCATCGGCGACCGCCTGCCCATCGGCACGGAAGAGACGCTCATGAGCGTCATGCAGCCCGACTTCAAGGCGTACTACGGGAAGTGGTACGTGCCCAGCAACATGACGGTGATGGTGGTCGCCGACGCCGAGCCGGGCCCCATCGTCGAGAAGATCAAGAAGTTCTTCTCCCAGGGCACCAAGACGCCGCGCCCGGTGGACGCGGACGCCAAGGTCACGCCCACGGCGGGCATCCGCGGCGTGGTGCTGAGCGACCCGGAACTGACCAACTGCTCCGTCGAGATGGTGCGTGTCGGCGCGGCCGAGGCGCCCGTGACCACGTACGAGACCGTGCGTTCCCGCCTGGTGGACGGCGTCGCGACGGCCGCGTTCAACCGCCGCATCGAGGCCAAAGTTGATTCGGGCGTCCTCAAGAGCCTGGGCGGCGGCGCGAGCGCGGGCACGGAGTTCAATGCTGCCAAGCTGCAGACCGTGTCCATGTCGTGTAAGCCCGACCAGTGGCAGCAGGCGGTGACCGAGATGGGCACCGAGGTGCAGCGGGCCCGCATCCACGGCTTTACCGACCGCGAGATCGACGACGTGCGCAAGGAGCTGATCGCAGCCGCGGAGCGCGCGGTGGAGCAGGAGACAACCCGCCCGGCCCGCGCGGTCATCTCAAGCTGGAACAACGCTGTCGCCAACGGGGACACCATCACGTCCGCCCAGGCGGACCTGGAGATGTACCGGGCGTTCCTGCCGAGCATCACCGCCAAGGAGGTGAACACGACCTTCGCGTCGCTGTTTGACCCGTCGGCGGGCACGTTCCTGCTGCAGGCCCCGGCGTCCGCGACGCTCCCCAGCAACGAGGAGTTCGCGAGCATCGCGACGCACGCGTTTGATGTGAAGCCCGAGGCGGACAAGGAAGATGCGCGGGCCGCGTCGCTCATGGACTCGATGCCCAAGCCGGGCACGATGAGCGAGGTCGCGACGCACGAGGCGTCGGGCGTCACCAGCGGGTGGCTCTCCAACGGCGTGCGCTTCCATCACCGGTTCATGGACATCCGCAAGGATCAGGTGACGATCTCCATCTCCCTCGCTGCGGGCACGCTGCAGGAGACGGCGGCCAACCGCGGCGTCTCCGATGTTGCCGGCCTTGCGTGGTCTCAGCCCGCGACCAAGAAGCTGAGCTCCACCAACATCCGCGACCTGATGACCGGTAAGAAGATCAATGTCCGAGGCGGCGGTGGCGGTGGGTTCATGGGCCGCATGATGGGCGGCGGAGGCGATGACGCGATGTCTCTCAGCGTGTCGGGCAGCCCCGCGGACCTTGAGACGGGCCTGCAGCTTGCGCACCTGCTGCTCACCGAGCCCAAGATCGAGCAGACGGTGTTTGACCAGTGGAAGGAGGGTCAGCGCCAGATGAACGAGCGGATGGACAAGGACCCCCAGTGGGCGTTCGGCAGGCTCGTGTCTCAGACGGTGTACCCGCGGGACGACGTGCGGACACAGCTTATGACGATGGAACAGGTCAACGCCGTGACTCTCGAAGCATCGCAGGCCTGGCTGGAGAACGCGATCCAGACCGCCCCGATCGAGGTCGCCGTCGTCGGCGACATTCCACTGGAGCGTGCCCGCATGATGGTCTCCGCGTACCTGGGCTCACTGAGCCCACGTGAGCGGATCAGCGACAAGACCCTGGACAGCCTGCGTGCGCTGGAACGCCCTGCGGGCCCTGTTGTCGTTACCAAGACGATGACGACATCGACCCCGGTGGCGATGGTCGTGGCTGGGTTCTACACCAACGACGAGGAGAACGTGGACGACAACCTGGCGATGCAGATGGCGGCCCAGACGCTCTCGTCCCGCATGGTGAAGGTCATCCGCGAGGAGAAGCAGCTCGTCTATTCCATCCGCGCGGGCAACAACCCCGGGCGTGACTGGCCGGGCTTCGGCATGTTCTCCGCAACGGCCCCGTGCGACCCCGCCAAGGCCGCGGAACTCGCGACGACGATCAAGACGATGTACGACGAGTTCGCCCAGACCGGCCCGACTGAGGAGGAGATGACCACGGCCAAGAAGCAGATGGCCAACACCTTCGAGGAAGGGCTCAAGGACCCGTCTTGGTGGCTGGGCCGCATCAACAAGATGGACTACCGCGGCCTGAAGCTCGACGACCTCATCAACGCCAACGACGCCTATCAGGCGATGACGCCCGAGCAGGTGAAGGCGGCGTTCGTGAAGTACTACAAGCCCGAGAGTTTCATGACCATCAGCCTCGTGCCGGACGCGGCGGGTGCGATGGATACGAAGCCCGCGGGGCAGTAAGCCGCGATTGAGTGCACTCGAAAGGGCGTTGGCGTGGGCCGGCGCCCTTTTTCATGCGCAGAGGATGTGGGGTCAGCCGAGCACCAGCCCGTCGTGGGCGAGGAACATCGATTCGGGCAGGCGGGCCTGCGTTGCTTCGTGCGGCAGGTCGTGGGCCATGTGGATGAAGTAGGTGCTGCGCGCGCCGATGCGGTCGGCGATGTTGACGGCCTGCTCCAGCGTCAGGTGCGTGGGGTGGGAGCGGTCGCGGAGCGCGTCCAGCACCAGCGTGCGGAGGTTCGTGAGTCGAGGCCAGGCCTCCGGTGGGAATGCTGAGACGTCGGTGCAGTACGCGAGGGGGAACGGCCAGGCCGCGTCATTCGCGTCGGCGGGTTTGGGCACATCGATGCGGAACCCGAGCACCGGCAGGCGCCCGTGGAGCAGAGGGATGGGCGTGAACGTGGCGCCGTGGACGACGATGGGCGTTGCGCTCTGCACCATGGCCTGGGTGATGCGCTGCGGGATCAGGGTGGCGACGAACGAGTCGTTCACGTTGTTGTGCTTCTCGAAGATGTGCCTGTAGATGCGTTGGAGCGACTCCATGGTGTGGTCGTCGGCCCAGAGGTCGATGGGGGCCTTCATCACGGCATTGAAGCGGCGGAGTTCGTCGATTCCGAACACGTGATCGACGTGGTTGTGCGTGAGGATGACCGCGTCGCAGCGGGTGAGCCGGGCACGGAGGGCCTGCTGCCGCAGGTCCGGCCCCGCGTCGAGCAGGACGGTGCGGTCCTGACCTGTGGCGTCCACGAACTGGACGGCCGCGGCGGTGCGGAGTCGCTGGTCGCGAGGGTCGGTGCTGGTGCAGACAGGGCAGGAGCAGCCGATCATCGGGATGCCGGCGGAGGTGCCGGTGCCGAGGAAGAGGAACCGCATCAGGCCTCCTTGGTCCACGCGTCGAAGGTGGTGCCACACTCCGGGCAGACCACGAAGCCACGGTTTGGCGGGACGCCTTCGAGCCGGTGCTTGCATTGTGTGCACGCACCATCGGCCGGGATGTGTACGGGGTTGCTCATCAGCCGGAGTTGGCCATCGTGGTGGACCAGATGCATGGAGCCGCATTCCGGGCAGCGGAGTGCGCTGTCGACAGGCTGGATGCCGTGCAGGTCGTACGAGCATTCAGAGCAGATGCTGCCTCCAGAGATCCGGCGATGACAACGGGGTTCTCGCGGTGATAGGTGAGGTCCACGATGCCCGCTATGAGCGCGGCAAGAAGAGATGGGACGAGTATGCAAGCCAAAGCCATGGGCAACGGTGCAGCAAAGACCGCGATGAACCCCACGATCATCACGTAGAAGAACATTGCCCTGCCTACACGGCCCACAGCCTGCGGCGCACGCGTGCGAGGGCTGTGTCGAGGAGGTCGGGCATCGTGTGCGTCGTCACTGCGGACAGCGGGCGAAGCCCACCCCCAACCCATTTCTCCGGGAGGGGGCTTTCAGGGCAGGTTACTTGCCGCTGGGAGGGTTCGTCTGTTTGTTGCTGTCACTCGGCTTGATGTCCTCGAACTTCTTCAGGTCGTCCACGTCCTTCGCGGTCGGCGCGGCCTCCGCCCAGGCCGACTCGATGAGCGCGGAGAGCTGGCTCGACGCGTCGGCCAGGCGGCTCACGATGAACTCCTTGCCCTTGCCCTGCTCCAACTCGCCGGACTTCTTCAGCACGTAGAGCGGCTCGACTTCCTGGAACGAGCGGTCGATGGAGGTGAGCGTGTCGGCCCACAGGTCGTTGCTCAGGCGGCGTTCGAAGTCGGCCTTGGCCTTGATGTCGTCCACGGAGATGGCGTGAATCCTGAGGATTTCGCCGTCTATGTACGAGTGGATCTTGCGGTCGGTGGTGTAGCCCTTGGGGTTCTCGCCCACCCAGCCGTGATGGTGCTTGGTGGTGTGGAGGGGTTGCGCGGTATCGCCGACGAAGTGCGAGAGGACGCCGATCTGGATGCGGGCGTTCCACTGCGCTGCTTCGATCTGGCCCGCGTGCTTCTCATCCTTCATCGTGCCGAACATGCGGACCATGCGGAACGCGCCCACGAGCCGGCCGTAGTTCTCGAGCGTGGCGTGCGCGACGAATCCCGGGTACTCCAGGGTCTTGGCCTGGTCCTGCGCGGCGTTGATCGGCGGGCCCTTGAAGTCGGGCTTCTCGCGTGCGAGGGTGAGCTGCTTGACGTACTCGTGCCGCAGCGGCGGCATGGTGCGCAGCGTCATGCCGTAGGGTTCCAGGTCCTCCACGTCGATGTAGTGGTCCGGGTCGTTGACGTGCTTGAGCTGGGGCACCTTCACGCTGCGCCAGCGGTCGGGCTGCTGGGCAAGGTCCACCGATGCCGTGAGCGTGTCCTCGTCCTTCAGCCACGGCGGCATATCGGCGGAGAGGCCCTCGAGCGCGGCCCTGGTGATCATCCGGTGGCCGGAGCCGTCCCACCCCAGGCACGACCCGGCCGTGGCGCACACAGCGAGCAGCGTGAGCGCAGTGCGGGTGACGAACGCGGAACACGAGCGGCAGAGCGGTTTGGCAACCATGCGGCAGGGTAGGAACGTGGTGGCCAACTCCACGCGGATCACGCCCCTTCATCGGAACTGCATGAGCCTGCAGGCCGCGGCGGTCTCGGCGGAGTTGGGCACCGCTTTCTCGATGATCGCAGGGATTGAGCACCGCTGCCGCCACTTGGGGCAGTGGTCCCGGAACTCCGTCACTGGAACGTCATCACCTTGGTGGCGCAGCGGATGTGGTCGCGGATGCGGTTGGGTTGCGCGCATCGCCGTACACCATGGGTGTGGGAACAAGGATGCAGACCACATCGCCTCGGCGGGAGTGACGAGGTCGATGGGATCCTTCTTGAAGAGTCTGTTCACGGCATCGCGGACATCGCGCGTGATGTGCTCGGAGTGCTCGCAGTCGTTCTCAGGACAGCGCGTGTTGGCGGCGGTGACCCACTTCGACGGGGCGCGGCTCTCATGCGATCTATGGGGCCCCATGGAAGTCCCGGTCGCCAAGATGGACTTCGGCCAAGCCGCGTGACTTGCGCAGGCGACACTTTGGAACGCGGAGAGGACGACTCTCGCACATGGTCGGGCTTCAGCGGACCCAGCGTGGTGCGTCCCCAAGCGGAGCAGAGTTTGAACCGCGCGGCCGGCGCGTGAGCGGGTTCGAGAAACCGCGATCGGCAGAGGCCTTGACGACAAAGCGGGCGAGGAGGATCGAACTCCCGACATTCAGCTTGGGAAGCTGACGTTCTACCGCTGAACTACGCCCGCATCAATTCCAACACTCACGCCCTCAAGTCTCCGCGGCGTCCGGGCCGTCAGACTCCGCTATTGGGCCCCAAGGGCCCTACAAGCAAGCACGGGTGATAGGAGTCGAACCTATAACCTCCTGATCCGTAGTCAGGTGCTCTATCCAATTGAGCTACACCCGCCTCCCGGTGGCTTGCGCCACCGGTCGTGGAGGGAAGCCTAACCACCCTCGCCGCCCCGGGCAAGTGCTCGCCCGCCCGCTCACGGCCGCGTGGGAGGACCGTTCGGCCCGGCAACCCCTCGCATTCCCCCAAAAAACGCCACCCAAACCGCACCCGCGACTCTCCTCCGCGAACCCCTTGATTTTTCGCGGCAGCGCCCCAAACATTCAGGCTCCCCCAACCGGTCCGGGCCAGGTGTGCCAAGGCGGGGGGGGGTGACTGTCAGCAAGGAACTTGTCCGCAATGGCCCACTCCCGCACCGCCAAGAAAGCCGTCCGCCAGAATGAAAGCCGCCGCGCCCTCAACCGCTGGCGGCTCCGCACGATGCGCGAGGCGGTCAAGGAGTTCAACGACTCCCTCGCCCACGGCACCGTCGAGACCGCCGCCGAGAACTTCAAGAAGGTCTCCCGCGTCATCGACCGCACGGCCCAGCGCGGCGTGATCCACAAGAACCAGGCCGCCCGCCGCAAGAGCCGCATGAGCGCCAAGCTCAAGGCCAAGAAGCTCGCCGGCAAGGCCGCCTGATCGCACACCAGAGCAGCATTCAGGCCGGGCTCTCCTGAGCCCGGCCTTCTTGTTTTTTGCGGCCGCTCCATTCCTGCCGATAACGCCCCGGCATGCTGAAGGCCGCACCGGCCAGAACTCGTCCACGGGCGACGACCACGCCCCCCATGGCCCCGGTGTCTTCACGCGCACCGGCGGACCCTCACCGCCGTCCCACGCCAGTCTCAGTCACCTCCCAGCCCAAGGCCGCGGACGATTACTGGCACCTTTCCACCCGCCCCCTCCACATCCTCGCGTTCCTGCTGCCCCTGCTCTTCCTCTACGAAGTCGGCACGCTCTTCTTCCTGTCCGGCCACGGCGTGGTCGAGGTCGTCCGTGCCCGCGTGCTCCTGGCGCAGGCCTTCGACGTCTTCGGCCAGGCGGGCTTCCACCTGCCGCCCGTGCTGCTTGCGGCGGTGCTCCTCGTGTGGCACATGTTCTCAAAGGACCCTCTCCGCGTCCGCACCGACGTCGTCATCGGCATGGCCGCGGAGTCGTTCCTCTGGACAATTCCTCTCCTGGTCTTCGCCATGATCGCCGGCACGACCGTCTTCGCCGCGACCACGGCCACAAGCGTGGACGCCCTGCCGTGGACCAGCAAGGTCACGCTTGCGCTCGGCGCAGGCATCTACGAAGAACTCGTCTTCCGCCTCGTCCTCATCAGCCTTGTCCACGCGGTGCTGGTCGATGCGTTCAAGATGCAGGACCGCGCGGGCTTCATCGCCGGCGCACTGGTGTCGGCGCTCGCCTTCACGTTCTACCACAACCTGCGAGCGCCCGACGGCGGCGTGAGCCTCCGCCTCACCCTCATTTACTTCGGGGCGGGCGTCTTCTTCTCCACGCTGTTCATCAAGCGGGGCTTCGGCGTCGCGGTTGCAACGCATGCCCTCTACGACCTCATCACCCTGCTGGTTCTGGCCCAGGCGTAGCCTCTGAAAAGTTGGGCCTCGCCCGCAAATCCGAGCCTACTGCCCGCCCGCCTCGATCTGCAGGCCCGCCAGAGCCGTCATCGGGTCCGGCGCGAAGCGGAAGAGCTTCTCAAGGCCCGTCACCCCAAACACGCTCCGCACCGACTCACTCACCGAGCACAGCCGCAGGCTGCGCCCATACTCCGTGAGCTTCTTGCGCAGCGTCAGCATCTGGGCCAGGTTGCTGCTGCTCACGTACGTCACGGACGAGCAGTTGAGCACCACGCTGGGCGCGTCATTCCCCGCCTCATCCACACGCTGGATGACGCTCGCGAGCTCGTCCGACAGCGCGGGCTCGTCGGCGAGTTCGATCACCACGATGTCATCAGACCAGTCGGTGGACATGGGTGCTTCCCCAAGGACGTACGTCCAGAATACCCGATCGCACGCGGCTTGCCAACCCCGCCCGGCCGGGGCATGGCAGTTGCCACGCTCGGATAAGTTCTTACGCACCTATCGGCCGGAAGTTCAACCCTGAAACATGTGGGTGGTGGGGCCGGCCACCCTCGCAGAACTTCACAAGTCCATAATGCAACCCGGGAACGCCGGGGCAGGTCCGAGTCCCTGCCCCCGGCGTTCCCGGGTCGCGTATGCCGATCCGGAACTCTGGCCCACTCCCTGTTCAGTGCATCCCAGGCCCGGCTAGCGCCTTGGTCAATTCGCCCACCACCGCCTTGGCGTCGCCGAAGATCATCCGCGTCTTGTCGAGGAAGTACAGCTCGTTGTCGATGCCCGCGAAGCCCGGGTTCTTGCTCCGCTTGACTGCGTACACGGTCCGGGCCCGGTCCGCATCGATGATGGGCATCCCGTAGATCGGGCTCTTCTCCTCATGGCGTGCCGCGGGGTTCACGACGTCGTTGGCGCCCAGCACCAGGCACACATCGCACTGGCCCATGTCGGGGTTGATCTCATCCATCTCCACGAGGTCGGTGTACGGCACCTCCGCCTCGGCCAGCAGCACATTCATGTGCCCCGGCATGCGCCCCGCGACGGGGTGGATCGCGAACTTCACCGTCACGCCCCGCTTCTTGAGCTGGTCGTACAGCTCGCGCACCTTGTGCTGCGCCTGCGCCACCGCCATCCCGTACCCGGGCACGATGACCACCAGCTGCGCCTGCGCCATCACCGCCGCGGCATCCTCCGGCGATTCGGGCTTGTACTGCTTCTGCTCGCCGCCCGCCTTTGCCGCCTGCACCTGCCCGAAGGCCCCGAACAGCACGTTCGTGAACGAGCGGTTCATCGCCTTGCACATGATGATCGACAGGATCAGGCCGCTTGAGCCGTCGAGCGCGCCGGCCGTGATCAGCAGCTTGTTGTCCAGCACAAAGCCCATGGCTACCGCCGCGAGGCCCGCATACGCGTTCAGGATGGCGATCACCGTCGGCATGTCCGCCCCGCCGATGGGCATCACCAGCATCCAGCCAAAGTTGAACGCCAGGAACACGAGCGCTGCGAACACCCACGGGGAGTGCGCGTACGTCGGGTTGATGACGAGCGCCACGCCCAGCACCACCGCGACGCCGAACGCGAGCATGTTGACAACCTGCTGCCCCTTGTACACCCACGGCCGCTGCGGGATCCACTTGACCTCCTGCAGCTTCGCCGCCGCGATCAAGGACCCCGTGAAGGTCAGGTAGCCCAGCAGCACCTCGAACACGATCGCGCCCATGCGGAACCGCGTGAGCTCCTCCGGCGCGTTGTGGAACCAGTACAGGTACTTCGCCGTTCCCACCAGCCCCGCCGCCAGCCCGCCGAACGCGTGCGACAGCGCTGTCCGCTGCGGCACCGCCGTCAGCGGCACGTGGCTCAGCCACACGCCCGGCCCCACGGCCAGCGCGATCGGGATGATGACCCACAGGTGCCGCGTGACGTCCGACTTCGCCCAGGTGGCCAGCACGGCGATCGCCATGCCGAACACACCCGCGTACACGCCGCGTCGCGCGGTCTTGGGGTCGCCCATCCAGTGCAACGACAGAATGAAGAGCCCCGCACCGACCAGGTACGCGAGCTCGATCATCACCTCGATCGGGCCGTTCGCCCTCGCCACGGCGTGCGTGGCCTCCGCGACCGGGGCGGCCTCCGCCGCCTGCGCCAGGGAAAGGAATGCGATGGGGAAAGTGGAGGTCATGAGTGCGATCCTCCGTTCCCCGTGCCGCCGGCCTTGCCGCCCGCGGGAGCCTCAGACTTGAACATCTTCAGCATCCGGTCCGTGATCAGGAACCCCGAAACGATGTTGGTCATGGACGCGAACAGCGCCACCGACCCCATCACGCGGATCCACAGCGGGTAGTGCTCCCCGCCCGCCACGATGATCGCGCCCACGACCGCGATCGCCGAGATCGCGTTCGTGAGCGACATCAGCGGCGTGTGCAGCAGGCGCGACACCCGCCGGATCACCCCCAGCCCGATGAACGTCGACAGCATGAACACGAAGATGAGCGCCACCAGGTTCAGCTGGGAATTGCTCACGCCCACGGAAGCAGGCTCGCCCGCGGGAACATCCGCGCCCGCCGCGCCGATCATGAAAAGTGTGTTAGCCAGCATGCGCCATCGCCTCCTTCGTCTTGGCGTGCACCACCTGCCCGGCGTGCGTGATGAGCGCACCCTTCACGATCTCGTCGTTCATGTCGAGCGCGAACTTCTTGTCCTTGGTGTACGCCATCAGGAAGTTGAAGAGGTTCCGCGACCACAGGATGCTCGCGTCGGTGGGCATCGCCGCCGCCACGCCCACCGGCGCCAGGATCTTCACCCCGTGCTCCACCGTCGTGCGCCCCGGCTTCGAGAGCTCGCAGTTGCCCCCGCCCTCCGCGGCGAGGTCCACGATCACGCTCCCGGGCTTCATCTTCCGCACGATCTCCGCGCTGATGAGCTTGGGCGCGAACACGCCGCCGATGAGCGCCGTGGTCACCACTACGTCACTGATCGCGCACTGCTCCGCCAGCATCTGCCGCTGCCGGGCCTTGTCCTCCTCGGACAATTCCTTCGCATACCCGCCGCCCGCCGCGGCCGACTGCGCGAGCTCGATGCCGACATACTTCCCGCCCACGCTCTCGATCTGCTCCTTCACCTCCGGCCGCACATCCGTCGCGAAGACCTGCGCACCCAGCCGCTTGGCCGTCGCGATCGCCTGCAGGCCCGCCACGCCCGCCCCGATCACAAACACTTTCGCAGGGAAGATCGTCCCCGCCGCCGTCATGAGCATCGGGAAGTACTTGTTCAGTTCCAGGGCGCCCATGATCACGCCGCGGTAGCCCACGATGTTCGCCATCGAGCTCAGCGTGTCCATCGCCTGGGCCCGCGTCGTCCGAGGGATCGCATCCGTCGAAATCGCCGTGACGCCCCGGGCCGCCAGCGCCCGCATCACGCCCACGTTCCGCGTCGGCATGAGCGACCCCACAACAAGCTGCCCTTCCCGCATCATCGCGACCTCATCGCGTGACGGGGAAACCCCCGGCGGGCCCACCTTCAGGATGATCTCCGCGCCCTCCAAAAGGACGCGCGCGTCATCAACCACCGTCGCCCCTGCGCCGGTGTACGCGGCGTCCAGGAAGTGAGCGGGGACGCCGGCCCCACGTTCGACCGCGACCGAAAAACCGGCCGCCACAAGCTTCTTGACAGACTCCGGCACCAGCGCAACCCGCTGCTCGCCTTCAGCCTGCTCTTTGAGCACCGCGATCTTCATCGATACCTCGATTCATCGAGGACCAATCAATCCGGGAATGAGCGCATCGGACAATGCACCCTACTTGTCCAGTATACCGGGCGGAACCCCGGCATCGAGTGTCCGCGCATCCCGACACTGAGAAATACACCGCCGCGCACTTCTCAAACTCTGAGCACGCGGCAAGGCCCACGCACGCAGGAGACGAACCGACCGCGCCCGGACCAGCACCCTCCGGCCGCAATTGGCCTAGATTTCCGGCAATTCAACCTGCCCGTCAATCTCAGGAGTTCCGCGTGCCCCACACCACGCCCGATGCGCTGCTCGCTCAACTCCGCTGGCGATACGCCGTCAACAAGTTTGACCCCACGCGCACTGTCCCGAGCGACATCTGGTCCGCGCTCGAGCAGGCCGCGATCCTCGCGCCCTCCAGCTTCGGCCTCCAGCCGTGGAAACTGGTCGTCATCACGGACCAGGCCGTCAAGGCCAGGCTCACCGCACTCTCCTGGAACCAGTCTCAGCCGCGTGACTGCTCGCACATGGCCGTCTTCGCCGCGCGCACCGGCATCAACAGGGCCGACGTCGACCGCTACATCGCCCGCATCGCGCACGTCCGGGGCCTCCCCATCACCCACCCGGACCTCACAAACTTCCACGCCACCATGATGGCCACGATCAACGCTCTCCCGCAGGAAGCCGCCGACGAGTGGTGCGCCCGCCAGTGCTACATCGCCCTGGGCTTCCTCCTGTCCGCATGCGGCGCACTCGCCGTTGACGCCTGCCCCTTGGAAGGCATCCAGAATGACGAGTACGACGCACTCCTGAACCTCCGGCAACGCGGCTACCGCACCATCGTCGCCGCCGCCGTCGGCTACCGCGCGAAGGACGACTGGCTCGCCCCGCTCCCCAAAGTCCGCTTCGCCACCGAGGACATCGTGATCCGCGTCTGAATTCCGCTCGCTCCTCGCCGCGTAGCCTCCCGCGTGCCCGCGTTCTCGCTCACAGACACCATCTGCGCCCTGGCGACGCCGCCCACGCACGCGCCCCGCGCCATCATCCGCGTGAGCGGCCCCGCCGCCTTCTCCTCCCTCCCCCTCGGCGGGAGGGCCGGGGAGGGGTTGGCAAGTGACTCACTCCGCCGCGCCCTCGTCATCACCCTCTCTATCCCCAACGCATCCAACACCGCCCTCCTCGAACTCCCCGCCCTCCTCCTCTGCTTCCCCGCCCCGCACTCCTACACCGGCGAGCACTGCGCTGAGCTCTGCTTCACCGGCAACCCTTTCCTCGCCGAACGCATCATCAACGCCCTCACTGCGCACTCCGGTGTCCGCCGCGCCCAGCCCGGCGAGTTCACCGCCCGCGCGTTCCTCAATGGCCGCCTCTCTCTTGCGCAGGCCGAGGGTGTCGCCGCCACGATCGCCGCCCGCACAAGCGAGCAACTCGCCGCCGCGCAGAGCCTCCTCTCCGGCGTCACCGGCGACCGCTACCGCCACTGGGCCGACGACTGCACCACCCTCCTCGCGCTCGTCGAAGCAGGCATTGACTTCACCGACCAGGAAGACGTCGTCGCCATCACCGCGCCAAGCCTCTCCGCCCGCGCCCTGGCCCTCGCTGCGGACATCGACGCCCTCCTCGGTGCCCGCGCAGGCGCCGAGTCTCCGCGCACGCTGCCCACCGTCGTCCTCGCCGGCGCCCCCAACGCCGGCAAGAGCACCCTCTTTAACGCCCTCCTAGGGAAAGACCGCGCCGTCGCCAGCCCTGCCGCGGGCACCACGCGCGACGTCCTCACCGAGCCCCTGGACCTCTCCGCCGATGCGCCGGGCGCAGGCTCCGTCCTCCTCCAAGACCTCGCGGGCCTCTCCGCTTCACCCACCGGCGCGATCGACGCCCTCGCCCAAGCCCACGCGCGCGAAGCCATCGCCCGCGCCGACCTCATCCTCTGGTGCGACCCCACCGGCACTTTCCCCGAGCACGCCTCACCCGCCCGCACCATCCAGGGCCGCACGCCCGCACTCCTCCGCGTCCGCACCTTCGGCGACCAGCCCGCCCTGAGCGAAAGTGAAGCCATCGCCGTCTGCGCCCTGGACCGCTGGAACCTCGCCACCCTCCGCCGCGCCATCGCCGATCACGCCTGCACCACCCGCTCCGCGGACCTCGCCACGCTCCTCCCTCGCCACCACCGCGCCCTCGCCTCCGCCTCCGATGCCCTCCGCGCCGCCGCCGCCAACGCCGCGGCCCCCGAACTCGCCGCGACCAACCTCCGGAGCGCCCTGGACGAACTCGCCCAACTCGTCGGCGCTATCACGCCCGACGACGTCATCGGCCGCGTCTTCGCCACGTTCTGCGTTGGAAAGTGAACCGCGTGGGGTCGGGGAGGGTTGGGGGCGTCTAACCGACCCGCTCCGCCTTCTGCTCGCGGCTCATGAGCTGCCCGATCGCATCGATCGGGTCCAGGTTCTCAAACAGCACCGCGTGCACCGCCGTCACGATCGGCATCTCCACCCGGTACTTCTTCGCCAGTTCCAGCACCGCGCGCGTCGTCTCCACGCCCTCCACCACGTGCGGACTTGCCGCGAGGTACTCCTCCAGCTTCCGACCCTTCCCGAGCGCCTCGCCGCACGACCGGTTCCGCCCCTCCGGCGAGAAGCACGTCGTCGCAAGGTCACCCACGCCCGCCACGCCAAAGAACGTCTCGCGGCTTGCGCCCATCGCGACGCCCAGCCGCGTGATCTCCGCAAGCCCGCGTGCCAAAAGCGCGCTCTTCGCGTTGTACCCCGCCTGCAACCCGTCGCAGATGCCCGCCGCGATCGCCACCACGTTCTTCACCGCGCCCGCCAACTCCACGCCCAGCACGTCCGGGTTCGTATACACCCGCAGCCACGAATTGCTGAACAGCACCTGCACCTGCTGCGCAAACGCCGCGTCATCGCTCGCCGCGATCATCGCCGCAGGCAGGCACCGCGCCAGTTCCGGAGCAATCGTCGGCCCGCTCAGCGTCGCGATCGGCCGCGGCCGTTCGTCGGGGTTATCCCGCCCGCTCTGCCGCAGCACTTCAGCAATCGTCTGCGTCGGCCGCAGCAGCGTTCCTGTCTCCACGCCCTTCGCCACGCACACCACGCCCACCCCGGGCCGTGCATGCCGCGCCACCCGCTGCCACGCCTCCCGAGTGAACTGCACCGGCACCGCCGACACGATCAGGTCCGCTCGCGCAATCGCCTCGTCCCGCCACGTCACCTCCGCGTCCACCGGGATGACACACCCCGGCAGCCGGGCGCTCTGGCGAGATTGCGACAACTCGCCCGCCTCCTCCGTCGTGTGCCCCCACATCACCACCTTCATGGGCCGCCCCAGCCGGGCCGCCCCGCCCCCAACCGCCCCATTCCCGGCCAAGATGTTCGCGCACACAATCCCCATCTGCCCAAGCCCCAGCACGCAGGCCACGGGGCGGGGGTCAACGGCGTTGGCACGAGGAGTGGGGGACATATCGAAGGAGAATTCGCGGTGAACCGCCGGCGGAAACGCGGCGTAAGCCTACGGAGACCTCCGCGCCCGTGCGCGGCGGTTCTCATGTCCGGCAGCTGACCTATCGGATTCCGAACGAATCGCCCGGGCGCAGGTCGGTGAACCGCAAGCGTTCTACGCTTGCCGCCAGCCCCGGCAGGACGCCTCAGGGTGCTCCGTCCGGGATCAGATCAGTTGTTCCCCCCGCCCCCCGCCCCGCCCGCCGTCGTTCTGACGCCCGGTGCAACAAGGCCCCCAGAACAGACGCTCGCCCCGACGCCCGACACCCCACTCCGACCCCCAATCCCGACCCAACCGCCATGACCCCAAACCCCATCCGTCTCCACGATCAGGCCCACGGTCACGACCACGCGCACGGCCACGTGCACAGCGATGACCCGGCCATCTGCTGCTCGCACCACGAGATCGAGATCGACCGCTGGCTCACGGCCTACCTCGCCGGCGGCGTCCTCGTCCTCGCGACCACCGTCATGCTGCTCTTCGGCGTCAACGAGCAGAACATCGCCGCCCAGATCCCCGCCATCGTCGGCGCGATCCTCCTGGGCATGCCCCTCTTCATCGCCGCATGGCGCGAACTCAAGTCCGGCCACGCCAGCAGCTCCTCCCTCGCCGCCCTCGCCATCATCGCCGCGATCGCGAACCAGAACTTCGCCACCGCGGGCTGGCTCGCCTTCATCCTCGTCGTCTTCGGTCAGTTGGTCCGCCGCTCCGCCAGCGGTGCCCAGCGCGCCATCGAGCAGCTCGTCAAGCTCACGCCCGACATCGCCCGCCAGGTCATCGACGGCGAAGAGCGTGAAGTCGGCGTCGGCACGCTCAAGGTCGGCGACACCGTCCGCGTCCGCCCCGGCGAGAACCTCCCCGTCGACGGCCGCATCGTCTCCGGCCGCTCCACCGTCAACCAGGCCTCCCTGACCGGTGAAGCCGCCCCCGTCGAAGTCGCCACCGGCGACCTCGTCTACGCCGGCACGACCAACCTCACCGGCCTCGTGGACATCCTGGTCACCACCATCGGCCAGGACACCACCATCGGCAAGGTCACCCAGCTCATCCGCCAGGCCGAGCAGAGCAGGACGCCGCGCCAACTGCTCATCGAGCAGGTCTCGCGCTTCTTCGTCCCCGTCGTCGTCTGCGCCGCCGCCGTCACCGCCTTCATCCTCTCGCAGAGCGAGAGTGAAGCCGTCCGCAACTCCGCCATGCCCACCGCCGTGACGATCCTCGTCGTCGCGTGCCCGAGCGCCCTGCTCCTCGCGAGCCCCAGCGCGATGCTCGCCGCCTTCGCCGCAGCCGCGCGCCTCGGCATCCTCATCAAGCAGCCCTCTTTCCTCGAGGCCTCCGGCAACGTCACCGCCGTCGTCCTCGACAAGACCGGCACCCTCACCACCGGCAAGTTCCAGGTCACCCGCCTCGCCCCCGCGACCGGCGTCGAAGGTGCCGACCTCCTCGCCGCCGCTGCCAACGGCGAGCAGAACTCCAACCACCCCCTCGCTCAGTCCATCCTCAACACTGCCAAGGCCGCGCGCATCGCCTTCGACGGCACCCGCGACTACGAAGAGATCCACGGCCGCGGCGTCCGCGCCCACACCTCCATGGGCGAGGTCTGCGTCGGCCGCTCGTCCTGGCTCATCGAGCTCAACCCCGGCATCAAGGCCGAGGTCGCCGGCGTCGAGTCCAAGATCGAGGGCATGACCGGCGTCCACGTCATGCGGGGCGGTCAATACCTCGGCGCCGTCGGCCTCGAGGACACGATCCGCCCCCACGCCAAGAACGTCATCCAGCGCCTGCGCGACCTGGGCATCCGCTACATCGCCATCTACACCGGCGACAAGCTCGGCGTCGCCAAGCGCGTGGGCGCCGCCGTCGGTGTTGACGCCATCGAGGCCGAGTGCCTGCCCGAAGAAAAGCACGCCCAGATCCAGGCGATGGTCAAGAACGGCTACCGCACCATGATGGTCGGCGACGGCATCAACGACGGCCCCAGCCTCGCCGCCGCCGACGTCGGCGTCGCCATGGGCCTCTCTGGCAGCGACATCGCCGCCAACAGCGCGGGCGTCGCCCTCATGAACGACGACCTCTCCCGCGTCCCCTTCCTCATCGAACTCGCCCGCCGCACCCGCGCCATCACCGGCCAGAACATCGTCGCCAGCATCATCATCGCGCTGGTCGGCCTCGTCCTCGCCATCACCGGCACCAAGGAAGTCGGCGCCTACGCACTCCCCCTGGCCGCCCTCTACCACTTCGTCGGCGACGTCTTCGTCCTCGCCAACTCCTTCCGCCTCTTCCGCTTCGGCGAAGAGTTCGCCGAGGCCGAAAAGCCCACCGACCAGGCCGGCCTCCCCCGCCGCGCCGCCAGCATCCGCGGCCTCTCCGCCCAGGCCGCCTGAACCCCATTCCAAAGCCCACACACCACGGCGTGGCCATAAGCCACGCCGTCTTTCTGCGCCCGTTGCGAATCACCCGGCGGGAGCAACCCGGACTGCGGGTAGAGCAGCGCGGGAACTCGTCGGGCTCATAACCCGAAGTTCACTGGTTCAAATCCAAGCTCCGCTATTCGCATAACCCCCGGGTCGCAAGACTCGGGGGTTGTCGTTTTTGGAGAATCGGACGGCCGAATTCGCGGAACATCGAACGAGCGATCCGACCACTACGATCGCCTCATGACGACGAGCCGCGAGCTCTTCTTGGCTCAGCGCAAGCGACGGTTTGGCACGCGCAACCCCGAGCGGCTGCGACTTGAGCACTGGGAATGGATGGTGCGACACGGCGGCGGCCCTTATGGCGTTCGGCAGGGCTTGGGACTGGAGGCGAACTACCCATCGTGCTGCGGTGACGATGGGTGCGGCACTCCGGATCCGGACTGGTGCTTCAGCCGTTTTGGGATGACCCGAACGGTCATGAACGACGGCCGCATCATCTGTGTCGGCGGCGAACACGAAGATTGGTACGACCCGGACTTTTGCATCTACAACGACGTGATAGTTCTCCGTCCTGCGGCTGGTCAAGCGGGGGTCACGCTCGACAGCGGAGACGTTGAGATCTACGGGTACCCCGCGGAAGTCCTTCCACCCACGGACTTCCACTCCGCGACACTTGTCGGCGATCGGCTCATCCTCATCGGACGACTGGGATACGCCGCCGGAGAGCGCTCGCGCGATCGCACGCCTGTGTTGACCCTCGACACCGCGAGTTACGAGATCGCGGAACTCGCGTGCTCTGGCGAGCATCCCGGCTGGGTGTACAAGCACCACGCCTCGTTCGATCCGATCTCGCACACCATCACCGTTCGTGGTGGGAAGGCGCAGTATCCCGGCGTCGAGCAGCCGCTCCCGTTTCGAGCTGTCCACCGGTTGCACTTAGGCGAGATGCGCTGGGAGCTGGTCTCGGCAACCGATGAGTTCAGGATGTTTGTGATCGAAGCGGTGCGAACGGGGGAAGCGTTCGAGGAACCGAGGGCAGAGGACTTCAAGCCCGCTTCCGTCCCTCACGCGTGGCTTCCGCCCGAGGATCGTGGCTGCGAGGCCTTTCTTCTCGATGTGTCGGGCGTGAGAGTCACGTTTGAGGTTCTCTACACGAAGGTTCGCGTCATCATCGAGGGAACGCTTCCGATCGCGATGCGCGACGCGCTCCTGGAGGACGTTCTGACGAACCTGAACCAGCGAGGCGGCCAGTGGGAGATGCGAGAGGTCGACCCACACCACGAGTTGTGATTTGGAAAGGGCAGGTGGCCGCACCGTGCGTGCCCCCGCCCTTACGAGCTTTGACGACAGGCGGCCGCGACTGGCGTGGGGTCAGTGAAAGTGCACCCAACCCCGCAAACCCCGACCTCGCAAAGCCGAGTTCAAGGGCACAGGTTCGGGCGACCTGCCTCTCCGCCCCCCCGCCGCCCCGGCGCACGACCGTTGCGAGGGGCGCCGCGAGCCCCGCGAGCAAGCCCCTCGAAGCCACCCTTGTGTGCCCCACCCGCCCCCCGGGCGGACGCGATGCCTGTGTTGCGAGTAACTGAATCAGTGATCCGCAGGGCGGGATTTATCGCTCCGCTCTGGAGTCGTCGGCGAGTAGAGCAGCGCGGGAACTCGTCGGGCTCATACTCCGAAAGTCGCTGGTTCAAATCCAGCCCCGCTATGTTTGCATCTAAAATGCTCGGTGACGCCGAGTTCGTTTTCCCGAAGTGACTATCCAGCACTCCACGAGGTACTTTGTGGCCAACATCATGCTCACAGGGCTTTCAAAAATTGGTAAGCAGTTGCGAAAGTACACCGACGGAGAGGTATTCGTGATGCACATCCCACGTGTTGGATGGATACCGATGCTTGTCGTTAACACCAACGCTCGCATTGATGAGTTTAACAGTGGAACACTGGTGTACATTTTCAACTCGATAGTTCGCGGCACGTCTGACGATGTGCCTGTTATCGATATTACAACGCTTGACAAAAATAACCTAGTAATTCCACCATGCATCGTTGGTAGAGACCTGTGGCGAGGTGGCCTGGTCGTGAAAGTGGGTGTCGTGCGTGATCTTTCGGTGATGACTCGACCTCATCACTGCTTCAGATGTGTGCAGTTTTCACCTGTGCGATACTTTGATGAGTCCGGAAAAGAAACAATGGCAGAGACTGGGCCGTGTGCCGATTCTGGGTTGTACTTGCCAGCCGGGATCGAACGTGAGATTCGCTCTGCACTGGCAAAGTAGTGGTGATCGACTGCTGTCAGCGGGAGTGGTACGGTAGGCAGGGTGGCACAACTCACCCTCCTCCGTGCCACGGCTGTGCCGTCGCTCTGGACGGCACAGCCGTGCTTCCGCGCAACGGGCCTGCGGTCCAAGGAGGGCTCGCCCCCGTTCCGTGCGACAGACTCCGTTGGCGGCAGCGTGGCACTGACACGGCAGGTTGCCGCAACTGGCGTGGGGTCAGTGAAAGTGCACCCAACCCCGCAAACCCCGACCTCGCAAAGCCGAGTTCATGGGCACAGGTTCGGGCGACCTGCCTCTCCGCCCCCCGCCGCCCCGGCGCACGACCGTTGCGAGGGGCGCCGCGAGCCCCGCGAGCAAGCCCCTCGAAGCCGCCCTCGTGTGCCCCACCCGCCCCCCGGGCGGACGCGATGCCTGTGTTGCGAGTAACTGAATCAGTGATCCGCAGGGCGGGATTTATCGCTCCGCTCTAGAGTCGTCGGCGAGTGGAGCAGCCCGGGAACTCGTCGGGTTCATAACCCGAAGGTCGCTGGTTCAAATCCTGCCCTCGCTATGATCGAGCGATTCGCCATGGCGGTACGAGGCACGTGGCTCGACCCCCGCACCCCGCTTCTAAAGGTCAAGCCGTGTCTCGGATCTCCGTGACTTCGCATGCCAAGGTACCACCCAAGATACACATGGAACGCTATCACTCATGAGCATCTGCCTTGGGTCGTGCTCGCGTGTTTGGAGACGCTGTCGGCGCGGCAGCTAGATTGCAGAAGTCTATCCTACGGTGTTCACTTCGCCATCCCTTTGTTTGCGTACCACTCAATGGGTGCCGTCGCGACGACGGATGATGGTGCAACTTCAAGGTTCTGTGTTTGTGACAGGGACTTCGGTGTCGCGTCCTTTTCCGCGGCGAGCGGGCGCAGAGATTGGCACGTCACGAACCATGTTCGTGATGCCTACTTGGTTGCGGGAGGACCTCGCAGCAAGTTTGTCGTCGTATGCTCTGGGGAGAAGGCATCTGGTCTTTCGCTGCACGCTCCTGAAGATGGTCGCATGGTGTCCTATTCAGCGGGGCCAAATTGGTGCTGGGGAGGAAGCGACAGTGAGGTTGTCATCGGGATTCCAGGCGGGCTTTATTACGGTCCGCTCACGCTGGCCTTGACGCGTGTCCAACTACCCCTTCATAGACACTTCAGAATCGGCGACTTCGAGATCGGGCAGCGGATTTCCTTCTCGCACCGCACCATCGCCATCGGCTTGGCTGGTTCGTATGTGAAGTTGATCGACAAGCAGACCGGCAGGGAGTTGTGGCATACAGAGCTGCCCCCCGGGTCACTAACGGCCATCGCCCACTGCGCCGAACTCGGCGCCGTACTCGCCGTGATGGACACACCAGAGGACAAAGAGAAAGTTGGTCTCTATAAGTTTGATCTGGCGAATGGCAGGATGTCCCCGTACCGTCCCGACGGAATCCCCGACTGGTCGGACTGCAACGGCGTCTTCGCTGACCACGGAAGAAGACTCATCCTCTTCTCCGGCTTTGTCGTGGACACCGTATCGGGAGCAGCCGTGCCTATCGATGTCGACGCTTGCTTCGAGCCTTGACGGCAGGCAACCGCGGCTGATATGGGGTCAGTGAAAGTGCACCCAACCCCGCAAACCCCCGACCTCGCAACGCCGAGGTCAAAGGCACAGATTCGGGTCACCTGCCAACGAATGCCGAACGAGCTCCGCCGGGTTGTCCGCAGTGTGTATCAGGCCGACACAAGCGAGTTCAAGCAATGGTTGTGCACTTGCCGGTGTGTGACGCGACCGACACAGGGACGACCATCGCTCTGGACTGCCGCCCTCATAGCACTTTGTCAAGGCATCGATAGGGCGCGCGGCTGAGGGTTTCATCCTTCGTGCATTTCCAGGAACCACGGGCCGTCGGGGCGACTTGCGTTGTACCCGAAGAAGAGCATCCCGCCGTCACCAAACATCAGGTTGTCGACACCGTCATCTGAACCGATCTGGAACACAAACTCCGGCTTCGCGGTGTCGCGCAATGGATAGTCTGACCAGGTTACTTGATCTTGATACGCACAGGGCCAGCCCCCAAACTTGGTTTTGCCGTAGGTCTTAAGGGTCTCGTACCACGGGCATCCAGTTTCCCGCTCAAAATCGGCGACGTCCCTGCGATCCGCATCACCCTCGCGCGGCATGTCGTCGATGACCCGCCTAAAGGTGATGCGAGCGGCACCGCACGCTGGCGGGAGTGGTGGTGCGACGCGGACGAGGTCAGCGGTGGATCGCAAGCGGTACTCACGGACAAGCCAGCCTTGCGGCGCTGTGTCCAGGGAATGCTTGGGAGCGAATGAATACCCATCTTCATTGTGCACGAACACGCAGAGCATCGAAACGCCACGGAGTTGGGGCGGACGCACCGGCACCTCACAGAGGCATATCTGAGCGACACCGTGCAGCGGTACCCCCTCGTGCTCTGGCCAGGATTCTCCGGGCAGCGCGGCCTTGACTGCGCCCAACCAACTGCCATGGTGGGTGTCAAACTTTGTGCCGTCAGGGTGGGGCACGGCAATACTCGCTGTGCGAGCATACTTGCAGCGCATCTCATGGGCGAGCTGATACGCGTTGGGCATCTGGTATGCTAAGGGGCAGATGGCCCCACCGAGCGTGCCCCCGCCCCTGCGTGCTCTGACGCAAGGGCGGGGTTCAGCGCCGTGGACGCCCTGAATGATCGAGTCTCCCGCGTGAAACCCCCGCCCGCCAGCCGCACGACGTCAAGATCGTCGCCGCCGAGGTTCTGGCCCGACAACCTCAGTGCCCCGCGCGCATAATCCTCTTCAGCACCGGCACAGCATCACCCCACGCGCCCCGCCCGCACGAATCCGCCACCCACCCCATCCGGTTTTCTTCCTCTTCATCCTCCGCGCCCCGCCTTTCTTTCTTCACTCTTCACTCCTCCTCCCCCCTATCACCGCGTTTGTGCGCGCGCCGTGGCTCCAAAACGGGAACCGCGGCCCATTTTCCCAATTTTTTCTTTCTCTCCCGCCGCTTCCGCCCCAACCCCCTGATCCTCCTGCACTTACCTCCCTTGTTCTTCTTCGCGCCCTCCGTGCCTTCGTGGTGAAATGCCCTCGTTTTTTCGCACAAATCGGGTCGCGACGGGATTGGGTAGATGAGCACTCTTTCCGAACAAGACCTGGAACTCCTGGACGCCTGGTGCGACGGGCAGCTCCACCTCTCCGACGTCTGCAAGAACCAGCGCATGTCCGTCGCGCGCCTCGCGCAGTGGTACAGCAGGCCAGAGGTCAAGGAACTCATCGCGAGCATCAGCGCCATGGCCCGCGAACGCGCCGCGTTCCTCACGACCGACTCCCAGGCCCCGGCCCTCGCCCGCCTCCGCGCCATCATCGACTCGCTCCGCACCGACGAAACCGCCCGTCGCGCGGCCACCACCATCCTCCTCATCGGGAACGGCAAACCCGCACGCCCTCCCTCACCGCCGCCGGCTGGTGGGCCCGCCGATCACCCACGCCGCGCGCCGCAGGGCCATCCACGCCAGGACGACGTACAGCAGCGTGACAACCCCCATGCCGAAGGTGAACTCCACCGCGTTCCAGTCCCCACCGGGCATGTCGTAGCTCAGGCTCCGGCTCGTCCCGCCGCCGGCGGACCAATCGACGTTCATCGCCCCGTCCACGGCGATGACCGACATCACCACCGGGTTGGTGGTCATCACGGTGTTCTGCAGGAACTCCCCAAGCCCGTTGGAGGAGCCGAACGTGATCTCGGTCATGATGAACACGACCAGCGGGGTCCCCAGCCACAGCCCCAGCATCAGCCCGATGTTGAACACCGCGGCGATCACGCTCTTCTTGAACCGCGCGGAGCAGAGAATCCCCGTCGCGAGCAGGAACGCCATGCTGCTCCCCAGGATCATCGCGACGTGCAGCAGCGCGATGGGGTTCGCCCAGTCCGGGTCGATGTTCCGCCCGGCGATCCGCGGCAGGAACGTGTCGATGAACCTGCACACGGCCCCGCCGGGAATCGCACCGACGCCCGAAAGCAGCACGTGCCCCAGCACGAGAATGAGACCAACCGAGGCCCGCCGCGCTGACCCCAGGAACTTCCCCCACACAATGTCCCACGCCGACAGCGGCGTGCACAGCAGCGCCTCCAGCGTCCTGCTCTCCCGTTCCTGCGCAATGCTCCCCGTGCTCATCACCGCGCAGGCGATGAGCGTCGCCGCCGTGCCCACCGCCGTGATCACCTGCTGCACCGGCTCCTCGAACGCCGCGACGTAGTAGATGAACAGCAGCAGCCCGGCGAGCATCAGCCCCGCGATTACAGAGAGGACCCGCGACCGCAGCACGCCCTGCTGCAACTCACGCCACGCCACCGGCGCATCGCCCACCGTCCGAGACACCCCCTCCGGCGCCCGCCGCCGAGACCGCTTAGGCGACTTCGGCAGCGCCGCCACCGGCACCGCTTCGGCACCCGCCTCCGCGGCCACCACCGGCGTCGCCGCGGCCACAACCACTGCCGCCTCCGCCTTCTGCGCCCGCCCCTCCCCCTCCCGGTCCATCACCCGCCGCAGCGCCACGCACGACATCCCGAAGAACAGCACGCACAGCACCAGCGAGTACCCGATGTGCATCGCCCAGAGATCCCGCACCGGCATCGTGATGGGCGCACCCATGCTCTCGTTGAAGAAGTAGTGGAAGCTCTGGAGGAACAGCATCGCCGGCGCAGACGACACAAAGAACACCGTCATGCCCGTCCCCGGAGCCGCACCCCCGCCACCCCCGCCACCCCCGGCAACGGACTGAATCATGAGCACCGCCCACACCACCAGCATCGGTCCGAACATCACGACGCCGAGCAGAATGAAGCTCAGCAGGATCGCGCCGATCGCCCGCCGCGACACCGTGGACACGAAGATCCCCACCTGCACCGCCAGCACCGCGTTCACCAGGCACGTCGCCGTCGTCGTCGCGAGCGCCTCCGCCGTCACACCGCCGAACGACCGCAGCGCCAGCAGCAGCGGCAGCGGCACCAGCGCCAGCACCATCAATTCCACGATCCGCCCCAGCCCCTTCCCCAGCACGATCTGCCACGCCTTGAGCGGCGTCGTCAGCAGCGTGCCCAGCGTCCCCATCTGTTTCTCTTCGCACACCGCCGGCGCCGCCAGCGCCACGGCAATGAGCCCGAGCATCACAAACTCCACCCACACCACCGCCACCGTCAGCCCGGGCGCAAGCTGCTGGTATCGCTGCAAACCCGCCGATGCGCCGTCACCCCCCGAAACGTCCCGCAAGCTCATGAACACGATCGATACCACCAGCAGCAGCACCACCACGTGCACCAGCCGCAGCCACGCCGTGCTCGGCCGCTTCCCCAGCATCCACACTTCCTTCGAGAACACCGGCCCCGGAAACCGCATCGTCCACGGGATCTTCCGCCGGTTCGCGCGCCGCAGCTCCGCCGGCGACAACGCCGCCGCTCCTGCCGGTGCCGGAACGGGGTCACTCATTGCAGCGCCCCCGTCGTCAACCGCAGGAACGCATCCTCCAGCCGCACCTGCTCGGGCTGGAAGCCCGCGATCCGCCCGCCCGCCCTGATGATCGCCTCAATCAGAAAGTGGTGCGAGTGGTCCCCCGGTGTCAGGTCCACCGTCACCGTCCCCGCCGCATCGTCCGCCGTCGCCCTCACCACGCGCTCCACCGTGCCCAGCATCCCGGAGACCACCGATGCCGCCGCCCCGTCCTTTTCCAGCGTCACCACGATCCGATCCCCGTTCGTCGCCTGCGTCTTTGCCTTCGCGAACGCGTCCTCGATCGACCCTGCGTACAGCAGTTTTCCACGCTCCACAATCCCAATGCACGTGCACATCTCGCCCAGTTCAGACAGGATGTGCGACGACACCATCAGCGTCTTCCCCATCTTGCCAAGCTCCACCAGCAGCGACCGCATCTCGATCCGCGCCCGTGGGTCCAGCCCGCTCGCCGGCTCGTCCAGGAACAGCACCTTGGGGTCGTGCACCAGCACCCGCGCCACGCCCAGCCGCTGCTGCATGCCGCGCGACAGCGAGTCCACATTCGCGTGCCGCTTCTCCGAGAGGTCCGTCAGCTCCAGCACCTGCCCCACGATGCCGCCCCGCTGCGCCCGGGGAATGCCGAACGACGCCGCGAAGAACTGCAGGTACTCGTCCACCGTCAGGTCGTCGTACACCCCCAGGAAGTCGGGCATGTACCCGATCACCCGCCGGATGTCGTCCGCGTCCTTCGCGATGTCAAACCCCGCGACCCGCGCTGTGCCCGCGTCGGGCTTCATCAGGCACGACAGGATCTTCATCGTCGTCGTCTTCCCCGCCCCGTTGGGGCCGATGAAGCCGAAGACCTGCCCGGGCCCGATGTCGAGCGTGAGCGAGTCGAGCGCGGTCAGTGCGCCGTACTTCTTGGTCAAGCCACGGGTTTCGATCATGGGGCAGGGTCCTCGGTTGGTTCGGGCGTGTACCCGCGCACGGACGACGCAGGCAGCACCGCCCGCAGCCACACCTCGTGGCGCGTCGTTGCAGGCCGCCATCGCGACGCGTCCCACGCGAGGGGGAGATTCGTGAGACGCAGACGAACGCACACACCGCCCGCCGACACGCGCGTTTCGATCGCCGCGTTGCGCCCGCGCTGCACCGGCATCGACGCATTCGCGGCCACCAGCCGCGTCGCAGCGCCGTACTGCCCGCTCTCGTTCCACTGGACTTCCTCGGGAGTGAACCGGTCCAGCCGCGCACGCGACCCAATCGTGTTACCTCGCAGCAGCACGACGCCCGACGCCGCGTCCGGCGTCCCGTCGCCCACCGCGATCAGCGCGGATTCCTGCCCCGGCAGCAGCACCGACCCCTGCTCCACGCGGGACGTCGGCGGCAGGCCCCGCACGCGCAGCACGAAGACGCCGTCCTCCCGCGCGAGCGACAGCGACAGGTTCGCAAGCTCCGCCGGCGCGCCGGCCCGCTGGTCCAGGAACGCGCGGTACGTCCACTGCCCCATGCCCACCGGCCCGATGTCCAGACCCTGCCGCTGCCCCGCGCCGCCCGGCACCGTCAGCAGCCCGATGTCCGCCTGGCGCGACCCGGTCACGCTGTTGGTCGCCAGCGTCGAGATGCCGCGCCACCAGACACCGCCAGGGATGCTGTCCGCGTCCGTGCTCGCGGGCACCTCGGTGCTGCCCGGCCGCCCCGCGAAGATGCCCGTGACGGCGGTTGTCCACGCTTGCGACACGCCGCCGTCCGCGCTGCACACCGCGTCCACCGCCGCCCAGCGGCTCACGGCCGTCTCACCGCTCCGCAGCAGCTTGGGGATCACCAACCCCGCCGCGGATGTCGCCGCGATGCACCCCAGCGCCACGAGCCAGTTGGAACTCAGCCACCCCTTGCGCTTCAGCACGATCCGTCCCACCGGCCCGATGACCAGCCCCAGCGCCGCGATGGCGACCAGTGTCACGACAAAGAAGCCCGCGCCGACGCTGACAGTGGTGGTCACCGAGTCGAGCGCGCCGCGGATCGCCATGCTCGTTGCCATGTCCGGGCCCGACGACTGCGCCCAGCCGTACCAGGAGTGCCGTCCGAGTGTGCCCGCGTGCCAGTGGGGCAGCGTCGGAAAAATGATCTCGCGCCACAGGCTGTCGTGCGCATTCACATCAATCCCGCACACCCGGCGCGGGTTCATGCCGACGACGGTGACCAGCCCCAAGCCCACGGGGCCGGAGGCAATCAGGCCAGCGTCGTCGCCGCCGTCGGCCACCGGATACCGCGTGGTCCAGCCCAGGGCGCGGCCGGCGGGCGTGACGCGCAGCAGCCGCACGGGCGTGCGCGCCGGCGCGATCGAGGTCTGCGACTTGGACGATGCCGTCATCGCCCCCTGCACCTGTACCCCGGGCGTCAGCTCCAAAGGCTGGTCGATCGTGAAGCACGCGCCCGCGCCGGGCGGCAGAGCCTCGTGCGTGCGCGGGCCCGCCTGGCTCGCCTGCACGATCAAACGGCCGCCGGCCTCGACCCATGTGTGCAGCGCTTCCCGCACGCCCGCCGGGGCCTGCAGAATGTCCTGCTCGCGCGCCACGACCACGTCGAAGGACTCGTACGCGATCCACGAGTCGGGCATCGCGTCGATCTTGAACGCCTGGGCGGTCTCCCACCAACGCGGCGGGGGCGGCTCGGCGTTGCCGGCGGTTCCTTCCTGCCAGGAGCCGAAGGTCCGCGGGTCGGTCGCGAGCACGAAGCTGGGCGCCACCTCCACACCGCCCGCGAGCCCGATGATGCACACGCCTCCGGTGATGCTGGGCAGGGCGTTCTCCGACACGAGGCCGCGGAACTCGACCGACTGCTTGTTGCCGTCGTCGTCGGTCATCGTGAGCTTGGCCCACTCGCAGTTGCGGGGCAGGCACGCCAGGAGTTGCACCGCGGTCGTGGTGTTTGGAGTCGTGGCGAAGGGGGCCACGATCCGCGCGTTCTGGGAGACGTCCTGCGGGTACTCAAGGACCAGCACGCCCTGCACCGCCGCGCTGCCCGCGCTGACGGTGACGGTGACGGGCGCGTAGCACTCCGCGGGCATCGTGGTGCCCGCCGGATCAAAGCCCCAGCGGATCGACTCGGCGGTGAGGCCGGACCGGCGGATGTGGAGCACCTGTGCGCGCAGCGACGCGGGCAGAAAGGAGAGCAGCAGGATGAACAGGACGGTGCGCATCGCGTGGTGTGTTCTTGGGGACTTGTGCCGCGGTCTTCCGCTGCGCACCGGGATCCGGCCTGCGGTCACGGTTCCATCGGTCCGGCCGGGCTCACACGTACACCTTGCGGTTGTAGATGAACCACTCCAGCAGCACGATGGCAAGGCCCCCCAGCAGCAGGTACGGCCACAGGGCCCGGTCGCTCTTGGTGGACTGGCCGGACTGGGCGTTCACGACCGCCGACGCGACCTCGACCTGCTTGGCCGCGGCGGCGTCGCTCTCCTGGGGGTCCAGCAGGTTGCTCGCGTAGACGCGCAGGACCGAGGTGCCGTTGGGGTCTTTGACGTCGCCGGGGGCCGCGGGCCCTTCCCAGGTGACCTCGATGACGCCGGAGACCGGCGGCGTTCGGAAGACGATCGAGCCATCCGCGGCGGTCCGTACTTCCTGCGTGGTGGTGCCGCCCCGCAGGTCGGGCGAGACGACGCTGGCCTTCGTGACGCCCAGCGGCAGGCGGTCGCGGAGTTCGGTGCCGGGTGTGAGGGCGCGGGCGTCGTAGCCGCCGGAGACCTCCTGACCCAGGTACTGGCTGGAGGCGGCGAAGAAGACGACGAAGGAGAGGTGCATCGGCCAGTTCGACTCCATGTAGTCGAAGGGCACGATGATGGCGTGCGTGTCGTTCGTGGAGAGTTCGAGGATCGATGGGCCAGTCTCGCACGAGGCGAGCGTGCGGACGCCGCTGCCGGGATCAACTTCCACGCGCCGGAAGTTGGCGATCTGCACGGGGTCCAGCGTGAGGTAGCGCGTCACGGCGTGGTCGCGGCGCCAGTCGATGAACGATGCGCCCTTGCTGGTCTCGATTTCCTTGATGCCGCTGCCGGCGGGGATGGCGTTGAGGACGATGTAGTTGCCCGGCGGCAGCGGGCGGGCGATGCCCGCGGGTGTCGCGGCGGGAGTTGTACCGGGGGCCGGCGTCGTGGTGGGGGTGGCGGCGACGGCGCCCTGGCCGAGGTTGGGGATGACGCCGTCGAGCACGACGACGTCGTACTGGCCGACCTTGCCGTCGGCGTAGGCACGCTCAAACTGCGTGGGCGTGAACTCGTCGAGGCGAGCGAGCGGCATTCCTTCGAGCGCGGACTTAATGAAGAGATTGCCGCGGCCAACCACGGCGATCGAGAGCTGCTTGGCGGGCGGGATGGTGAGCCACGCGCGGTCGTCGGCGGACAGGACGTTGCCGTCGGGCGGCGCGCCCGTGCTGGGTTCGCGGAGGCGGACCTGCGCGAGTGCGCCGGTGGTGCGCTCGAGCTTGAAGACCGCGCCGGAGGTGCCCGGGCGCACGATGGACTGCGAGGTTGCCGCGGGGGCTTCGGTGCCGGTGGTGGCGGCGGCCTCGGCCTCGCGGGCGGCGGCGCGGGCCGTTTCGATGGCGCCGAGCTGGGATTCTCCGGTGGATGCTGCCGGGATCGTGGCGCTCTGGATGCCCACGACGCTGCCGTCGATGACGAGTTCCACGTCCACGACGCGCGGGATGTCCTGGCTGTTCAGGAGGCTGACGAAGATGGTGAGCTTCTCGGGGCGCTCGAACTCGCGCTCGGCCTTGAGCGCCGTGATGGCGACGTTGGGGGCCTTCTCGTCGCCGATCTGGTGGAAGACCATCGTGTTCTCGGGGCCGGGCTTGGCCTTCGGCGCATCGGGGATCTTGCCGTCGGTATAGAGGTGCATCGTCACCGGCTCGCCCTCGGTGATGCCCTCGATCGACGTCTCGATGCCGTTCTCGATGAGCTTGCGCCGCGGCAGGTTGGCGAGCGCGACGGTGACGGCCTGCTCGACGGACGTGGTCTTGTGCGTGGGCTGGATGGCGCGGATGGCGGCCTTGAGTGCTTCCTTGTCGTTGGTGAAGGGCTGGAGGGGCTCGGCCTGGTTGTCGAAGGCGATGACCATGGCCTGGTCGCCGGAGTTTTTGGTGGTGAAGAAGGTGGACGCCTCCTTCATGGAGTCCACGAGCCCGATGGCCTGCTCCTTCGCCTGGTCCAGACGCGTCTTGGTGGGCTCTGCGGTGTCCACATCGGTCGCCGTCATGCTCGCGGAGCGGTCGATCAAGATGACGAGCTTGGAGCCCGTGAGCGTCTGTGCCTTGATGATGGGCTGGGCGAGGGCGAAGAGGACAGCGCCGAGGATGAGCAGTTGGAGGAAGAGCAGGAGGTTGCGGCGGAGGCGTTGGAAGGGCGCGTTGGCCTGGAGGTCCTGGATGGCTTTCTTCCAGAGCAGGGTCGTCGAGACCTCCATGTCTCGCCTACGGAGCTTCAAGAAGTACAGGATCACCAGTGTGGGCACGGCGATCGCGGCCGCGATGCCAGCGAGGGTGAGAGATAAAAATGTCACTTCACCACCCCCTTGCGCCTGAGATAGTCCAGCACCAGCACCTCAACGGGCGTATCGCTGCGGACCGTCAGCAGGTTCATGTCGCGGCGGAGGCAGAAGAGTTCGAGTTGTTTGCAGTAGGCGGAGAGGTTGGCCTTGTAGCGTTTGAGGAGTGGGGCGGAGATGGTGACTTCGGCCTGGTCGGCGTCTTCGATGTCCTTGAGGCGGAGGTCGCCGGTGATGGGGGGCTCCAATTCTTGGGGAGAAAGGACCTGGATGCAGAAGACGTCGTAGCCGTGGCCGACGAGGCGGCGGAGGCCTTCTTCGTAGCCTTCTTTGAAGAAGAAGTCGGAGAAGACGAGCATGACGCCCTTGCCGCGGCGGGTCAGGGCGATGCGTTCGCAGGCGTCCTTGAAGTTGACGCCGCCGGCGGGCTCCAAGCCGCAGAGGAAGGCGCACATGTCGTGGAGGCGGCGACGGCCGCGGAGGTCGCGGACGGCGCCCAGGATTCCGGACCCGCCCTCGCGTTCGCCCATGGCGGTGACGGTGACGCGGTTGAGGTTGACGAGGCCGATGTAGCCCATGGCGGCGGCGCAGCGCTGCATGAAGAGGAACTTGTTGGGCTCGCCGCAGTCGGAGCTTGCGGAGCAGTCGATGACGATGGAGAGGGAGAGGTCTTCTTCTTCCAGGAAGAGTTTGAGGAAGAGCTGGTCCAGGCGGGCGTAGATGTTCCAGTCGATGTGGCGGATGTCGTCGCCGGTGGCGTACTGGCGGTGGTCGGCGAACTCGACGGACTGGCCGCGCTTTTTGGAGCGGCGCTCGCC
>DATAKA010000101.1:0-13504 GCA_036261855.1 Phycisphaerales bacterium | reverse complement strand
ACTGTCCACATCGTGTTCGGAGTCAAGCAGGATGAAATGCGCCTTGCTAAAGACGAGGGCGAAGTTAGCGGGTTGACGAACGCCACCGTGTCTATGGAGCGAGTGGAAGTTGGTCCCTTTAACTTTGAGGAATACCGGAAGGTGTACGCGCCCAACGTGTTTGCCAGGGCAACCAAGACCGCGACCCCTGTAGATTCCACCGTTTTTGAAGCAGGCGAAACACCCGCCGAGGCCGTATGACAATAACTCTTCCAACTCTTCCTGAGGCGCTTGCGGTGCTGGAGAAGCGGCAGGGTCCTCGAAGAATTGCAGACTTTCGGGTGGTTACGATGCACGCCGAGTGGATCGAGTACCACGAGAAGCACGACACCAACGTAGGTACCAATCAACACCACCACGACGAGAACGGTGTGGTGATGGTTCGTACCGAGTTCGTCATGTACATTCCTGGCCGGATAGACCCGAACAACGAGAAAGAGAAGATCGATTCGACGCTACTGCTGCGGTTCGCTACGGGCATCGCGTACGGGTTTCCCGACAGCATGGACGAAACGTCGCGGGTTGTTTTCGGGAAAGTCAACGCAGTCATGCACTCGTGGCCTTACTTCCGAACCTTTGCGCTTGGGTCGATGGCCCAAATGAATCTAATGGGCACCATCATGCCACTACTGCAAGTTCCACAAGCCGCCAAGATGGCTGGATTCCCACCTCCGCCCGATGACGCGAAAAAGGTCAACCTTGGCGCTGCTTCCAGCGCGCCTTAGCCGCCTGCTTCGCAATATTCGACCGCTGCTCTTCGCTCATGCTCGCCGCCCTCGCCTTCCCCCCCTTCAAGCCACCAAGTCTCCCCAACGCCACCGCAGCCGGGTTCTTCGTCGGGTCAGGCTTAGCGGGCTCCGGCTTGGCTGGCGTCTTGGGCTTCTCGCCCGTCGCCTCCATGAGCGTACGGAAGGCGGATTGGTTGGCATCCTCGCGCTTGCTTGACCGCTTGGGCATTGCAAAGGATACCACCCGCGCCGCAGCCTGCAAACGGGGCCACTATTCAGACTGAGACACTACCGCATTCCTTGTCTGGCTGGACGATTGCCGCGCTCAGGCATACTTCGAGAGCATCCGCGCGACAGGCGTGACTGGCCCACTCTTGTGGCAGCGCACGCTCGTGTTCGGCGGAATGACGATCACATCCTTCGACGACGGAACAGCTACGACCTTCGACTAAGCATGGAACGAACGACGCGGCCGAACAGGAAGTCGCCGTTGACCTTCGCCCGGCTTCCGAACCCAAGCGTCCCTAACGCGTGACCGACCCCGCACGGATCAGCCCAGCCTCCTTGATGTCCTCTAACTCGGTCCGTTGCCTCTCCGCGTCCCTCCGCTCCCCCTCCGCCCCTCCGCGATCTGCCTTTTTCCCGCAGCCTGCAACCCCGCTTGACATATTCCCGTATAGGCATATATTCCCCCATGCCCCGCTCCGCCACCACCACCGACGCCTTCTCCGCCATCGCCGAGCCACGCCGACGCGAGATCCTCAGCACCCTTGCCGAGAGCAACACCGAGCACGATGTCACATGGCTCGTCGAACAGCTCGGCTGGCCTCAGCCCCAGGTCTCCAAGCACCTGGGCGTCCTCCGCCAGGTCGGCCTCGTCCGCGTGACCCGCGATGGCCGCCGCCGCCTGTACAGCATCAACGGAAAGGAGCTCCGCCCCGTGTACGACTGGGTCAAGTCCTACGAGCGGTTCTGGGAGCACAAGCTCCAACGCATCAAGGAACGCGCCGAGCAACTGGAGCGAGAATCACAGCGGAATCATGCTCAGGCAAAGCCGCCAAAGCAGTAACCCCATGTCCCTCAAGCCACCCACGTCCCGAAGAAAGGAAGAGCCATGCCCACCCCCGCATCAAGCACCGAAATCGACACCATCCAGACACTCGACATCCGCAAGGAAGTCCTCATCGCCGCCAGCCCCGAGATCGCCTTCGCCGCGCTCCTGGAAGAACTCGGCCCCGGCAGCGTGATGCCCGACGGCACGCCCTTCCCCATGAAAATCGAACCCTGGGTCGGCGGCCGCTGGTTCCGCGATCTTGGCGAAACCGGCGGCCACAAGTACGGCCACCTCTGGGGCCACGTCCAGGTCATCAAGGCGCCCACGCTCCTGGAGCTCACCGGCCCCATGCCCATGTCCTTCCCGGCCATCAACCACGTGCAGTACCGCCTGAAGGCCGAGGGCGCCGGCACGCGCCTCACCCTCATCCACCGCGCCATGGGCGCCTTCCCCGCAGAGACCTTCGACTCCCTCAAGGCCGGCATGCCCGACGGCTGGCAGCACGGCATCAACCGCATCAAGCACGTCGCCGAACGCAAAGCCGCCGAAGCCCGCCGCTGAGCGACACCCCAAAAACCGCCCCATCCACCACGCCCGCTCGGGAACCCCAGCCACCATCCAAGGAATCACACGATGACCGCCACGTCCACCCCCAAGATTGCGCCCCCACACCGCACAGTCACCCGCGAACAGTGGCTCAAGGAGCGCACCGCCCTCCTCGCCGAAGAAAAAGAGTTCACCCGCCAGCGCGACGCCCTCGCCGCCAAAGTCCGCGACCTCCCCTGGGTCAAGGTTGGCAAGTCCTACACGTTTGATTCTCCCACCGGCAAGAAGTCCCTCGCCGACCTCTTCGGCCCCCGCGGCCAGCTCATCGTCTACCACTTCATGTTTGATCCCACGTGGTCCCAGGGCTGCATGTCCTGCTCGTTCATCGCCGACCACTACAACAACCTCGTCGTCCACCTCGCCCACCGAGACATCTCCTTCGTCACCATCTCCAAGGCGCCCACCGAAAAGCTCGAGGCCTTCCGTCAGCGCATGGGCTGGACCTTCCCTTGGGTCTCCGCCGCGCACACCGACTTCGGCAAGGACTTCGGTGTCTCCTTCACCGACCAGGAACTCACCTCCGGCGCCGCCGAGTACAACTACGTCAAGGCGATGTACCCCATCCGCGAACTCCCCGGCCTCTCCGTCTTCGTGAAGGACGCGACCGGCGACATCTACCACACCTACTCCACCTTCGCCCGCGGCCTCGAGGACTTCCTCACCGCCTACCGCTTCATCGACATCACCCCCAAGGGCCGCGACGAAGCCAAGGGCCACGGCATGGCCTGGCTCCGCCACCGCGACCGCTACAACGACACCACCTTCGTCGTCCCGTGGATGGAAAAGCCCGGCATCACATCGCCGCTCCCGGCCTGAACTCCCCGCACAACCCAGGACCCCACCCATGCACTGCTGCACCCCCGTGCCCAGCGCACAGCCACCCCGCGCGCACGCCCAATCCAACTCCTACGTCAAGCCCACACGCCGTCTCGCCGCGGCCGTCCAGTGGGCGATTCCCCTCACCACCCTCGCCCTCATCCCCAAGTGCCCCGCCTGCATCGCCGGCTACGTCCTCCTTTTCACCGGCCTGGGCCTCTCCCTCCCCGCCGCGGCCACCATCCGCTGGACCATCATCACATTCTGCGTCACGGCCCTTGTCATACTCGCCGTCCGGTGGCTCCTGAACTTTCGAGCCAAGCCGCAACCACATCGACCTCACCCATCCACCCTGATACACGTCTCCCCAACCTGAAAACTTCCCCTCCCCCCGCCCGTCTGATCCCTCACCACGCTCCTCCCAACAAACTCCAGAATCGCCCCGCGCATCGCGACCGGAATCCCCGTCTTCGCGCCCCACTCCGCCGCCGATGGCACATCGATCACCGCTACCACATTCCCGCCGCCAAATTCAAAGTACATGTCGAACGTCTTGAGCCCCTGCGTGAAGACCACGCGCCCGCTGCGCCCCTCGTTCACAAACGTCACGCGCGCACCCTCCAGCCCCGGTGGCGGCTCAATGGAGGCAGGCGTGCCCACGCGCTGCCCCCGCCGTTCCGGGAACGCCGCCGTCACGATCGAAGATACAAGCCCCATCCACGTCATGGTGATGTCCCCACACTCGTGTCATTCCGGCCGCGTCCCGGCCACATGAATCAGTTCAGCGGCCCTTTCAGCGAAGTCGTCTTCACCGACCCGTCCTTCAGTGAAACCACCGCCAGCAGCGGCTCCGTCAACTGCTGCGGCAACTCACCGACAAACGCGGGCAGCCCCTCGTGCGGCAGCACCTGCGTCAGCCGCCCGATGGTCGTGTCCGCCGTCCAAGCGACCGTGCCGTCCGCGTTGAGACGCGAGACACACACCGAAGGGTGCACCGGGTCGCCGCCATCGTGCACCACCAGGAACCCCTCCGGGTTCGCAAACCGCACCGCGTTCCCACCCTTGGCATCCCGCAGGAACGCCCCGTTGCGGAAAGTGCGATCTCCAAGGGCCTTCACCTCCGCGATGCGCGCGATCGGCCCCGGCTGCGCTGTCACCACATGCAGCGTCCGTGGCTTGTAGGTACCCGTCGCCGTCGGGTTGTCGTACAACCGCGTGCCCGGCTTCATGTCCTTCGACACCTCGTCGCCGTTCGCCAGCACCAGCCGCTCCCCCGTCGCGAGCGTCACGCTCTGCGCCCGCAACTCCTCCAGCGGGTTCCCGCCCGCGCCCATCAGTTGCGAGATCGGCGCATTCACCAGAGCCGCCGGCGGCTGCGCTGTGCTCGCCTTCCCGGTCGCGACCTCGATGCCTTTGAGGTCCCCGATCGTGTACCACAGCACCCCGTTCTCAAACCACTGCGCCCCGATGTTGTGCGTCCGCCCCGAAGACCGCACACCCCGGTCCAGCCCAATGGTGCGCACCGCATCACCCGCCTCGCCAATCACCCACATCGCGTACGAATACCGCATGTCGCTCTCAGACCGCCCCTTGAGCGACGGCATGTATGGATCACGCGTCTCCATCAGCACGCACAGGTGCTGCCCCGCCCGCACCACCCGCCCCGCCGGATGCCCGTACGACTTGACGCCCACCTGCCTCCACGCGCCAAGCACCACCGCGCACACCGCGGCCAAGCCACCAACACCCAGAGCAACCATGGATCGCGGATGCACGATGGCCTCCCAAAAAACTCACGACCGCCCAGCGCGCAGCATCCAGCCGCGACGCACCGGCATCCAACCCAATGCGACAAACGGCTCGCAGGGCGCTAGCCCAGTCCAAGAACCAGTTTCCATACCCTCCCCCATGTCCTCCGACTTCTGGAACCAGCGCTACGCCGCCGACGCCCTCGTCTACGGCGAAGCACCCAACGACTTCCTCGCCTCCATGGCCGCCCGCTTCCCAACATCGGGCACGGCCCTCGACCTCGGCGCAGGCGAAGGCCGCAACGCACTCTTCCTCGCCTCGCGCGGCCTCGACACGCTCGCCGTGGACCAGAGCGAAGTCGGTATGAGCAAGGCCCAGCGCCTCGCCAAGGAACGCGGCCTCACGCTCCGCACCCAGGCCGCGGACCTCGCAGTCTTTGACGCCCCCGCGGCTTCCTTCGACATCATCTCCAGCATCTTCGTCCACCTGCCCACGCCCATCCGCGCCCGCGTGCACGCCCGCGTCGCAGATTGGCTGAAGCCCGGCGGCCTCTACATCATGGAGGCCTACGCCCCCGACCAGATCACCCGCACCACCGGCGGCCCCAAAGACCCCGCCCTCCTCGCCCCGCTGACCACGATCGTTCACGAACTCAGCGCCCTGACCATCGAATACCAGGGCGCTCTCATCCGCCCCGTCATCGAAGGCATCTTCCACGGCGGCGAAGCCTCCGTCATTCAGGTCGTCGCCCGCAAAGACAGTTAAACGCTCGCTCAATCGCGTGCAGGGAGTGCGCCGAGGGAGGCGATCACGCCCCTGTGCCTTCACGCCGAAGGCGTGGCCGTTCATAGCCGGTGGTGGAGCGGGCTCCGCTGCGACACCACCGGAAAGCGTGCACAAGCCAACCGACCCCGAAGGGGTCGTCGTGCTCATTCTCTTCATGAACTTCCTAAACAACATAGAATCATCCTCTTTATCCCCCTCCCCACCCCGGACCCCCCATGAGCGACCTTCCCAAGTGCCCCAACTGCGACGCCGACTTCACCTACCAGGACGGCGCGATGCTCGTCTGCCCCTCCTGCGCCCACGAATGGACCACCGCCGCGCAGCAAGCGGACACGACCGAAACCGAGGCCGACACCACCGTCCGCGACGCCAACGGCAACCCGCTCCAGACCGGTGACTCCGTCTTCGTGATCAAGGACCTCAAGGTCAAGGGCTCGTCCCTCGTCGTCAAGGGCGGCACCAAGGTCAAGAACATCCGCCTCGTGGACGGTGACCACAACATCGACTGCCGAATCGAAGGCATCGGCCCCATGTCGCTCAAGTCCGAGTTCGTCAAGAAGGCGTAGCCTCCGCTGCTTTGTAACACGGGCACCCACGTCCTCTCCCACTCCATGCTCGACCGCTCCCACCACGTCGCACCCCAGACCTTTCTCACCGCCGACATCCCCGGCGTCGGCGGCGTCATCAAGCAGCGCCCCGAGGACTTCCTTGTCGATGAGCAGCCCCAGTACCAGCCCTCCGGCGAGGGCGAGCACGTCTACCTCCTCGTCCAGAAACGCGGCATGTCCACGCTCGACATGGTCCGCATCGTCGCGAAGCACTTCGGCGTCAAGCCCGGCGCTGTCGGCTTCGCCGGCCTGAAGGACAAGCACGCCATCACGCGCCAGGTCGTTTCCGTCCACACGCCCGGCCGCAAGCACACCGACTTCCCCATGCTCCAGCACGAGCAGGTGCAGGTCCTGTGGGCCGACCAGCACAACAACAAGCTCCGCCCCGGCCACCTCGCGGGCAACCGCTTCTCGATCCGCATCCGGAGTGTCGAAGCAACCCGCGTGCGCGATGCCCACCGCGTCCTGCAGCGCCTCCAGACCACCGGCGTCCCCAACCGCTTTGGCGAGCAGCGCTTCGGCATGCTCGCCAACAACCACCTCATCGGCCGCGCCTTCGTCCTCGGCGACTTTGACGCCGCCGTCCACGAACTCCTCGCCCCCAGCGCTTTCCGCCCCGACTTCAACAAGGATGCCCGCGAACTCTTCCTTCAGAAAAAGTACCGCGAGGCCATCCACGCCTACCCCATGCAGGCCCACATCGAGACGCGCGTCCTGAACCAGCTCGACCGCGGCCGCGACGCCAAGGGCGCATTCCTCTCCCTCGACGAAACCACGCTCCGCTTCTACCTCTCCGCCTTCCAGAGCGCCGCCTTCAACGCGCTGCTCGACGAACGCCTCGCCGTCGGCACTTTGGGCGCGCTCCACGAGGGCGACATCGCCATCAAGCACGCCAACCTCGCCTGCTTCGCCATCGACGCCGCGACCGCCGCCGACCTCGCCCTCGCGCAGCGCCTCAACGCCTTCGAGATCAGCCCCTCCGGCCCCATGTGGGCCGCCGGCATGATGCGCGCCACGGGCGATACCGACGCCCGCGAAGTCGCCGCGCTCGAACGCTTCGGCGTCACGCCCGCGGACCTGGACACCTTCAAGCAGAAGTCGCGCTACGACCTCGAGGGCAAACGCCGCCCCCTCCGCGTGCCCTTGATCGCCCCGGAAGTCGAAGGCGGCGTCGACGAGCACGGCCCCTACATCCGCTGTGCCTTCGAGCTCCCCCGCGGCTCGTTCGCCACCGTCGCACTCCGCGAGGTCATGAAGCCACAGGAAGGCCTCGGCGACGAGGAGTGAGCCGTAAGGACACAAACAAGGGCAAGAATGGGGAAGATCGCCCCTGATTATCGTCTCTTTTTCTTCATTGTGTTCTCCGTGCCTTCGTGGTAAAGTGTGCGTCTCGTGGCATCCCAGGACCCCATCCGATGCATCTGCTTTGACGCTGGCGGCGTCATCGTGAAGCACCACCGCTCGTGGGAGGAGGCGTGCAACGCCCTCGGCCTCCCGCTGCGCGAAGGTCACTCCGCGCCCGAACGCGTCGCCGCCCGCCGCGCCCTTCACGCCAAGTACACCGTCGGCGCGATCTCGTGCGACGACTTCTTCGCCTCCCTCACCGCCGCGTGCGCGGGGCTGTACACCGAGCGTGAGGTGCGCGACCTGCACCACCACTGGATCACCACCGAGTACACCGGCGTCGGCGACCTCATCCGCCGCCTCAACCAGCTCTCGTCCATCGAGACCGCGCTCCTTTCCAATACCTGCCACTCGCACTGGGAACGCATGCTCCCCCGCGGCGAGGCATCCCGTGACTTCCCGACGATTTCGCTGCTGCGCCACAAGCACGCCAGCCACCTGCTGCGGCACGCCAAGCCCGATGAAGCGATCTACCGCGCATTCGAGGATGCCACCGGCTTCCTCGCCGGAGAGATCCTCTTCTTTGACGACCTGCCCGAGAACATCCGCGCCGCCCAGGAACGCGGCTGGCGTGCCGAACTCATCGACCATACCAAAGAGACCGCGCCGCAGATCGCCGCGTGCCTCACCCGCCACGCCGTGTGGTAAACCGCCGGAGGAACCGTGCCCGCCCGCACCGCCGCCCGACACGCTCTCGAACTGATCGAGCAGAAACGCTTCAAGGAAGCCGAGGCGGTCATCCTGCACACCCCGCACTGGGCCGACGAGCCGCCCCTCATGCTCGCCATGGCCCATGTCCGCGCCGAAGCCGGCGACGCGATGCAGGCCGTCTACCTCGCGCGCAACGCCTTCGCCAAGGCCAATAAGTTCATCGACGCTGCCCAGGAATACCTCGACATCGCCTGGCAGTACGGCACCGCCGACGACGCCGGCCGCGCGACGCGAGAGATCATCCATTCCCCGGCCGGCGCCCAGCTCACCGACGGCTTCTACCGGTGGATGTGCAGCAAAGCGCTGGACAAGACCCGCTTCCTCGCAGCCCTCGCCATCAACAACGCCGCGCTCGAACGCTACCCCACCGATATCAACCTCCTCTGCGGCAAGGGCACGGTGGCGCTGAGCATGGGTGACCCGGAGGGTGCCCTGGTCGCGGCGAGAGAAGCCCTCGCCACGTTCGCCGACCCACCCATCGGCCTGCACGCCCTCATGGCCGCCGTGACCAACTACGCGTGCGAGAACCCCGCCGAGGTCTTCGCCGCGCACCGCGCATGCGGCCAGGCGATCCAGAAGCTCCGCCCGCACGCGTCCATGCCGCCTCGCGACCCGGACCCGGAACGCCCGCTGCACATCGGCCTCATCTCCGGCGACTTCTACGACCACGCTGTCGTCCGGTTCCTCGCCGCGTTCCTTACGCGCCGCGACCGCGCGCGCAGCACCGTGACGTGCTACATGACGGTCCGCGTCGGCGACGAAACCACCAAGTGGATCCAGTCCCAGGTCAATGCCTACCACCACATCGACACCATCAACGCCGTGGAGCAGGCCCACACACTCATCCGGCAGGAGAAGGTGGACGTCCTCATCGACCTCGCGGGCATGCTGCCCGGGCAGTCTCTCGAGGTCACTGCGATGCGTGCCGCCCCGGTGCAGATGACCATGATCGGCTTCCCTGCGACGACGGGCCTCTCGACCATGGACGTGCGCGTGGTGGATGCGCTCACCGACCCGGCCGGCGCCGAGGCGTTCGCCACCGAGCGGCTCGTGCGCATTGACCCGTGCTTCCTGTGCTACACCCCCAGGCCCGATGCGCCGCCGGTGGAGCCACGCCCCGCGGGTGGCCCCGTGGTCTTTGGGTCGTTCAACTCGATGCAGAAGCACACGATGCGCACTCTGCGCCTGTGGGCGCGGGTCCTGGAGCGCGTGCCCGGCTCGCGCCTGCTCATCAAGAACCGCATGGTGATGGACCCTGATGCACGGGCTGTTCTTGAGCGCCGCATCAAGGACGCCGGCCTCCCGCTGGACCGCTGCGATCTCGTCGCGTTCATCAAGGAAAAGTCCGGCCACCTCGGCGCGTACGCGCGCGTGGATGTCGCGCTCGACACCTTCCCGTACCACGGCACGACCACCACCTGCGAGGCCCTGTTCGTGGGCGTGCCGGTGGTCTCGCGCGTGGGCGCCACCCACGCCGCACGTGTCGGCCTCTCGCTGCTCACCAACGTCGGGCTCCCGGACCTCGCCTGCGAGTCGGACGACGCCTTCGTCGAGACGGCCGCCGCGCTGGCCCACGACGCACCACGCCGCGAAGCCCTCCGCACTACGCTGCGCGATCGCATGCTCGCCAGCCCTCTGTGCGACGCCGCGGCCCATACCCGCCGCCTCGAAGACCTCATCCGGTCCGAGTGGCACCGGGTGTGTGCGGTCAAATGACCTGTTGAGGTGGCGGCAATCGGCGGTTCTCCGCTTGCACAGTGTGGCACAGCGCGCGATGATGTGCGTACACCAATGCAGGGAGCCGGACGCCCGGCCACACACGCCCATGCCACGGGAGGCCGCCATGAAGATCGAGGGCGAGGGGCAACTGATCCGCATTTTCGTTGACGAGACCGACCAGTACGACGGCAAGCCGTTGTACGTCGCGATCGTGCACAAGGCGCGCGCCGAGGGGCTGGCGGGCGCCACCGTCCTCCGCGGCATGATGGGCTTTGGCGCCAACTCGCTGATCCACGTGCCCGCGCGACCAGGCATGCCGGAGGACATGCCGGTCGTCGTTGAGATCGTGGACCGCGAGGAGAAGGTCGCGAAGTTCCTGCCGATCCTGGACAGGATGGTCCGCGAGGGCCTCGTGACGGTCGAGCGTGCCCGCGTCATCTTCCACCGCACGACCAAGGTCTGACTCGTACCATGCGGCCCGATGCCGCAGGCGCACGACACACCCAAGTGGCTGACCAGCGACGTGCCGCGGCGCGTGCCCGTGCTCGCCGCGTTCGTGATCGCCGTCATTACGGCCGCGGCGTTCTGGCCCGCGTCCAGCGCTGGGCTGTGCCTGTTCGACGACCCGATCTTCCTGATCGAGAACAACGGCTGGCGGGCCTCGAACCCGGGATGGCTGGAGTGGATCTTCACGTCGTTTGTCCATGGTCATTACCAGCCGCTCACGTACCTCTCGTACGCGATGGAGGAGCAGCTCTTCGGGGTCGTGCCGCCCGCCCTTGCGGACGTTTGCACGGAGCGGGACGTTGCCAGCCGCGGGTACCACGTGACCAACATCATGCTGCACGTGCTGAACACGCTGCTGGTGTACGCGGTGGCGCTGCGGGTCATGCGGTCGGCAGCGCGGGAGGCGGTGCGGCTCTTGCCGGATGCGACGGGCGCGATGCACCTGGCGTCGGCGGCGTGCGCAGTATTGTGGGGCGTCAACCCGCTGCGGGTGGAGAGCGTGGCGTGGGTGACGGAACGGCGTGATGTGCTGAGCGCGTTCTTCCTGCTGCTGGGCACGCTGTGGTACCTGCGGTGGGGGGCGGACCCCGTGCGGAAGCACGCGCGGCTGTACCTGCTCACGGTGGCGGCGCTGCTGCTGTCGCTCTTGTCCAAGGCGTGGGGCATGTCGTTTTTTGTTCTTGCGACGCTGCTGGACGTATACCCGCTGCGGCGGCTGCCTCTGTGGCCGTGGCAATGGTTCACGAAGAGCGCCGCGTGGGTGCTGGCCGAGAAACTGCCGATGGTGGTGCTGGGCGTGGTGTTCGCGGTGATTGCAGCGCGGGCGCAGGCGGATACGCCGTTCATCGTGCATTCGCTGGAGCGGTGGGGGGTGGAGTCTCGCATTGCGCAGGCTTTCTACGGGGTGGCGTTTTACCTGTGGAAGTCGGTGTGGCCGACGCGCCTGTCGGCGCTGTACGAGCTGCCGCCCTCGGCGAGTCTGAGTGAGGCGCGGTGGCTGGCGCCGATGGTGGTGGTCGTGCTCTGCGCGGCGGCGGTGGTCTTTCTGGCACGGAAGCGGCCGGGGCTGGCGGTGGCGGTGGCGGCGTACGTCGTGCTGGTGGCGCCGGTGCTGGGGTTGTTCCAGAGCGGCATCCAGCTTGTGGCGGAGCGGTACGCGTACCTGTCGCTGATCCCGGTGTTCATCGCGTGCGGCGTGGTCTTTTCGCGGGGGCTTTCGCGGGGCGCGGTGCGCGGGCACGGGGCGGTGCTGGCGGGGGCGGGGTTGATCGGGGTGTCGGCGCTGTGGTTCACGATGACGTGGCGGCAGAGCATGCTGTGGCACAACACCCGGTACCTGTGGGAGGATGCGCTGGCGAACGGCCACGACGGCGTGATGCTGCGGACGTTCCACGCGAACCACCTGTGGAACGACCGTGAAGTGGAGGCGGCGGAGGCGGAGTTCCGCAAGGGTGTCGCGATCGATCCGACGTACGGCGATGCGTGGATGGGGCTGGCGATGATCGCGCGGGAGCGTCAGGACTGGGCGGGGGCGCGCGCGGCGCTGGTCGAGGCCGGCAAGGACCCGCGCGTGCGGCCGAAGTCGGAGTTGCTGCTTGGGCTCATGTTCATGAACGAATCTCAGCTCAACGACCCCGCGCAGGGGCTGGCACACTTCCAGGCGTCGGTGGCGGCGATGGAGGAGATCGGCGGGCCGGCGATGGTGGGGCGGCCGTACCTGCACCTGGGCATGGCGTACGGGATTCTCGGGGATGATGCGAACGCGGCGAAGTTTCTGAAGAAGGCGGCGCGGTACCGGGACTCCAAGAAGGAGGCGGAGGAGTTCCTGCGCGATCTGGGGGCGAGCGGTGCTGGTGGGGGCTGAGGGTGAGTTGGCGAGTATCGAGCGCCGGGGAGGAAGGCGGATTGCGGAGGGGGCGGAGGAGGAGCGGAGGGACGCGGAGGAAGAAAGGAAGCGGGTGTGGGGGGCGTTGCGGTTTCCGCGCAAGTGGGCGTTTGGGGTTGGTCGTGCGCGGGCTGAAGCCCGCGGCTCTGAGGTGCGTGGGGCGCGGTGGGAGTGGGTTGAGAAGGGGAAGACTTTGGTGGACTGCCAACCCCTCCCTGGCCCTCCCCCCGGGGGGGAGGGGAGGGGACGCGGTACTCGAGGAGCGTTGTTGCGGCGCGGCGGGCGGTTTCGGGGTTGTTGGCCGTTTCGAGGATGTGGCGCAGGCGGGCGATGGACTGGACCTTGGCGTCGGCGAGCATGTGGCGGGCGCGGAGTTCCAAGAGTGATGTGATGCGCGAGATGAAGGTGATGACGCGGTCCTCGGCCATGAAGGCGGAGAGCTTGGCGGATGTCATGGCGTGCATGCGGCAGAGGTCGGCCATGTGGTTGGTGCCGTCGAGCCAGTCGTTGATGAGTTCGAGTTCTTTGTCGGTGAAGTCTGCGGACATGGCGGGTCCCCTGTGAGACGAGGGGAAAACGTGCCCCTCTACCCAATCCCCCCGCGACCCGATTCGTGCGAAAAAATCGAGGCATTGCACCACGGAGGCACGGAGACCACGAAGAGCAAAGCGGGGCATAAAGGCACGAACAGCAGAGGCTTAGGAAGGAGGCGAGGGGAGTGAAAGAAAAAGTTGGAAGAAAATCGTGCGATTCCCGTTTTGGAGCCACGGCGCGCGCACAAACGCGGTGATAGCGGGCGGAGAGGTGAGCAGTGAGCAGTGAAGAGTGAGGAGTGAGGAGTGAGGAGTGAGGAGTGAGGAGTGAGGAGTGAGAAGAGAAGGGCGGAGCCCGC
>DATAKA010000095.1:0-25482 GCA_036261855.1 Phycisphaerales bacterium | reverse complement strand
GCTGTCGCAGCACGCCGGGACCAAGGGCCGGGCGCTCTACTTAGGCGGGTGGATGGCCGCGGGTGTGGTGGCGTTCTGGGTGGGCATCGGCATCCCGGTCATCGTGTGGAGTTCCGTGGGTGATCCTTCCCGTATTTTCGGTGTGTGGTGGGTCACGTTCGGGCTGGGGGCGATCATCGCGATTCTGTCGGTGGGCCTGATGGGGTTGTTCAGCCTGAACCTCCCGCAGTCGGTCTACATGCTGAACCCCAAGGCGGACACGGCGCACGGGAGTTTCCTGTTCGGGGTCATGACGGCGGTGCTGGGCCTGCCGTGCTTCGGCTTTGTAGCAGGTGCGCTGCTGGCCGCCGCGGCGACGCTGCCGAAGCTCGTCACGCTCATCGTGTTCGCGGGCATCGGCGTGGGGATGGCGTTGCCGTACCTGATCCTGGCGGTAAAGCCGGGGTGGATCGAGAAGATCCCGAGGACGGGCCCTGCGAGTGAACTGGTGAAGCAGGTGATGGGCTTGCTGATGCTGGCGGCGGGGTTGTACTTTGTGGGGTCGGGGCTTGTGGGCCTCGTGGCGGACAAGCCGTACATGGGTCGGCTGCTCCACTGGTGGGCAGCGGCCATCTGCGGCGTCATTGCGGCCGTGTGGCTTGTGTGGAGAACCTTCGCGATAACGAAGAGCTCGACGCGTCGCGCGGTGTTTATGTTGATCGCGTTGTTCCTGGGACTAGGTGGCGTGTGGTTTGTGAACGATCTGACGCAGAACGCCAAGTCATCGCGATGGGTTGCATACAGCTCCGCCGCGTTCGAGAAGGCGCGCACCAGCGGCAAAGTCGTCGTCGTCGACTTCACCGCCGAATGGTGCATCAATTGCAAGGCGCTCAAGTCGCGGGTCCTTTCCAAAGAGCCGGCGAAACCAGCGCTCGGTGCGGATGACGTGGTCCTGATGGTGGTCGACTACACGGCCTCGAATCCCGAGGGTGAGGCCCTCCAGAAGTCATTGAACCGAAAGGGAATCCCGCTTTTGGCCGTGTTCGGTCCGGGTGCGGACCCTTGGCTCGCCAATGCGTACACGGGCACTCAGGTGGTGGAGGCCATAGAAGCGGCCCGGGGGGGTACCCAGACGGCCGCGGCCGTTCGGGGGGGCAGTTGACGTTTGAGGGGGAGTGGTCTAACTTTCCTCCCCTCATAGACCTGCTTGGACGATACACTTCGTCCGAACAGGTCCGGTGACGCGGGCGTAGCTCAGTGGTAGAGCGCTACCTTGCCAAGGTAGAAGTCGAGGGTTCAAGTCCCTTCGCCCGCTTTCGAAAGACATGCAGCACACCGCTTCCAAGTTCGCTCCCGCGACGCCCGCCCCGGGCGTGGTTGCTGCTTCCCTCAAAGGTAAAGTGAAAGGCCCCCCGGCCTGGCGATGCTGATCCGACCAGGGCGTGGTGCCCTGTTCTGCTGATCGGGCTCGCCGGCATCCGGCGGGCCCGTTGTGCTTTTGGACTGTGCGAGTTCTTGGACCCTGAAAGGAGACCCCGATGGCGACGGAAACGACCCTTGTGACGGCTTCGTGCGACTGCCCCGAGTGTGCGGCTGCGGTGGCGTTTACGAGGCCCCCGATGAGCGGCGAGGTGGTCCGCTGCGGTGACTGCGGCGTGGAACTTGAGGTGACGAACACGAGCCCCGTGACCGTGGCGCTGGCCCCGCAGGTGGAAGAAGACTGGGGCGAGTAAGCCAATCGACACCGATCCACGAAAGGGAACTGCCATGAAGATTGCGATGCTGCACTCGCGCGTGCGGGTGGAGGAACGCCTGCTCTGCGAGTCGTTCCAGGCCATGGGCGTCGAGCCCGACCTGATCGATGTCCGGGAGTGTGTCTTTGACCTGCACGAGCCGGGCCGCTGGGCGGACTACGACGCCGTGCTGGACAGGTGCCTGAGCCAGACAGGCGCGCTGGCCGTGGTGCGCGTGCTGGAGGGGTGGGGGGTGCCGGTGGTAAACCCCTCGCGCGTCATCGAGACGTGCGGCGACAAGCTCGCGACCAGCGTGGCGCTCGTGCGGGACGGGGTGCCCACGCCGCGGACGCGGATCGCGGTGGAAGACGCGGCGGCGCTGCGGGCGGTCGAGGAGAACGGATACCCGGCGGTGATGAAGCCGGTCGTCGGTTCCTGGGGGCGGATGCTGACGCGGGTGAACGACCGCGACGCGGCGGAGGCGATCATCGAGCACAAGGCGACGTTGGGCGGGCCGCACCACAGCGTGTACTACGTGCAGGAGTACGTCGACAAGCCCGGGCGCGACCTGCGCGTGTTCATGGTGGGAGACGAGGCCATCTGCGGCATCGCGCGGCGGAGCGCCCACTGGGTGACGAACACCGCGCGGGGGGCGTTGGCCGAGCGGTTTAATGTGTCGGGCGAGGTCGCGGAGATCGCGCGCCGGGCATCACGGGCTGTGGGGGGCGGTGTGCTCGCCATCGACCTGCTGGAGCACCCGGTGCACGGCGTGATGGTGAACGAGGTGAACCACACGATGGAGTTCCGCAATAGCATCGAGCCGACGGGCGTGGACATCCCGGGGCGGATCGCACGGTGGGTGTTGGAGGTCGCGAATGGCGAGCGGCAGGTGATTCCGACGCAGGTGGTGGCATCATGAGCGACCGGCTCAGAGTCTCGATCATCGGTGGTTCGGGTTACACCGGCGGGGAGTTGCTGCGGCTGCTGCTGGGGCACCCAGGGGTGGAAGTGGCGCAGGCGACTTCACGCCGGTTGGTTGGGCAGTTTGTGCACAGCACGCACCCCAACCTGCGCGGTGTAACGAAGATGCAGTTTGAGTCGCCCGATCAGGTCCGGGAGTGTGACGTGCTCTTTCTGTGTCTGCCGCACGGGGAGGCGTGCCGCGCGATCGAGAAGTACGCGGGGTTGGCCCACCGCGTTGTGGACCTGTCGGCGGACTTCCGCCTGAAGGACGCGGCGGCATATCGCGCGTGGTATGGCGAGGAGCACCCGGCGTCGGGCTGGCTGGACCGGTTTGTGTACGGCCTTCCGGAACTGGAGCGACCTCGGCTGCGTGGGGCGCGGCTTGCGAGCGGTGTGGGGTGCAACGCGACGGCGGTCAACCTGGCGCTGCTGCCGCTGGCGCGCAAGGGGCTCATCCGTTCGGTGGTCGCGGACCTCAAGGTGGGTTCGTCCGAAGCTGGCGCGGAACCGAGTGCCACGAGCCACCATCCGGTGCGCAGCGGCAGCGTGCGGAGCTTTGCACCCGCCGGTCACCGCCATCAGGCGGAGGTGCGGCAGGCCCTGGGGGACTTTGAACTGCACATGTCGGTCACGAGCGTGGAGTTGGTGCGGGGCGTGCTGTGCACGGCGCACGTGTTCCCGACATCAAGGCTGACCGAGAAGGACCTGTGGGCGCTGTACCGCGAGGCGTACCGCGATGAGCCCTTCGTGCGTCTGGTGAAGGACAAAACGGGCATCCACCGCTACCCGGAGCCCAAGATTCTGGCGGGTACCAACTGGGCGGACGTGGGGTTTGAGGTTGATGAGCAGTCGGGGCGTGTCGTGGTGCTTTCCGCGATTGACAACCTCATGAAGGGTGCCGCGGGGAGCGCGGTGCAGTGCATGAACCTGATGTGCGGCTTCGAGGAACGGGCGGGGCTTGGGTTCGGCGGGCTGCACCCGCTGTGAGCAACAGGAGCGAGGCATGATCGTTGTGAAGATCGGTGGGAGCGAGGGTGTGGACCTGGATGCCGTCGCGGCTGATGCGGCGCGCCTGGTGCAGCGCGGCGAGCGCGTGGTGCTCGTGCACGGTGGCTCTCACCAGACAAACGTGCTCTCGGAGCAGTTGGGTCATCCGGCGAAGTTCATCACGAGCCCGTCGGGTCACACGAGCCGCCGGACGGACCGGCGCACCCTGGAGATCTTCCAGATGGCCTGCCGCGGCGTGATGAACCAGGCGCTGGTGGAACGTTTGGTGGCGCGCGGCGTGCGGGCGGTGGGGCTCTCCGGGATGGACGGCCTGCTGTGGGTTGGGACGCGGAAAGACGCGGTGCGGAGCGTGGAGGACGGGCGGGTGGTGATCGTGCGCGACGACTACTCGGGCAATGTGGAGCGGGTGAATGCCGACCTTCTTCGCACCCTGCTGGACGCGGGGTACACACCGGTCATATCGCCGCCGGCGGTGACGGAGCAGGGCGTGCCGATCAACGTGGACGCGGACCGTGCCGCGGCGGCGACGGCGGCGGCGCTGGGCGCCCAGTGCCTGCTCCTGCTGTCCAACGTGCGCGGGCTGATGCGGTCGTTCCCGGATGAATCGAGCCTGATTGCGCACGTGCGGCGGGGCGAGGTGGAACAGGCGGCCGGCTTCGCGCAGGGGCGGATGAAGAAGAAGGTGCTGGGCGCGGGCGATGCGCTGGCGGCGGGTGTCGGGCGCGTGGTGATCGGGGATGCGCGGGTGCCAGGACCGATTTCGGGAGCGTTGGCGGGCGCAGGGACGGTGTTTGAATGAGCATGTATGTGGGCGAAACACCTGACGAACACCTGTTGCGGGAATTGGTGGAGATTCCCAGCCTGTCGGGGGCGGAGCGCCCCGCGGCGGAGTACCTAGTTGCTCGCATGCGTGAGCGCGGCATGCGGGTGAGCATCGATGAGGCCGGGAACGCCGTGGGCGAAGTGGGCGGGCCGGACGCGAGCGGCAGGTGTACGGACATTGTGCTCCTCGGCCACATGGACACCGTGCCGGGAGACATCCCGGTGCGCCGCGAGGGCGATGTGCTGCACGGGCGGGGGAGCGTGGACGCAAAGGGCCCGCTGGCGGCGTTTGTGTGCGCGGCGACGGGGCTTGATCTGCCCGCGGGCGTGCGCGTGATCGTGATCGGTGCGACGGAGGAGGAGACCGCAACATCTCGCGGCGCACGGCACGCGGCGGCAACGTACCGCCCCGCGGCGTGCATCATCGGCGAGCCGAGTCATTGGGATGGTGTGACGCTGGGGTACAAGGGGCGGTTGCTGGTGGAGTATCGCGCTGAGCAGCCGTCGGGCCACACGGCGCGTCCGGTGGCGAGCGTGGCGGACGAGTGCTGCGCGTGGTGGGAGAACGTGCGTCGCGAGGCGGAGGCGATGCGGGGCGGTGAGCGCGTCTTCGATCGTGTACAGGCAACGCTGCGGCGCATCCAGACTCGTAGCGATGGGTTGACCGATGTGGTGGAGGCGCAGGCGGGCTTCCGGCTGCCGCCGGGGGTGCTGCCGGAGGACGTGGAGGCGATCTGCCGTCGGTATGCGCCGGCTTCGGCGGTTCTCACGTGCTCGGGCGCGGAGGTGGCGTACGTGGCCGATCGCGGGAATGTGGTGGTGCGGAGTCTGACGGGCGCGATCCGGGGCGGGGGAGGATCGCCGACGCTCCGCGTTAAGACTGGCACGGCAGACCTGAACGTGGTGGGGCCCGTGTGGGGGCCCCTGGGATGCCAGTTCGCGGCGTACGGCCCCGGGGACAGCCACCTGGATCACACGCCCGAGGAGTGGATTTCGCTGGCCGAGTATGCGCGGTCGATAACCGTGCTGCGGCGGGCAATCGCGGTGATCGCGGCGGAGCTTGCCGCGGGGCGGGCTGGAGTGACTGCCGCGGCTGGTGCCGCGGGACAATCCTGACGCTCTGGCATGCGCTTTAACGCATGGAAGGCGGTAGCGACACCTCATTCGGTGCGGTACGCTTTCGCCGGGGTTCTAATTGTGACACCACCCGTGACACCACATGATGGGGAATCTCAGGGGAGGGACGGGCAGGCCGCGGTGACGGTGCTGCTGGCCCGTGCGCAGTCCGGCGATGCCAGGGCGACGGATGAGTTGTTCCCGATTGTGTACGACGAGCTCAAGCAGTTGGCGCAGAAGTTTTTGAAGGGTGAGAGCAAGGCGCAGACGCTGCAGGCCACCGCGCTGGTGCACGAGGCGTACCTGCGGCTGGTGGGGCCGACGGAGGTGACGTGGGAGAATCGGGCGCACTTCTTCGGCGCGGCGGCCCGGGCGATCAGGCGGATTCTGACGGACCACGCGCGGGAACGGAATCGGCTCAAGCGTGGAGGCGGCGCGAAGCCGGGGCAGCTTGATGAGCAGGCCGTCGTTGCTCCGGACACCGGGGGCGTTGATGTCGCGGCGATGGACATTGCGCTGACCAGGCTGGCCGAAGTGGACGAGCAGAAGGCCCGCGTGGTGGAGCTCCGGTTCTTTGCCGGGCTGACGGTGGACCAGACAGCGGCGGCGCTGGGCGTTTCACCCAGCACGATCGCGCGGGACTGGCAGTTTGCGCGGGTGTGGCTGCACCGAGAGCTTGAGAGCATCGCCGCCGGGGGTGGCGCGTGACCGAGAACTCTGGCGGTGCGCAGCCTGCGATGAACGCCGCCGAGCGGCTCAAGCGGGCGGAGAAGATCTACTTCGAGGTCGCGGCGCTGCTGCCGCACGAGCGGGAAGGCGCGGTGGCCCGGGCGTGCGGCGCGGATGCCGCGCTCGCGGCGGATGTCCACTCGCTGCTGAGGGCCGGCGACCAGGTGGGCGGGTTCCTGGAGCGTCCGGCCCTTGGCGGGCAGATCGGGAAGCTCGCGGAGGTTGCCGGCTTCACGGACGACATGCTGGGCCAGACGCTGGGCAGTTACCGCGTGGAGCGGCGGATCGCCAGCGGCGGGATGGGGACCGTGTACCTGGCGGTGCGGTCTGACGGCCAGTTCTCGCAGCAGGTGGCGATCAAGGTCGTGAAGCGCGGGATGGACAGCGAAGAGGTGCTGCGACGGTTTGCGGCGGAGCGTCAGACGCTCGCGGCGCTGGACCACCCGAACGTTGCTCGCCTGTTCGACGCTGGCGTGACACGGGACGGGCGGCCGTACCTGGTGATGGAGTACGTGGACGGCGCGCCGATCGACGAGTACTGCGACGCGAAGCGGCTGAGCGTGAAGGAACGGCTGCGGCTGTTCCGCACGGTGTGCGACGCGGTGCACGCGGCGCACCAGGCGCTCATCATCCACCGCGACCTCAAGCCCACGAACATCCTCGTGACCAAGGACGGCGTGCCCAAGCTCCTGGACTTCGGTATCGCCAAGCTGTTGACCGATGGCCCCGGCGCGGGGCAGACACTGGAGAGCGATCGGCGGCTGACCCCGGAGTATGCCAGCCCCGAGCAGGTGCGGGGCGAGTTGGTGACCACCGGCAGCGATGTGTACTCGCTGGGTGTGGTGCTGTACGAACTTTTGACCGGCCTGCGGCCCTACCGATTTGCGACGCGGACGACCGACGAGGTGCGGCGCATCGTGTGCGTGGAGGTGCCGCCGATCCCGAGCCAGGCTGTCACGGTGCGTGTGGCACGGGTGGGTACGGGCACGAAGGGTGGGGTGCTGGGCACGGTGTCGGGCACCGCGGAGGCATCGCTGGATGTCGGGACGCCACGAGCGGATACGCCGCGCACGCGGGGTGTTTCATCCACGCGGCTGCGGGGCCTCTTGCGGGGTGACGTTGACACGATCGTCATGACGGCGCTGCGCAAGGAGCCTGCCCGCCGGTACGCCAGCGCGGAGCAGTTCAGCTCTGATATCGGGCGGTATCTGGCGGGCATGCCGATCACGGCGCGAAAGGACACATTCGGGTATCGGGTGACCAAGTTCGTGCGGCGTCACGCGGCGGGCACGGCTCTGTCCATGCTGGCGGTGCTGCTGCTGGCGGGAGCGACGGTGGTGCTGTATACGCAGCGGCAGGAACTCCGCGAGCGGCAGGTGGAGTTGACGGTGGCAAACACGCGCCTCATGGAGACGCGCGACTTTCTGGTCTCGATGATCTCGCAGGGCGAGACCGGGAAGCTGGGCCCCAACGCCCCATTGTCGGAGGTCATGAACAGTGCGCTGACGCGGCTGAGGGAGTCGCCGCCGGCGGACCCGATGACGCGTGCAAGCTTTCAGCAGGCGGTGGGGCGGTGCGCGATGTCGCTTGGGATGTTGAAGGAGGCCAGGGAACAGTTGGACGGCGCGGCGGCGGTGTTCCGAGCGGAACTTGCTGGGGAATCGGACGCCGTGACGGCGGTGCGGATTGATCTGGCGGTGCTGCGGAGCATGGAGGGTGATGCCGCGGGTGCTGAAGCGGACTTCCGCGGGCTCCTGGGCGAGGAGCGTTCGCGGGTGGCGGGCGTGCGCACCATGCGGGAGATCGACCTGCTCAACAACCTGGGCGCGGTGCTCCGCCAGTTGGGCAGGGGTGACGAGTCGCTCGCGGTGCAGCGCGAGGCGTTGGAAGCGCGCGAAACGCTGCACGGCGCGGGCAGTCTGCAGGCGGCGGAATCGCACAACAACATCGCGTCGGCGCTGTTCGTGAAGGGTGACTTTGACGGGGCGATCGGCGAGTTCCGGACGGCGATTGCGATCCGCGAAAAGCTCTTGCGGCCGGACCATCCGCTGATCGTGCGAGCAAAGAGCAATCTTGGCCTGGCGCTCGTACGTGCGGGCAGACCGGCGGAGGGCGCGGTGCCGTTGCGGGAGGCGTACGAGTCGTGGAACGGGGCGTTCGGGCACCTGCACGCCGGGCGGGTTGCGGCCGGGACATCCCTCGCGGAAGCGCACCGGCGGTTGAACGAGTTTGACGAGTCTGTCGCGCTCTTGGAGGAAGTGCTGAACTGGCAGCGGGAGCACACGCCTGGCGAGGCCAACGCGATGGCCGCGACGGAGGCAAACATCGGTGTGACGCTGGCCGCGGCGGGGCGTGACGCGGAAGCGGCGGTGCTCCTCGAGAGGACGCTGCCGGTGGTGGAGCAGGCCAAGATGGCGGGCATCACGCGCGCTGCGAAGGAGGCGCTGGCGGGCGTGTACGAGCGTGCGGGGCGCATTGAGGACGCCGCGAGGCTGCGTGTGAAGTGAACCTGATTGCCGCGACTTGATCGTGGAATTCCGTCAGCGACGCCGACGGCGCAGGAGCGGCGCGGCGGCGAGCAGTGCGGCGCTCGCGGGAGAGGGCACCAGGAACTGGAAGTCAAACGCCTGCGTGGACTGGAGCGCTTCGACGGTCATCTCGACCTGGAACTGCAGGCTGTACGTGCCCGGCTGCAGGACGCCGTTGATATTGACGGGCTGGGCGGGGTCGTCCTGAGTCAGCCTGAAGATACTCGTCGTGGTTGTGAGGTTGGTGATCTCAATCTCGAACTCGTCACGCGGGTCTGAGCTTGGGCGGGGGGTGCAGAGCAGGTTGAAGGGTGTGGCCTCCGTGATGTTGAAGGTCACGAGGATGAACGCGGCGGCTTCGCCTGCTTCCAGCAGTCCGTTGATGTTGAGGCCGCCCGCGCCGGTCAGCGAGCCACTGGCGCGGATGGCGTTGGGGTCGAGCTGGCAGTCGATGGTGGTCTCGCCGGTGTTGGTGGCGGGGCCGGTGGGGGTTTGGAACGTCGTCGACGAGGTGAGCGTGGCGACAAACGGGGCGAAGTCCGGCGCGGACTGGGTGAGGAGAGCGGCGTTGGCGGTGGTGGCGGCCTCGATCGTGCGTTCCTGTGTCAGGTAGATGATGTCAGCACGTGCAGCGGACACCGCGCAGAGGGCGATTGCAGCGGAAATCGGCAGAGACGATCGCATGCGGGTCATTCTCCAGACAGAAGGGCGCGCAGCGTGGCTGGTGGAACCGCGCCTTGGTACCAGAGGATCATGCGCCATAATCGCCGAAATGCCAGCAAAGTTGGGGAATTTCAGGTCGGCCGATTGGGGCTTGTGAGGGATTCCCCTGCGGGCCAAGTCCCGGTCACTTTTTCGGACAGTCCAGTTCGCTGCGGGCGGCCGCGATGGCTGCGGCGACGGCGTTGGGCCCGGTGCCGCCCGGGATCTCTCGCTTCGCGAGCGCGGCGTGGGGCGTGAGGGTGGCGTAGCAATCGGGCCCGCAGGCGGGGGCGTGCTGGCGGAGAACGTCCATCGGCAGGTCTTCGAGCGTCTTGTTCTCGTGGATGGCGACGCGAACCAACGCACCCACCTGCTCGTGGGCATCGCGGAAGGGCACGCCCTTGGAGACGAGGTAATCGGCGAGTTCGGTGGCGTTGGTGAACCCTGACCGAGCGCCGCGCTCGCAGACGTCCTTGCGGACGCTGATGCCGGCGAAGATGCGGGCGGCGGCGCGGAGGCAGAGGCTTGAGTGCTTCATCGCGTCGAAGAGCGGCTCCTTGTCCTCCTGCAGGTCCTTGTTGTACGCGAGCGGCAGGCCCTTCAACGTCGTGAGTATCGACGCGAGTGCGCCGACGACGCGGCCGGACTTGCCGCGGAGGAGTTCCGCGGCGTCGGGGTTCTTCTTCTGCGGCATGAGGGACGAGCCGCTGGAGAAGGCGTCGTCGTACTCGAAAAACCCGAACTCACCGGAGCCGTAGAGGATGAGGTCTTCGCCCAGACGGGAGAGGTGCACCGCGAGGGTGGCGAGACAGGCGAGTGATTCGATGACGAAGTCGCGGTCGCCGACGGCGTCGAGGGAGTTGGTCGTGGGGCCATCGAAGCCAAGGTCACTGGCGAGCTGGTGGCGGTCGACGGCGTAGGCGGTGCCAGCGAGGGCGCTGGAGCCGAGGGGGCAGATGTTGACGCGGGTGAGGCAGTCGCGCAGGCGGGCTGCGTCGCGGGAGAGCATGGCGTCGTAGGCCATGGCCCAGTGGGCGAGCAGGATGGGTTGGCCGCGTTGCAGGTGGGTGTAGCCGGGGATGACGACCCCTGCTTTGAGCTGTTCTTCCGCAAAGGTGATGATCGCTGTGCGTGCTGCGTGTACTTCGTCGAGGCGTGCTTGGATTGCGCGACGGGTCCACATGCGGAGGTCGGTGGCGACCTGGTCGTTGCGGCTGCGGCCGGTGTGGAGTTTTTTGCCCAGGGTGCCGACGAGCCCGATGAGGCGGCGCTCGACCCAGGAATGGATGTCTTCGTCGCCCGTGGGTTGGCCATCGGGCGTGCAGAGCGGAGCGTTGGGGTCTGCCTCGACCTCGCGGCGGAGCGTGCCGAGGGCATCGGTGAGTCTGGTCAGCTCGTCGGTGGTGAGCACGCCTGCGCGGTGGATCGCCTTCGCCCAGCCCACGCTGCCGTCGATGTCCTCAAGGGCGAGGCGGTAGTCGAAGGGGAGCGAGTCGTTGAGCTCCTGGAAGAGCGGGTCTGGCCCGCCCTGAAATCTGCCGCCCCAGAGTGCCATTTGAAGTTCCTGAGAGTGTGAGACGGTGAGGCGTGAAACGGTGATGGGCAATGTTCAGCGGGCATGGCCGCGCTGCTTGAGGGCACGGATGCGTTCGGGCAAGCTCAGAAGCCGGATAAACCCGCCAGCGTCTTTCTGGCTGTAGACGTCCTCGCCCTCGAAGGAGACCATCTTTTCTGCGTACAGCGAGTTGGGGCTCTTGCGCTGGACGGCGGTGGCGGTGCCCTTGTAGAGACGAACGACGACCTGGCCGGAGATGGGCTCGGCGATCTTCTGGGCGCAGGTCCACAGGGCCTCGCGGAGCGGCGTGAACCAACGTCCGTCGTACACGAGTTCAGCGAAGGTGAGGCCCAGGTGCTCGCGGTAGTGGAGGGTTTCGCGGTCGAGCACGAGTTCTTCGAGCGCCCTCAGGCCCTCGACGATCGTTGTGCCGCCGGGGGTTTCGTACAGGCCTCGGCTCTTCATGCCCACGCGCCGGTTTTCGACGAGGTCCACGCGCCCCACGCCGTGCTTGCCGGCGATGACGTTGAGTTTCTCGATGATCTCCCACGCCGGCATCCTGGTGCCGTCCAAGGAGGTTGGGCGGCCGGACTTGAACGTCAGCGTGACGTCCTGGTGCTTGGCGGGCGCCTTCTCCGGGGAGACGCTGAGCATGTAGGCGTCCTGGGGCGGGGCGTTCCACGGGCTCTCGATGGATCCGCCCTCGTGGCTGATGTGCCAGAGGTTGCGGTCGCGGGAGTAGATCTTGGTGGCGCTCGCGGTAGTGGGGATCCTGCGCTTCTTGAGGTAGTCGAGCATGGCGAGGCGGCCGGACAGGTTCCACGCGGGGTGGCGCCAGGGCGCGATGATCTCCATCTCCGGGGCGAGCGCGGCGTACGCGCTTTCGAACCGCACCTGGTCGTTGCCCTTGCCTGTGCAGCCGTGTGCGAGGGCGGTGCAGCCGGTTTTCTTTGCGATGCGCACCTGCCCCGCGGCCAGGATCGGGCGTGCGATGGCGGTGCCGAGGAGATACCGGCGCTCGTAGACCGCGCCGGCGATCATCGTGGGCATGACGAAGTCGTCGACAAACTCCTTCTTCAAGTCCACGACGTGGCACTCGCTTGCGCCGCTGTTCTTGGCCTTCTTCTCGACGCCCTTGAGTTCATCAGCGCCTTGACCGACGTCGCCGACGACGCAGATGACCTCGCTGCCCGGGATGTTCTCCCGGAGCCAGGGGACGATGCAGGAGGTGTCGAGGCCGCCGGAGTATGCGAGAGCGATGCGTTTGGACATTGGAGGGATCCAGAAAGTCGATTCACCACAGAGACACGGGAGAAGACAGGAGAGGTGCTCGTGTGCGGCGTACCGGACGCGGCACCGTCGTGTGTGCGAGATTATGGCTTCAGGATGTGGTACATGAGTGCGTTCTGCGCGTGCAGGCGGTTCTCCGCTTGGTCGTAGACCACGCTGAACGGGGCGTCTATGACTTCATCGGTGACCTCCACGCCGCGCTGCGCGGGGAGGCAGTGCATGAAGAGTGCTCGGCCGGGCGCCACGCCCGCGCCCCACGACTGGGGCAGTCCTTTGCTCGCGGTGTCCATGACGTCCATGTTGACCTGGAACGCATTGAACACCTTGCGCCGCTTGCCGGCGGTGTCGGCCTGGCCCATGCTCACCCAGACATCGGTGTACACGGCGTGGTGGCGCTCGATGCTGGAGAGCTTGTTGGAGATGGTGAGCGTTGCGCCGCTTTCGGTGCAGAATGCACGGCACTGATCCGCGACGACAGCCTCGGGCTCGTAGCCCTTGGGCGCGATGACCGTCATGTCAGCACCCAGCATGGTGGCGCAGTGCATGAGCGAGTGGCAGACGTTGTTTCCGTCGCCGACGTAGGCCACACGCATGCGTTGCCCCTCGTGCTGCATGGTGCCGCCCGATCGTTCCCACAGGGTGAAGAGGTCCGCGAGGCCCTGGCAGGGGTGGAAGCGGTCGGAAAGGGCGTTGATGACCGGCACGCGCGTGTGGAACGCCAGTTCCTCAATGATCTGCTGGCTGTAGACTCGCGCGATGATGCAGTCCATCCACCGCTCAAGGTTCTTGGCGTAGTCCTTCACGGCCTCGCGGTCGCCCAGGCGCTGCACGCTGTGGTCCATGTAGATGGCTTTGCCGCCGAGCATGCCGACGCCGGTTTCAAACGTGATGCGGGTGCGGAGGGACGCTTTCTCAAAGATCAGGATCGCGTTGACACCGGTGAGCGAGGACGCGTGGAGTCGGCGGTTGGCCTTGAGTGCCGCGGCGGTGGCGAACAGCTCCTTCACACAGTGGGGGGTGAGCTGTGTCAGCGTGAGCAGATCGCGCCCGCGCAGGTCGGCCGCGGTGCGGGCGGGGGGCTGCGCATCTGCAAACGAGGGAAGTATCACAGGAGTGTTGATGGGGGTGCGTGTCAAGGTGCGGTCTCTGGTCGGGCGTGAAGATACGCAGGTGCGGGGTGGTGGACGCGGGGCCGTGCCCGGTACTAGGCGGGAAGAATCCTCGTACCGACGGGTTCTCCACGCAGGTACGCCCCGAAGTGCTGTGGCTGTGCGGAGAGGATGACCACCGGTGAGCCCGTGGCCCGCGCTGTTTCCGCCGCGGACCGCGTCTTGGGGATCATGCCGCCCGCGATGGTCCCGTCGGCGATGAGCGACTCAATGCGGGAGGGCGTGAGTTCTGGGATGGTGCTGCCGTCCCTGTCCCGCACGCCTTCCACATCCGTCAGCAGTACCAGGGCCGCCGCCTGAAGGCCGCGGGCAACGCCCGCCGCGGCGTCGTCTCCGTTGATGTTGAGCAGTGAGCCCTGGGCATCGATGCCGATGCACGCGACGACAGGGAGAAACTTGAGGCGGAGGAGCTCTCGAAGCAGGCGGGAATCACCGCTCGTTTCCACATCACCCACGGAGCCGGGGTCGAATGCAAACCGGGTCGTGCGGTGGGTGGGCAGGGCGTTACCGTCACCCAGGCACAGGCCCACGGCGGGCCCGCTGGGAGACACCGCGGCGTTGATCGCACCCACCAGGTGCTTGTTGACGGTGCCGGCGAGCACGCCGGCGATGGCGTCCATCTGGTCGGGAGGGGTGATGCGGATGCCTTCCCGCCGCTGGGTCTTCATGCCCAGTTTGTCAAGGTGCGCATCAACCATTTTGCCGCCGCCGTGCACCAGCACAATGCCGCCCGCGTGAGTGCGGTGTTTCTCGACCAGCGCACGCCAGAGCGCCGGGTTGTCGCGTTGTTGTTCGAGGGATGCGCCGCCGATTTTCACGACGATGGGGCGCCCGGCGAAGACGGTGTGGTCGTGCATGGTCATTGCACGGCTCCGGACAGCAGTGCTGTCGTTTCCGGCAGGCTGAAGCGGATATTCATGCACTGCACCGCTTGGCCCGCTGCGCCCTTCACGAGGTTGTCGATGGCGCTGCTGATGATGAGGTGCCCGGAGTCGTCAGCTGCCAGGGCGATGTCGCAGAAGTTAGAGCCACGCACGTCCGCGACGCCGGGCCACACACCTGCGTTGCAGAGGCGGACGAACGGCTCGCGTTCGTACGCCGCGGCGAGCGTCTCCCGCACGCGAGGTTCGTGCCAGCCGTCCGCGAGTTCGATGTGGATGGTGCTCAGGATGCCCCGGTCGTACGGGCCGGTGTGGGGCGTGAAGATGGTGGTGGTGCCCGCGTACGCGTCGATCTCAGGCTGGTGGCGGTGCTTGAAGACGCCGTAGGCCTGCTGGCTGACTTCGCAGAAGAGCAGGCGCTGTTCAGCCTTTCGGCCTGCGCCACTGATGCCGCTGGTGGCATCGATGATCGGGCGCGTGCCGCGCTTCACTGCACCCGCCGTCACGAGTGGAGCGAGGGGCAGGATGACGCTGGTGGGGTAGCACCCGGGGACGGCGATCAGGTCCGCCGTCTTGATCGCGCTGCGGAAGAGCTCGGGCAGGCCGTAGACCGCCGCCCGGAGCAGGGACGTGTCCTTGTGTTCCAGGGCGTAGAACTTCGTGAACGCGGCGGTGTCCTGCAGGCGGTAGGCCGCGGAGAGGTCCAGGACCGTGATCCGCCGTGCCCGGAGCTGCGGCGCGAGTTCGAGGCTCGCCTCGTGCGGCGTGCAGAGGAAGACAGCGTCCGGTCGCAGCGCGGCGATTGCATCGACATCCGTTGCCTGCACGGGCATGTCGAGCACGCCGCGGAAGCGGCCGAAAGCTGTGGAGTACGACGGCGGCGCACCCCCGGCCTTCTCGTTCTTGCCCGAGCCGAAGAGGCCGACGATCGTCACGTTCGGGTGGGCGAGCAGGAGTGAGACGAGCTCCGCGCCGCTGTAGCCGCTTGCGCCGATCACGGCGATGCGCAGGGTCATGTGCTGGTCCTTTCGTTCAGGCGGCACGCAGCAGCTCCATCAGCGTGCGGGTGACGCGTGTCGCAGCGCGGGTGTTGGGGGTGGCGACAAAGATGGTGTCGTCACCGGCGACGGTGCCGATGACGCCGGTGATGCCCGCGCGGTCGATCTCCAGCGCGAGCGCCGAAGCGTGCCCGGCCTGCGTGCGGATCACGATGAGGTTGCCCGCGCTCCGCGCGTCGATCATCGCACCCTTGAGGGAGCGGGTGAGGGCGCGGGGCGGCTCGTGATGGTGGGGGGCGTTCTGGGGCGGAAGGATGTACCCGTCGGGCCCCTTGAGCACGCCGAGTTCGCGCAGGTCGCGGGAGAGTGTCGCCTGCGTGGCGTCCACACCCTCGCGGGCGAGCAGCCTGCAGAGCTCTTCCTGGCTGCGTGGGTGCGAGCTTTCGAGCAGCGATCGGATGGTGCCCAGCCTGCGGGCGCGAGCGTTCATTGCATGAGTATTCGCGAATTGAATAGGTATGTCAAGTGCGGTCGCGGAGGTTCTAGCCGCGATGATGACCGGCCGAGCCATTGGCCCCGGCGGGCGATGGGCGGACGACAATCTCGCCGTGCAACGCGCCTGCGGGTGCCGGCACGGCCGGACCCGGGGCCTGGCGGATGACGACTCTCCGCCCGGTCACCGCTTCCAGCACGGTCGCTTTGCCCATCGCCGCGCGAACCTCGGTAGTGCCGTCCGATTCGGCGGCCGCGTGGATCACGAGGCGTCGGCCGTCACGTCGGACCGACACATCGCGCACGACAGCGGCGTGGGAGCGGTCGAGCCCGTCCGCGACGCGGAGAATCGCGCAGAGCCGCAGCACGAGCGACCGGTCTCGTTCGGGCAACGATTCAAAGGCGCGGTGCTTTGCGGATGGGGCCGCGCGGCGGTGGTAGCGGCACAACTGGGCGAGCACTTCCTGCATCCGCGTGTCCCATCCGGGGAGGTCCGCGTGACGCACCATCGTCGCGGAGTGCTTGTGGTGCCGCTTGTACTCCACCTTGATGCCCACGTCGTGGAGCACCGCCGCCGACTCGATCAGTGCTCGCTCGTGCGGTTCGCTGCCGAGGCGCGGCACAACTTCCAGCGGGAGCAGGCGGTCGTACAGGCGTGTGGCCAGAGCCGCGACCTGCTCGCTGTGTCCACGTTCGTAACGGCAGGCTTCGGCGAAGTCGCGGGCGGACGTCACCAGCCGTTCGTCACGGGATGCGTGTGGATCGAGTTCAGCCGTTCGTTCGCGGATCATCCGGGCCAGCAGGCCTTCGCGGACGCCCCCGGGGTTGGCGTGGATCTGCGAGACCCCCAGGTGCTTCATGAGCCTCTCGATCACCGTAAGGCCGGCCACGATGATGTCCGCGCGATCGGCCGGCAGGCCGGGCACGCGCAGACGCTCCGCGAGCGACATCGTACGGAGTCGCGTGATCACGTCCCGCAGTTGGGGACGAGTTACGGGCCCAAGCGTCCGTAGCGCCGGGCTGTTCCGCTCGATGATCACGCCGCGCATAGCCGCGCCCAGCGTGAGCATTGTCGTGAATGTGCCTCCACAGCCGACGACCATGTGTGGTGCGCCATGGGAGCCGGGTGTGGGCACCTTCTCCGAGAGTTCGCGGTCGATGTGGCGTGTGAGGTTCTTGAAAGACTGCTCGTTGAGCACGTCCGCGCTGCCGAAGGCCTCCGTGAGCCGGACCGCGCCCAGCGGCATCGAAGAGTTCTGGACAATCACCCCGTCGATGCTCAGCACGACCTCGAGCGAACCTCCTCCAATGTCCACCACCGCGCATAGCCCGTGCGACAGGTCGTGCCGTCGTGCGACGGCGGCGTAGGTGTAGCGGCCTTCATCGAGCGACGAGATCACGGACAGGTCAAGCCCGGTCCGGTCCTTCACAAGGGACACAAAGTCCGCCCGGTTGGAGGCATCCCGCACCGCCGCGGTCGCGAACGCCTGCACCGGGCACTGGAGAGCATCACAGCGGAGTTTGAATCGGTGGATGGCCTCGACCGCACGGGCCATCGCCTCGGTGCACAGCGACTTGCTCTTGCCCTGCCCCTGCGCCAGCCGTGCCGTTGCACGCTCCTCTGCGAGCACGGTCCACGAGTGGTCGTCGACGAGCTCGACCGCAAGAAGGCGGATGCCGTTGCTGCCGACATCGACCACGCCCATTCGTTCGCCCGCGAGGAACAGGTTCGGCTGCTCATCGCCAGGGTCGTTGCGGTTGACCGCCGGGGCAAGGGCCGGGGTCGGGAGCGCGGCGGTGGGTGCAATCTCGGCGTGCGCCGCCGGTGATACAAGAGCCCGAAGGCGCAGCTCGGCATCGGAATCCCTGAGCCACTCAGCTGCCGCGGCGAGTCGCCGGCGCTCAAGCGGTTCGAACCGCTGACGGATGTGCGCAATGTTCGCGCTTGTCGAACGCTGCTCGATGCACCGCAGACGCGTGACCAGGGTCGCGACGTCGTTGGCTTCACCCAGGCGCTTCTGGGCTTCGATGAGCCAGCGAAGGCGGTCCTCGCTGCCGCCCTGGGGGGTCAGGAGTTCCGCCGTGTACCGTGTCCGTTTCAGGAGAATCCGCAGCGCGTGCAGGTGCTGTGCATCAGTCGTGGCGAGCCGCGCGGCTTCGATGCTCTGCTCCACGAGCGACCCGAGGCGTCGTTCAGCCGCGGTCACTACCTCTGCTTTCTTCGATGCGGGTTCTCCGCCGACGCGGGCACGCTTGATCAGTCTTTGCACCCGCGCGCGCTGCGGCTTTGACACCATCGCCGCGACGCGGTCCAACGCGTCCTTGCGCGATTGATTGACCTCTCGGAGTACATCATCGATGGCCGGCGAAAGCTCCTTGGAAGCCGCGCGGAGGGCGTGCAGCAGTTCCATGTGAACATCCGCGTTGCGAACTTCGCCCGCCGCACGCCGGATGGCACGGAGCGTCTTCCTCAGGCTTCGCGACCTGCGTTCAGGAACGAGTCCTTCAAGCGATCGAAGTTCCGCAGCGGCCCTGCGGCTCGCCACCCGGAGTGCATGGACAGCCCGACCGCACTCAGCGGAGTCAGCCGCGTGCGCGGCACACCTCTGCACGCGGACCATCGCCTTGGCGACCCCGCCGAGCCGGCGCGGGCGGCGTGGTCGGGCACCGGGATGTGCTGCGTCCGCGTGCGGCACTGGCGCCTCGCTTGAGGTTGCAGGGAACCCGCCAAGGGTACCAGAGGACGTGCGCAGAAAAGAAGCCCCGGAGGACCGGGGCTTGATGGATCGATTGAATTTACAGTGCGTGAGGGGTGTGGTTGGTATGAGTGGTTGAGTTCTCGACCATCCCGCCGACCCCATCCATTCACTGGGTCAGGCGCGGGCCACCGCTACCACCCTGGCGCTGATTCAGGTTGATCTCGCCGTTGCGCTCTTCGTACTGCCTGACGACCTGGCCCAAGCTGATGGCCAGACGCTTCGCGCCCGACCAGTTCATGACCACGCGGGAACCGACGGCGAACAGCAGCGCAGGCTGGTTGTCCGGGCCGGGAACGGGCAGGTTCATGCCGAAGTCCAGAACCACCTCGTCCTGCGTCGTGGACGTGCGGATGGTGTTCGCGTAGGTCGTGTTCATCTTGCTCTCGTCGATGCGGAGCTGGATCTGACGCTGTTCGCCTTGCTGCTCGCTCATGACATTCCTTTCGTGGGGCACCGTTCGGGGTGACCCGCCTGCTGTGGTCAGCCGCGTGGCACGCGGATCTTTGACCGTGGTTGGCGGCCTGTTCGCACGCCGTGGTGTCGGGTTCCGCGTCTGACTGCCCGCACGTGCGGGGCAGTCGCGGAAGGGTGCCAGTCTAGGGTGCGCCGCTGAGAGATTCCTGTGTAAGAGCCCGATAGGGCAAAGTTAGGAACTTCGTTCGGTGCCCCTTATGAGGTGGCGAACGGAAATCGTGTACGATAGAAGCAATGGCGACGATTGATGCCCAGCCCACGACGGACGTCCAAGCCACGGGCAAGCGGCTGCAGGCCGCGATGCTTGCACTGCTCGAAGCCATCCCCGGCGCGCCGCACCGCCCCACCCCGTTGTCCGCCAAGCTTGGCATCAGCCGCGTCACCGTCAACAACATGCTGACCGCGCTGCAGCGCCCGACCACGTTTGAACTGCTGGAAGCAATCCCGGGCCCCGAGTCTCTCCGTGCCGCGGCGAGCGCGGCGGCGGGCATGGGCGTTGACCCCCGTGCGGTGGACGCGGCCGTCGCGGCGATCGACGAGTTTTCCGTGCTGATCCGCGACCACTTCGGCACCCGCGCAGCGCTCAACGCGGCCATCGGTGGCCGATCCAACACGTTGAGGGCGAAGGTCGAGCAGTCCGGACGCGTTCAGGTCTTCAACGGCATGCGCCAGATCCTGGGTGTCGAGGCAGAGACCTGGGTCAACGCCATGTTCTTTGTGCCCAGCCCGGACGATCCTGAAGCGGTTGGCGTCACGACGCTGCACGGTGCGCTCGGCATGAGACGCCTCCGTTCCGATACGCAGGTCTACTTCACCTTTGGCGCACCGTACCGCACCGGCAACGACAGCGGCGACTTGTCGCAGAGCCCGGTCTCCATGCAGGAGTTCTACACCCACGATCCTGCGTCGGTCGAGACAGGTCTGGTCAACGGCATGCTGCGGCATCGACTCGTACAGGACCGCCTTGGCAAGCACGCAGTCCTCGACATGCTCGCCGTGAGCCACAACCCCAAGGGTTCGCGGCGCCACGCGACGCAGGAATCGCCGCTGAGGGGTGTTTCGCTCTTCGTCGATGTGCCCGTCCGCACGCTCGTCTTTGACGCGGTGGTCCAAAAGGACCTGTTCCCCGGCGTCATGCCCCAGCTCTTCGTGTACAACCCCGGTGCACGCGGCCCAGCCAACCCCAATGATCCCTCGCGCGACGCGGATCGCATGGGAGTGATCGAGTCGCCCGTGCTGGTTCCCGGATCACAGCGGTTTGAGGTCAATGAGGTGCCCAACTACGCGAGAATGATCGCCCGCCTCTGCGGCCAACTGGGCCGGAAAGAGAGCGAGTTCAGTGTCTACCGCCTCGTGATGGCCTACCCCGTCCACGGCTTTCAGTACGTGCTGGCCTTCCGGGCACCGCTGGCCTGACGGGCCCCTGTTCCCGCAAACGCGGGGTCTCCGGAATCGCACGCGGATACGGGGGAGCCACTAAAATGCCGGAGACAGGACTTGAACCTGCAACTGGTGTGAGCCAGAGCGGATTTTGAATCCGCCGCGTCTGCCATTCCGCCACTCCGGCGAGGGCACCCACATTATCCCCGCTTTCCGGACGGGTCATGTCGGGGTTGTTCGGGTGTGACCAGTCGGGTGCCGATTCGGTTCCTGCGCAAAGCGACGGTGAAGACTCAGGCGGCTATCCTTGGCCCCACGCCCCTGCCGAGCAGTTCGTGCTGGGTTGCCGTGCCTCCCCCGCAGTGGAAGTGGGGGCGGTTGGTATCGTTGTTCACCCTTCCGGCGGTCCTGATCGCCGGTCTTTGCAGAGGTTGGTTCCCTATGGCTGCTACCGCCCAGGTCAATGACGCCAAAACGACGTTCCAGGTGACCGATGCCGGTCCCAGCCGCAAGAAGGTGGCCATCGAGGTGCCCGCCGACACGGTCCGCGCCAAGCTGCGCGAGCAGATGGACGTTCTGGCGGCGAACGCCGCGCTCCCTGGGTTCCGCCCCGGCAAGGTGCCGATGGCGCTCATCGAGAAGCGGTTCGGCGCTAACGTCCGCCGCGAGGCCAAGCAGCAGCTTGTCTCGCAGGCTTTCAACGAGGCCATGCAGGAGCTGAAGCTCAAGCTTGTGGGCGACCCTACGGGCACCGGCCTTGACAAGGTGGACCTGGTCGAAGGCAAGCCGTTCGCCTTCGAGCTGGAGGTCGAAGTTCTCCCTGAGTTCGACATGCCCAGCCTTGAGGGCATCGAAGTCAAGAAGCCCATGCTCGAAGTCACCGACTCCGTCGTCGAGGACGAACTCAAGAAGATCTGTATCAACGAGGGATCGCTGGAGAGCCGTGAGTCCGCCGAAGCCGGCGACTATCTGACCGGCCATGCCGTCATGAAGGGCAAGGACGGCACGGAGTTCTACAACTTGCAGGGCGCCGTGGTGCAGAAGCCGACCAAAGACAAGGGCGGCAAGGGCATGATCCTCGGCATCATGGTCGAGGACTTTGACAAGCAGGTTGGCAGCCCCAAGCCCGGCGAGACTTTTACGGTGAAGGCCAAGGGGCCCGACCACCACGAGGTCGAGGGCATCCGCAACAACGACCTCACGATGACCTTCAAGGTGGACCGCGTCGACCGCATCATCCCGGCCCAGATCGAGGACGTGATCAAGGCCTTCGGCATGGAGAGCGAGGACCAGCTCAAGGACGCGATGCGGCAACGCCTTCAGTTCAACGTGCAGGTCCAGCAGCAGGGCGCGATGCACAACCAGATCGCCAAGCACCTGCTCGACAAGGTGAAGATGGAACTCCCCCAGCGTCTCTCGGCGCAGCAGGCCGCCCGCACGCTGGAGCGGCGCCGCCTTGAGCTCATGTACCGCGGCGTCGAAGCCCACAAGATCGAGGAGCACATGGCGGAGTTGCGGCAGACCTCCCAAGCGGCCGCCCAGCGCGACCTCAAGCTCTTCTTCATCCTCAGCCGCGCCGCCGAGGACCTCGGCATCCGCGTGACGGAGCAGGAAGTCAACCAGCGCATCATGCAGATGGCGATGCAGCGGAACGTGCGCCCGGACCAGCTCCGCCAGGAGATCATCCGCACCAACCAGGTCAACGGCGTCGTCCAGCAGATCCGCGACCACAAGACCTTCGACGCCATCGTCGCGAAGGCCAAGGTCAGCGAGATCTCCGCGGACGAGTACAACAAGTCCATGAAGGACAACGCCTGATCGCGTTCGAAGCCGCATGCAAACGAGAACGGACGCCCGCGGCGTCCGTTTTTCCTAGGCCTTGTGCTCCGACCGCTCGGTGATCGTCCCGCACTTGGGGCACATCACGCCGTGCTCGCTCCGGGGCAGGCCCGCGATCTTCTCGCCGCAGCCCCAGCACGCGTCGGCTTTCACCTTGCTCGCGAGCGTGTTGACCGCGACGACTACCGTCGCCACCGCGACGCCCACGACCGGCCATGCCGGCAGGGTTGTCCATGCCACCACCGCCACAGCGGTCGCGGCTACCCCAGTTACGGTCCAGATCACGCGGCGGCGGGCAATGTCGAGGTTCGTCACCGTGAGGCCCTCGGGTCGCGCCCGATGGTGCCACCGCTGATGCAGCGCACACCCAGGGACGCAGGTGTATCTTCGGATATCGTAGCGGCTGGTTCCAGCCCGAATCGGCGGGCGTTACAGCGGCCGGTACACGTCGATGATCTCCCGAACCCGGTGCGGCTGGGGGATGTTCGCCATGAAGACCTCCGGACCGTCCTGCGAGTCCGCCGAGATGGACAGCTCGCCAACCCCGCAAACACGCTGCCAGAGGGTCTGTTTGAGTTCGATCCGCTTGATGTCCCGGTGCAGGACCTCGGTCACGCGCCGCGTCAGCAGCCCATCGCTGTCGATCAGCCGCTTGCTGGTGACCCGGATCTCGCTCCCCCGCGTCTGGAGCCACCAGGTGCACAACCACACCCCTGCGCCGGCACCCAGCACTCCCGGGACCGCCACCAGCCACACCGGCCGGTCCCGGAAGAACATCCACGCCGCCCCGGTGATGCCGAGGGTGACCAGCAGGACGAGCCCCAGCCATAGGAACGGCTGCGTCCGCGCCATCGATGGGTGGATCCTCAGGATCTCCGTTTCCGGCGCATCGGTGGGGGGCAGCCCCTTGGCGGCCGCCCGATCCCCCTTGGGAATGTTCCGCTTGGGCGTCGCCGATCCATCAATGAGCCCGACACGGGAGGTTTCCGGCGGCTGCTCACCAAGCCGAATGCGCGGCTTGGCCTCCACCTGCGACGCTGGCTGTGACGCCGGTCGCGCTGGTGAGTACGTCACCAGGGCGTCGCAGTGGGGGCATTCAAAGGTGTCCCCGGCCTCGGGGCTCTCGAGTTCCATGGACCGACCGCAGGTGGTGCATGCGAGGGTTGTGGAGGATCCATCCCGTGAGAGGAGGGTGCTCATGGAGACCAGTTTCGGCCCAAGGGGTTGCGTGGCATGAGATTACGGAAGCCGGCACGCCCGTGCCATGGAGCCCAACAGGCCGAGCCACGGCTTCACCGCGTCAAAGCCGTTGTCGGAGTTGGTCGCCAGGCAGACGACGATGCGCTGCGTCGGGAACACGGTCATGGTGGCCCGGAAGCCCGGGCGCACTCCCCCGTGGGTGAGAGTGAGCGGATCGCGGGCATAGACAAAGTGCGTCAGGCTGAACCCGCCGTCCGCGGGCTGGGGGGCGATCGCGTCCTGTGCCAGCGCGGACGGCAAAAAGTCGGCGCGCGTGCCTCTGGCTGCGTCGAGCAGCACGCGCATCGCATGGACGCAGTCGCGTGTGTCCGAGACGAGTCCAGTCGCTGCTGTCGCGGGCGAGGTGGTGGGGGGAATAGGGACGCCTTCGGGTGTGTGGTACTCCGCGACGTCGGGCCCCATGCGTGCATCGTCGGCGTAGGAGACCGATGCGAGTCGGAGTGGCTGTGCGACGAGCTCCGCGGCGAGGTCACTGAAGGTGGTCCCGGTACGGGCTCGCACGCAGTGCTCCAGGAGCATCCATCCCGCGCCGGTGTAGAGCGTGCCGTCCGGTTCGTCCCGTGAGAATGCGGGTGTCCCATGTTCACCGCGCAGGGCTTCGGTCAGCGTCGCGCCGGGTGTGCCGTTCATGGGCACGTGCGGTGGATGAATGATGGGGAGTTGCGCGCGGTGCGAAAGCAGCATGCGGGCCGTGAGTGGGGAGCGGCACAGGTGCGGTACGACTTCTTCAAGAAGAAGATTCAGAGGCTCGTCGAGCGTGAATGTGCCGCGTGCCACGAGCCTCAGGAAGACCAGCGAGGAGAGCGGCTTGGCGAGAGATGCCATGCGGAAACGGGTGGTTTCGGTCATGCGGCGCCGCGTGGTGAGGTTGGCGTGCCCCCACGCAAGTGTTTGCGTTGGCCGATTGCCGACGCTCAGGCTCATCTGCACGCCGGGGACTCCGGCCGCGGCCATGCGGCGGCTGACGCACCGGTGCAGGGCGCTGATGAGGCGAGCTTCGGTGAGCAAGGGCGTGGAACCGCACACGCGGTTGAGCACGGTCTGGTGCAGGCGTGGGTGCTCATGCCGCACCTCGTTCAGAGTGGTTGTTTGCGGTGTCTGCACAGACCCGTGCCCCAGGGCGGGACCCTGCATGGCCGTGGAGCTGGCCATCGCCGGCTCATACAAGCCCGCACGGGCATGGTTGCCGCTCTGCGCGTGCAGTCAAGCCTGCCGATCTGGTCAGCTGTTCCACTTCCGGGGCGCGGGGCCGGTGTACTTGGAGAGCGGACGGATCAGTTTGTCGTCCACGTGCTGCTCCATGATGTGCGCGCACCAGCCCGTGATGCGGCTGGCGACGAAGATCGGCGTGTACTGCGGCACGGGGATGCCCATGGAGTAGTACGTGAGGCCGCACGGAAAGTCGACGTTGGGGTGGATCTTCTTCTTTTCAAGCATGATCTTCTGGACCTGCTCACCGAGGTCAAACCACTTCGCCGCGGCGTGCCCCTCAAGGCCACCCACCAGGTGCTTGGTGTCCCGGGCGGCGATATTGCGGCCCAGCTTGTGCAGGATCGGCGCCCGGTGATCACCGTTCTTGTAGACGCGGTGGCCGAAGCCCATGAGCTTGCGCTTGGTGTCGAAGGCGTTCTGCATCCAGTCGTCCACAGCCTTGGTCCCGATGCCCTTCTCGCCGACGTCCTTCATGATCTCGCGGAGCATCTCCATCGCCGCCTCGTTGGCCCCGCCGTGCAGCGGGCCCTTGAGCGCCGCGATCCCGCCGCACACCGCTCCGTGCAGGTCGCTCAGCGTGCCGCTGATGACCC
>DATAKA010000018.1:0-9585 GCA_036261855.1 Phycisphaerales bacterium | reverse complement strand
TTTTTCTTCCACAAAGCACCGAGAACCCTCAAGCGGCACCGGCTCTGAGGACGCCGGCAGGATTGTGTTCGGGGCTGTTTCCCGAGTGCCCGGAACTGGGCGTGATCCCGCACCCATAAATCGACGATGGTTGAAACGGAGGTCCGTCGGCAGCGGCGGGTCACTCCAGGTCACGTCCCTTCTTGGCGCACAGGAGCACCGCGATGCAGAACGACGCGCAGCAGAACCACTTCCCGACGGCCCACGCCGGGCGCACGTACACCAACGCCGTGCTCACGGGCATCGGGGTGCTCCTGGGCGTCATCGCCCTCAACATGTCCGGCGCGGGCAGCGCCCGCATCGCCGACGCGCAGGTGGGCGTGGTGGGCCAGCGGACAACCGTGGTTCCCACCGACGGCCTCGTGAGCGCCGCCGAGCAGCGCAAGCAGATCCACGCCGAGCTCCGCGCCATGAACGAGAAGGTCGACCGCCTCCAGGCGACGCTCGAAAAGGGCCTGAACGTCCGCGTGACGAGCATGCCCGCGGGTGACGCCCCGGAGACCAAGCCCAACACCGCCCCGGCAACCCCCGCCGAGCCCGCGAACAAGCAGTAAGCGCCCGTTGGTCCCCGCGTGGAGCACACGCCGCGCGCGAGCGGCGAGAAGGAACAGCAGCAATGTCTCCCCACGCTCGAGCACGCCTGCCACGCGCCCCCCGGCCCCGGGCACGCGGCTACACGCTCGTGGAACTGCTCATCGTCGTGGCCATGCTCGGATTGGCCACGGCGCTGGTCATCCCGTCGATGTCATCGGCGGGCAACATGCGCATCCAGGGCGCGGTCCGGTCCATCGTCGCGGACATCACCGTCACGCAGGCCGACGCCATCGCGTTCCAGTCCCGCCGTGCCGTCGTGTTCAACTTTGAGGACGACACGGCCCGCTACGTCGTCGCAGAGATTACCGCCGGCGAGGTGGACACCGACACCGGCATCATCTACGACCGCTCGTTCGCCGGTGAACGGTTCGGCAACGCGACGATCACCGACAACAACCTTACCGATAACACGATGTTCTTTGACGAGATGGGTGCCCCGATCGACGGCCCCACGAGCGATAACCCCGCCCCCGCGCAGTATGTCGAGATCACCGGCTCGAATCAGCGCTTCAGGGTCAACATCGAGGCGTATACAGGGCGGGTGACCGTGCAACGGATGCAGTAACGAAAGGACGGCGACGCGTGGACGACCAGATGGAATCACGTGGGCGTGGCGTCGGACGCGTGCTCGCGTTCGTCGGCAGCGGCATTGTCGTCTGCACGTTCGCGCTGCTCATCTGGGCCAAGCTGCGCATGGTGACGGGCGTCCCCCGCACCGCCTACGCCGACCCCAACGAGCAGCAGCAGGCCCAGCCTCTCCCGCCCGGGGCCCAGACACCCGGCGCCCAAACACCCGGCGTGCAGAAGGAGAAGATCCAGCGCCGCCCGGCACGCAACGCCAACCGCGAAGCCCTCCGCCAGCAGGCTTTGGAAGCCGCGAAGCAGACCGAAGTCAAAGTGAACGAAGAAGTCCCGGTCGTTGGCAGCGGCGACGGCACCTGACACGCCCACCAAGTTGTTTCCGCAACCCGGTTCTGAGTCTTCACTTCAGCCGACGCGCCGGATGTCGCCTCGTTTGGTCTTCTGGTGCGCCGCCGGCGTCAGGTGGAACGTCGCCACGCACTTGCCCACGCGCCGCTCCTTCGCCGCCAGGCGTGCCATCAGCCGGTCCTGCTTCTTGAGCTTCGCGATCGACTGCGGGAGCAGCGGCTGCTGGATGATTTCCAGGTCCACCGTCAGGTTGAACTCCTTGCCCGTCGCGATGAGCGCCCTGAGGTCCTCCCGCGGCGTCACGCGGTACACCGCGGGCCCGAAGCACGGCCGCAGGAAGTCGTACGACAGGTGCTTGCACACCAGCGTGTAGTCCCCGCCCGTGATGCCGAAGATGTAGAGGCCGCCCGCGATCTCGCTGTTGGCCAGGAGCGCCGCGCCCGCCATCGCGTTGTACCAGTTGCGGTTGAACCGCTTGAACGGCAGCACCGCCTGGAACGTGTCGCTCCCCACTCGCTTCATGTGGATGCCGCTGCGGAACGCGTACGGCAGCCAGATCATCGAGCACACGCGGTGCCAGAAGTTGTTCCGCGTGGACAGCCGCGCGATGAACGCCTCGACCTTGTCCATGAACGACAGCGACGCCACCGCCGTCGGGCTCGTGGGGATGGCCCCCTGGACGATCTGATGCTCGAGTTGCTCGTCACTCATGGTGTCGATGGCGGCGTCCGAGGGCTGTTCGCCCGGCGCCGTGTCGGTGGGGTGGTCTTGGACGCCCGATGCGCTCACGGCCAAGAGTAGGAATGGGCAGGTCCGGGGGCCCACGCGTGCCAAACCAACACGCCGGACCCGCGTGCGGGGCGTGGCTCAGCGCGGTAGACTGGCGGCATGAGCCACTCGCAGGGTCAACAGGGCAGAGGGGCGGTTCTGGGGGAGGCGGTCTTCCTGGCCGTCTCGTGGACCTGGTGCATCGGAATGTTCCTGCCGGTGCTGCTGGTCCGCGACTTCGGGCTCATGGGGTGGGTCGTCTTTGCGCTCCCCAACTGCCTGGGCGCGGCCCTGATGGGCGCGGTCCTGATGAAGCCCGGCGCGGTAGACCGGGTCCTGCGCGACCACGGCCTCGCCGTCCGCCTCTTCTCGCTGGCCACGACCGCATTCCAATGGTTCTTCGCGGCCTGGCTCCTCCAGACCCTCGGCTTTGGTGTCTGGGGCCTCGGCGCGCTCGCCGTCTTCATCGCCGTGCTCATGCTGACGCCCGGCGACGACCGGCGCGGCTCCAGACTGCGCACGGCGTCGCTCATCGTGTTCGCGGCCTCGCTCGCCCTCGGCGGGGCGTGGTGGTTCAAGGGCGGCGACCGCGTGCCGCTCGCAGAACTGCCCGCGCCGCTCCTCCCCAAGGGCGACCTTGGGCCACTGGCCGCGGTCTGTGCCCTGGGGTTCTTCCTGTGCCCGTACCTCGACGTCACGTTCCTGCGATCTGCCCGCCGAGCGGGCACCAGCGGCCGCACCGTAGCGTTCCTCGTGGGCTTCCTCATCCTGTTCCCGCTCATGATCCTGCTGACGCTGCTCTACGCGCCCACGTTCATCAAGGACGCGGTGGACAACAGCGTCAACCTGCGGATGTTCCCGGTGCCGTGGCTCATCGCGTTCCACATGGTGGTGCAACTCGGGTTCACGATCGCCGCGCACGAACGCGGCGCGCAGGACGAGTTTTCCGACAAGCCCTTCGACTCCGATGGCTGGCGGTTCATCGCCTTCCTTGTCGGCGTCGTCCTCGCGGTCGTTGGCCCGCGCTTTGTCCCCATCCGCGGCGTCATGGGCGGGAACGAAACGATCTACCGCTGCTTCCTGTCGTTCTACGGCCTCGTGTTCCCCGCGTACGTCTGGGTGTGCGCGTGGCCCATCGGTGAGGCCGGCAGGTCCCGTGCGGGGCGGCTCGCGCTGCTGGGCGTCGCGGTCGCCGCGGCCACGCCGTTCTACTGGTGGGGCTTCCTGGACCACAAGACGCCGATGCTGTGGTACGGCGTGGGCATTGTGGTCGTGGCGGGGTTCATTGCGAAGTTCCTGCCCAACCCGCCAGCACGCTCCGGGCCAGACGGCGCAGGGGTTCCGGCTCCGCTGGATCCCGGGCCAGACGCTCTAGTTGCGCACGCAGCGCCGGGGCGTGCGGATGATCCGGCTGGGCCTTGAGCCAGTGTGCGGCGGCCCAAACGGCGTTGCGTTTGAACATGGGCAGCGTGATCCGCTTGAGCGCCGAGTTGGTGAGCGCGGCCCGCCGCTGGTCCTCGCCCCACGCCAGCACGTCCACGAGCGCGAAGCCGGTGCGCTGCGGCGCGTAGTCGCGGTACGCAGCGCCCGTGCTGCCGTCGGCACGCGGCGAGTTGTGCGGGCAGACTTCCTGGCAGATGTCGCAGCCGGCGAGCCAGTCCTGGGTCGCGTGCGTGATCGATTCGGGGATCGTGCGTTGCTCGATGGTCAGGTAGGAAATGCACTTGGAGCCGTCCACGTGGTACGGCGTGATCGCGCGGGTGGGGCACGCATCGATGCAACGCGTGCACGTGCCGCAACTGTCGGGCACGGGCGGAGCCAGCGGCTCGAGCGGCAGCGTCGTCGCGATAACGCCCAGCACGAAGTAGCTGCCCAGGCGCGGGTGGATCACCATCGTGTTCTTGCCCTGCCAGCCCAGCCCGGCGATGGTTGCGAGCTCACGCTCATTGACGGGCGCGGTGTCCACGCACGAGCGGAACTCTGCGAACGGGTACTGCTCGCGCATCGCATCGGCCACGCGGTGCATGCGGCGCTTCATCACGTCGTGGTAGTTCTTGCCGCGGGCATAGCGGGCGGTGCGGCCGACGCCAAACTCGGGTGTGTCGGGCGGGTCGTTGCGTGTTGCGTACTGGTCGGCGACGACGACGAAGGCCCTCGTGCCGGCGAGGATGCCGCGCGGGTCCATCCGGATGGCGGTATCGGCCGCCATGTAGTCCATCTCGGCGTGGCTGCCAGCGGCGAGCCAGTGTGAGAGTTCCGCAGCTCGTAGGGAGGCGTCGGCGGGCGCGATTCCGGCGAGGGCAAAGCCTTGGCCATCGATCAACATGGAAAGCACCGCACGGGATGCAGCGGCCCGATCGAAGCCCGGCGGGGGTTCGCCGATGGGGCGGTCTCGCTCGGGGAGGTGCTGGCGGGCCATGGCGGGCGGCTACTTGGCGGCGCGGGCGGGGCTGCGCGGCGCGGGGCCCACGCGTCGGCCCATCCACTCGTACATGGACTTGGCGGATTGCAGCATGACGGCGTCGACGTCCCACTCCTCGCCGGTCAGCCAGGCGCGGTCGAACTCGTAGATCACCCAGCCTTTGAAGTCGGCGCGGGCGAGCGCTTCGATGGTCTCGCGGCAGCGCAGGTCGCCCTCACCCAGCACGCACGGTTGCGCGTGCTTCATGTCCTTGAGTTTGACGGCGACGCAGCGGTCGCCCAGCACGTTGATGCCGGCGGCGGGGTCTTCGCCCGCGGCCTGAGCGACCGGCGCGGAGTAGCACGCGGTGAGGAGCGGGCTGTCCACGGCGTCCAGGACTTCGGCGAGGTCCACGGCGGTGCAGAAGGAGCCGCCGTTCTCGAGCATGAGCGAGACGCCGGAGTTGCGGCAGTGGTCGGCGGCTTTCTTGAGGCGGTCCACGACGCGGGCGAGGCCGGTCTTGCGCTGCTCGCCGCTGGGGAGCTCGAAGGCGAAGACGCGGATGAGCGGACTCTCGAGCTGGACGGCGAGGTCCACCAGGCTCTTGGTTTCGCGGACGCTCTTCTCCACATCCTGGAAGACGGAGGCGACGACGGGGGGGCCGAACTTCTGGTCGTAGCGGAGGCTGGTGCCCAGCGAGCAGATCGCGACGCCGGCCTTGTCGAAGGCGGTGCGGACCTTGGCGGCGTCGGTCAAGGCGGGCTCGCACGCGAACTGCGTGGAGCCATAGCCGAAGGTGCGCAGCTCACAGCCCATGTAGCCCCAGCGTTCGAGGTGGTCGAAGAGGCGGGGGAACGTCCAGTGCGGGCAGGCGACGGTGCTGAAGGCCGGTTTCATGGGGCGATGATAGAGCGTGAGACGGGGAGTGGTGAGGCGGTGCATGGGGGTTCGGTGTTTTCCGATGGACGCTGCTCCATCTCACTACCCTGCGGCATGCCTTGCCCCCATGCCCAAGGCGGCCAGACGCCGCCGGACCGGCCCACCCACTTCAACCCGTCCGCGCGGCCTGATACCGGGCTGACCACCGACCTTGAGGGGAAGCTCGACTACCTCAAGTACCTCGCGCTGGACCAGGTGCTGTCGGCCCAGCACCCGCTGTCGCAGCACCATGACGAGATGCTGTTCATCATCCAGCACCAGACCAGCGAGTTGTGGTTCAAGCTGATGATCCATGAGTTGGACGAGGGGCTGCGGTTGCTTGGGGCGGACGAGCTCGAGAGCGCGTTCAAGGTGCTGGCCCGGGTCAAGCACATCCAGGCGCAGTTGCTCAGCCAGTGGAGCGTGCTCGCGACGCTGACACCGAGCGAGTACGTCAAGTTCCGGCACTTGCTGGGGCCCAGCAGCGGCGTCCAGAGTTACCAGCACCGGCGGGTGGAGTTCATGCTGGGGCGCAAGGACGAGAAGATGCTGGCCGTGTTCCGGCACCACCCGGAGGTGTTTGCTGTGCTCGACAAGCAGCTTCGCGCACCGAGCATCTACGACGCCTCGATCGCGCTCCTGGCCCGGCGCGGGTTGCCGGTGCCGCGGGACGTGCTGGAGCGCGACCTTTCCAAGCCGCACGAATCCGACGAGGGCGTGCTGCGCGTGTGGCAGACCGTGTACGAGAACCCGGACCAGTACTGGGATGCCTACGAACTTGCGGAGAAGTTGGTGGACATCGATGAGGCGTACTCGCTGTGGCGCTACCGGCACGTGAAGGTCGTGGAGCGCATCATCGGGTTCAAACGCGGCACCGGCGGCACGGCGGGTGTGGCGTACCTGCGGCAGATGGTGGATGACCGGCTGTTCCCGGAGTTGTGGGATGTGAGGACGGAGATCAAGGGGTGAGTCGCCCGGCGGACGGGGAGAGCGGTGTCAATTCTTTCAGTGCGGCAATCGGCAAGGCAGTGCAACGTGGTGGCTCCTGTGGATAACCCGGACCGCGTTGCAGGTCCGCGCGAAGTCCAGTAGACTGCACGCCTTCGCGCGCCGGTGCGTGCTCCCGGCGCCGCAGTCATCGCTTTGTCCCGAGGAGCACCGCTCATGATCTCACTGCTGTCCGCCGCCCGCCGCATGTTCGCGTGCGCAGGCCTTGTGCTTTGTTCCGCCGCGCTCGCGCAGACCCCCTCCACCCGCCCCGGAGTCGGAGCGATCCCTTACGCCGGCGGGACGACGTTTCGCACGTGGGCGCCGAACGCGACGGCGGTGCGTGTGGGCGGATCATTCAACGCGTGGTCAGCGACGGCGAACCCGCTTGCGAGCGAGGGGAGCGGGTGGTGGTCTGTGGATGTGCCGGCGGTGGCGGAGGGGGCGGAGTACAAGTTTGTGATCGTGAACGGCTCGACGCTGTGGAAGAACGACCCGCGGGCGCGGCAACTGACGAGCAGCGTGGGCAACTCCATCGTGCGGGGCGACACGTTTGACTGGTCGGTGTATGGGCCGGTGGTGACGCTGTTCTCGGATGGGTTTGAGTACACGTCGATCCCGGCGCCGTGGGCGGCGAACGGCACGAGCACGTGGCGGGTGCGGACATCGACGACGTACAAGGCGGCGGGGACGCGTGGGTGCACGTTTGACAGCAGCGCGTCGAGCACGTATCAGACGTCGCGGCTGACACTGACGGTGAACGCGAGCAACCACGGGCAGTTGAGCCTGTCGTACAAGATCCGCAACGTGGGCGACGAGGCGCACACGACGGACGGGGTGTACATCTCGAACAACGGCACGACGTGGACGAAGGTGGACTCGTTCCCGGCGGTCGCGAGCACGTTCTCCACGCGGACGGTGAACCTGTCGTCGGCGGCCGCGGCGGCGGGGTTTGTGCCCGGGTCCACGTTCCAAATCCGGTGGCAGGAGTATGACAACTCGCCGCTGGCTTCGGACGGCGTGGCGATTGATGACGTGGCGGTGACGGGGCGGGTGAAGAGCCCGTCGTTCACGACGCCCTCGTGGAACCAGACGGTGATCTATGAGATGCACGTGGGGACGCTGAATGACACGGCGGGTGGGACGCCCGGGACGTTCAGTTCGGCGATCAGCCGGCTGGACCAGTTGCAGGCTCTGGGCGTGAATGCGGTGAAGGTGATGCCGGTGGCGGAATTTGCGGGCGACTTTTCGTGGGGGTACAACCCGGCGCACCCGTACGCCGTGGAGGGTGTGTACGGCGGGATGAACGAGTACAAGCGGTTCATCAACGAGGCGCACGCGCGGGGCATCGCGGTAATCCAGGACGTGGTGCACAACCACTACGGGCCCAGCGACTTGGACATGTGGCGGTTTGACGGGTGGTTCAGCGGGAGTTACGGCGGGATTTTCTTCTACAACGACTACCGGGCGAGCACGCCCTGGGGCGATACGCGCCCGGACTACGGCCGCAACGAGGTGCGCGGGTACATCCGCGACAACGTGATGATGTGGCTGCAGGAGTTCCGGGCGGACGGGCTGCGGTGGGACTCGACGGTGAACGTCCGCAACACGAACAACGGCATGGGGACGGACATCCCCGACGGCTGGTCGCTCCTGCAGTACGCCAACAACGAGGTGAACGCGACGCAGGGGTGGAAGATGTCGATCGCGGAGGACCTGCAGAACAACGAGTGGCTGACGAAGGACACGGGCGCGGGCGGAGCGGGCTTTGATGCACAGTGGGACGCGGGGTTTGTGCACCCGGTGCGGGCGGCGCTCATCACGGGGAGCGATGCGTCGCGGGACATGTTCGCGGTGCGGGATGCGATCACGCACACGTATAACGGCGATGCGTTTGAGCGGGTGGTGTACACCGAGTCTCACGATGAGGTGGCGAACGGGCACAGCCGCGTGCCGGAGGAGATTTGGCCGGGGAACGCGGGGTCGTGGGCGTCGAAGAAGCGTTCGACGATGGGTGCGGCGCTGGTCATGACGTCGGCGGGCATCCCGATGATCTTCCAGGGTCAGGAGGTGCTGGAGGATGGGTACTTCCAGGACACGGACCCGGTGGACTGGACGAAGCTGACGACGTACGCGGGTATCCAGACGATGTACCGGGACCTGATCCGGCTGCGGCGGAACTGGTTTGACACGACGCGTGGCCTGCGGGGGCAGAACACGAACGTGTACCACATCAACAACACGAACAAGGTCATCGCGTACCACCGGTGGGAGGCGGGCGGCCTGCGGGACGACGTGGTGATCGTGGCGAACTTCGGGAACACGGCGTACACGAGCTACAACATCGGCATGCCGCGGAGCGGGCTGTGGCGGGTGCGGTTCAACTCCGACTGGAACGGGTACAGCGGGGACTTCGCGAACTCGCCGTCGAACGACACGACGGCGGTCAGCGGGGCGAAGGACGGGCTGGCGTATAACGCGAATGTGGGGATTGGGCCGTACACGGTGGTTATTTTGTCGCAGGAGTAGAGGGGCGCGAAGGGCAGTCTGGTTAAGTGTCGTCAGGAAAGCGCGATCACCAAGCCCATGCGTTTGCGGGCTGCGGTTGCCATGTATTGTCGGAGCGTGTCGTACGAGTCGCGGACGTACGTCTTTGCGTCTTCGCCGTCACGCTTCCAGATATTGGGGTAAATATCGGCCGCGTCGAGCTTCGCTGCGTTGTATCGCTGCATGAGAGTTTCGGGCGGGAGTGCTTCAAGGAACGATGCTGCGGTGGCAACCTGTGCGGCGGTCATGGCACGAGCGGGGCCGTAACCGACGTCAACGTCTCCGATGGGAGTTCCGCCGGAGAGAAGGAACGCGCCGGTGCCGGTGCCTTCATCGGCGACGCCGCACAAGAGGTAGTGGATTGCGTGCCAGGCTTTGTCGAGGTCTGTTTCAATGCCTTC
>DATAKA010000085.1:0-20390 GCA_036261855.1 Phycisphaerales bacterium | reverse complement strand
TCACGCGGTGCTCGTGGGTGTCGGCGACGAAGACGATGGGGCCGGGGGCGGCGGGGTCCGCACTTTCCCAGACGGTGATGCCGGTGGGCTTGCCGTTCTCGAAGCGGGGCATCTTGAAGACTGCGACGGCGTGGCCGGTTGCGGGGTCGATGCGTTGGACGCGGGCGAGCTTGTCGATGACCCAGAGGGTGTTGTGGTCGGCGTCGATGCAGCGGGGGTAGCCGTACTGGCCCGGGGCGTTGCCAGAGCCGCCGAAGAGGGCGGTGGTCTCCAGGGGGCCGCCGGTGGGGGGCTTGGAGCATGCTGCGAGCACGCCGATGGCGCAGGTGAGGGACAGGCAGGCTGCGCGAACGGTGAGGTGCATCCGATCCTCGGGTCGATCCTCGGGTGTCGTCGGGGGGGAGTGGTTCACCCCCTGTGAGGGCATGATACCGGCAAAGTCCGCGGAGGTTCATACTCCGCGCCGCGGGAGAGTGTTCGCGGGAAGGGACGGCTCGTTTCGGTGTGGTGACGGGTGGGAAGTTGGGGTTGGCAATTTCAGGGAAAGGCGGGAGAGACCGGTGCGTGGGCGGATTCTCGGGAGGCACTACTCTGGGCCCACTATGCAGGAGCGCGAGCGGACAACGGGGATCGGGAGTGTCTACGCGTTCACGTTCGTCAATTCGCTGGGTACGGGCGTCATCACGGGGGCGTTGTTCTTCCTTGCGAACGCGTCGTACGGGTTTACCGCTGCGCAGAACTTTCTGCTGGGCGTGGTGCAGGGCGTTACGTACATCGCGGCGGCGTGGTCGTCGGGGCGGGTGGTGAATGGGCTGGTGCGGCGCGGGGTGTCGCACCGCGCGGTGCTGGTGACGGTGATGGTGCTGCTGGCGGCGATGTGCGGGGTGCCGCTTCTCGCGAAGTTGATGGCCGCGGAGGGGGAGAAGCCCGCGGCGTGGCCGATCTGGTTTTTGGCGGCGGCGTACATGCCGCTGACGGGTGTGTTGTGGCCGCTGACGGAGGCGTACCTCTCGGGCGGTCGGTCGGGCGGTGTGCTGCGGCGGGCGCTGGCGGTGTGGAACGTGGTGTGGTCGTCGGCGATTCCGGTGACGTACGTGGTGATGGCGCCGTTCATCAAGGAGCGCGCGGGGGGCGTGACGTGGGCGGCGGAGGGGATCGCGGCGATGGGCGGGGCCCATGTGCTGGCGGTGGTGATCCTCGCGTGGTTTGCACCAGCGCCCGCGCCGCATGTGCACGAGGAGCATGAGCCGCACCCGGAGGTGTTCGAGCGGCTGCTCGTGTCGTTCCGGTGGCTCTTGCCGACGTCGTACGTGGTGCAGAGTGCGCTGACGGCGTACCTGCCGGAAGTGATGAACACGGTGGGCATCGCGAAGGAGCACCGGACGATCGCGGCGACGGCGTGGCTGCTGCCGCGTGTTGCGATGTTCGCGGTGTTCGGGTTCTGGGGGAAGTGGCACGGGCGGTGGTGGCCGACGGTGGCGGGCGCGGCGTCGCTGATTGCTGGGTTTGCGTTGTGCGTGTCGGCGCCGATGGTGGCGGGCGGGGCGGCGCGGGTGCTGCTGTTCACGGGGCTGCCGCTGTTTGGCGTGGGGATGGGGATCATTTATTCGGGCGCGATCTACTACGCGCTGGAGGTGGGCAAGGCCGAGGTGGACGCGGGCGGGACGCACGAGGCGCTGATTGGCGTGGGGTACTTGCTTGGGCCGGGGTGCGGGCTCGCGGCGGCGCTGGCGGTGGAGCGCGGGATTTTGAGTGAGTCGGCGTTCAACCCGGTGTTCATGGCGGTGGTGGGCGTGGTGGCGCTGGGGGCGTGCGGGGTGGTGGTGAAGAGGGCGGTGGGGAAGTGAGGAAGAGACGGAGAGACGGAGTGAAGAGTGAAGAGTGAAGAGTGGTAACGCTGGTGGGTGGGGGTGGGGTAAGAGAACTCAGTGAAACTGGGCATCGGGCGAGGAGGCGAGCATGTTCGCTGCTCTCGTGATGATGGTGCTGGCGGTGCCGCCGCGGGTGGTGGGGGCGGTGCCGGATCATGGGGACAGCGCGGTGTCGCCGTTGGTCCGCGAGGTGCGGATCGAGTTTGATCAGGACATGGCGGCGGGCGGTTGGTCGATCTGCGGGGGCGGGCCGATGTACCCGAAGCTCGAGGGGAAGCCGCGGTGGGAGACGGCGCGGGTGCTTGTCATTCCGGTGGCGTTGGAGGCTGCGCACGAGTACCGGTTGTCGATCAACTGCCCTGCGGCGCGGAACACGCGTGCGGCGACGGGCGAGTCGGCGGAGGTGACGCCGATCTGGTTCAGGACGGCCAAGGACGCTGCGTCGGCGGAGGGGGCGGGGGCGCTGACGGTGGAAGTGAATCGTGCGGCGGTGGAAGAACTACGGGCGGCGGTGGATGAGCGGTACGCGTACCGCGACCGCGTGGTGAAGGACTGGGGTGCGGTGTTTGAGGAGCATCGCGGTGCGTTGGAGAGCGCGAGGACGCGGGGGGCGTTCGCGAGGGAGGCCGCGCGGCTGCTGAAGCGGGCGGAAGACCTGCACGTGTCGCTCATGGTGGGCGGGGAGGAGTGGAACGTGCGGTTTGGGACGGCATCGCGGAGCGTGCCACCGAATGTGGACGCGAACACGCTGGCGGATGTGGTGCCGCGGTGGAAGATGGTTTCGGATGCCGTGCAGTGGGGGCGGTATGACGATGGCGTGGTGTACGTCGCGATGCATGAGTGCTTGGACGCGGCGGCGGATGAGGTTGTGGCAGTGCTCAGTGAGGCGAAGGCGGGCGTGTGGGTGAAGGGCGTGGTGCTGGACCTGCGGCGGAACGCGGGCGGGGATGAGTTGGCCGCGCGGCGGGTGGCGGGGGTGTTTTTGGATAAGGAGCGGGTCTATTCCAGGAATCGGAACCGTGATCCGGGGTTTCCAGAGGGGTGGTCGCCCGTGTACGAACGGGTGGTTCAGCCGGCGCCGGCGGCGGATCGGCTTGGAGTGCCGGTGGCTGTGCTCGTGGGGCGGTACTGCATGAGCTCGTGCGAATCGCTGGTGCTGATGCTGAAGGGGGCCCCGCGCGTGGTGACGGTGGGGGAGCGGACGTTCGGGTCCTCGGGCAACCCGCGGCCGACGCGGCTGACGAACGGGGTGACGGTGTGGCTGTCAAGATGGGAAGACTTGGACACGGATGGTCGGCCGGTGGAAGGGGTGGGCGTCGAGCCTGATGTAAAAATTGAGTGCGAGGTTGACGAGTTTCAGACGGGAGACCCGGTGCTGGAGCGCGGGCTGAAAGAAGTGCGCGTCAAAATTGACGAGCGCTGAAGTTGCCGGTGTGGATGCGCAATTCATTCGCAATTCGTTCGCGTTCCGCTCGCACGATGTCAAGATGGGGTGCGTCAGAAATTTGTGTGATTGCGCGCACTTCTTTGGCGTGATTGGATGTTGCACGTCGCCCTAGAACAAGGTATCTTGAGTGGACGCCACGGCGAGTGTTCTCGCGGTCGGCTTCGTGGGTGTGTGTTTTCCACTCTGGGTTGACTTCGGGCTGCTCGCGGCGGACGTCGCGCGGTTGTGTCGCGCGCCGGGATTGGGGATAGTCGGGCCTCGCGCCGCTCGGGGACGCGAGGGAAGGGGTCCGCGGGGATTGTCCCGCGGCGAGAGAAGGAGTGGAACCATGAAGTGTCGTTCATTGACAAAGTGGCTGGGAGCGGCCGCGCTGCTCTCGGTCGCCGGGACGGTCGCGGCTCAGGACCGTGCGGCGTGGGTGGACCCGCACGCGGGGCTGGTGCCGGACGAGGTGGTGCAGAACGGGTACCGGCGCGTGCACCGGACAGAGGTGCAGCAGGTGACGCCCGAGGATCTTGCCGAGCTGGTGGCCGCGGGCAAGGAGTTTGAACTCGACCCCGCGACAGGCGGCATCATCCGCCACACTTTCACGGACTATCTGCCGCAGGGCTGGCTCATGGAGCCGCCGGCGGACGGCTCGCGCGTGGACTCGTACGGCCACCCGATCGTGAACGAGGCGCAGGGCCTTCCAGCGTGGTCGCAGCGGAGCGTGGATGCGCTGCGTGCGGAGATAGCCCGCGCCGCGGCCATCGTCTCGGAGCGCCGATCCACCGGGGGCGAGACGCAGGAGGTTGAGGCGTGGCTGGGCAACCTGATCGGTCAGGCCATTGCGCGCGACATCAACATCGACACAGTGCTGAGCATCGATACCTCGCCGCTTGTGACGGGCGTGGTGGCTCATGAAGTCGTGAACTACCTGCACTTCTATGAGAACTTGCGCTTCACGAACCAGTCGGTGATGGGGTACCGCTACACGCCCACGCAGTACACGGCGCGGGTGTCGGCCTTCCTGGCTTCTCAGGGCACGACGCTCGCGCAGGTGCAGGCGATCGAGTCGTCCCCGATGTCGGACCGCGGCGTCGCGTGCTACAGCACGACGGCGTTCGCTCGCGGTATGACCTCGCTGGTGACGCCCACGGTGCTCTGGAACGCCTCGGGTACGGACGATGGGTCGTCGGACGTGCCCACAGGTTTCAGTATGTTCTCTTTCCAGGACTGCGAAGACCCGGACAACAATGACTCGGTGCGTGTGTCGACGAACGGGTACCTGTCTTTCTTCCAGCAGGGCGGCGGTGCCCTGGATGGGACGGACTTCTCGAACGACGCCATCCCCACCACCGGTGTGGATCCTAACGGCTGGGTCGGCACCTTCTGGGATGACCTGTGGGTGGCCCCCGCGCAGGGCGAGGCGGACGTCGTCAGCTATCTCACCGAGGGTGCCGTGGGTTCACGCGTTCTGACGGTCGAGTACCGCTCGATGTCCCACCTCGGCGCGGGTACCAGCGAGTTCTACTGGTTCCAGATGAAGTTGTACGAGACGTCGAGTGTCGTGCAGCTGCACTTCTTCAGCCCCGCCGGCTGGACCAACAGCGGCGACGAGTCCGCCACCATCGGCATGGAGGACTTCGACGGGACGCAGGGCAACTGCGGCCCCAACTGCGGCAACACCAACGCCGACCGCGCTCCCGACAACTACTCCTTCGAGTACTTCCGCCCCGGCAACGACAACTGCGCGGGCGCGTTCAGCGTGGCGGACGGCAGCATCATCTCCGGAGACCTTTCCCGGGCGTCCGATGATGGTGATGTTGGTTGCACGAGCTTCACGTACAACCGGGACGTCTGGTACAGCTTCGTTGCTCCCTGCGCGGGCGACCTCGTCGTGAACATGTGCGGCTCCTTCGACGGCGGCGGCGTGGACACCGTCATCTCGGCCCACTCGGCGTGCCCGGGGACGGCCGCGAACCAGCTCGCGTGCAATGACCAGTTCGGCGGCGCGGGCTGCAGCGGCAACGACTCCCAGATCACTGTGCCCATGACCGATGGTCAGGAGGTCTTCATCCGCATCAGCCACTGGGGCAGTTCCACTGCATTGTTCCAGGATGGCTCGTTCACCGGGACGGTGACGTTCAACGAGACGGGTGCTGCGCCGGCGAACGACAGTTCGGCGACGCCGATCATCCTGACCGGCAGCGCTTCGGGCCTTCAGGACCTGGGCTGCGCGTCCAACGACGGCAACACAACCTGCGGCGCGTCGACCGGCAACCGCGACCTCTGGTACCGGTTTGACGCGATCTGCAGCGGCACGCTGACGGTGCACACCGATGGTTCGAACACGCTGTCGGGCATCGACACGGTGCTCAGTGCGCACAGCGCGGTTCCCGGCACTCCCGGCAACACCATCACGTGCAACGACGACTTCGGCGACCTTGACTCGAACATCGTCGTCGCGATGACGGCGGGCCAGAGTGTGTACATCCGCGCTTCGCACTTCGGCAGCCGTGTCGCCGACGGTCGGTTCAACATCAACTTTGGCTGGGTTGTTTCGGCCTCGGTGCCGACCAACGACACATGCGTGGGCGCGATCGCGCTGGCGTGCAACCAGTCGGTCGTGGGGGACACCTGCGGCGCGACGGACGATGACGCCGATGTCGCGGATGCCTGCGGCACCGGTGCCGTGAACTCGGGAGTCTGGTACACCGTCATCGGCAACGGTGCCGAGTTCGGTGCGTCCACGTGCAGCGCGGACACCAACTTTGATACCAAGATGAGCGTGTACACCGGCACGTGCGGTGCGCTCGTGTGCGTGGCGGGCAATGACGACATTGCCTCGTGCCCGGCTTCGCCTGCATCATCCCGCGTTACGTGGCTCAGCACGCCGGGTGTTCGCTACTACATCTTCGTTCAGGGCTTTGGCGCCGCGGTCGGTACGTACCGGCTCACCATCGTCAACAACGGCCTGCCGACCAACGACGATTGCTCGGGCGCGCTCAATGCAGTCTCGGGTGGTTCGTACGTCGGCAACCTGTGGTGCGCAACGCCGGACGGGGCTTCGACCTGCTCGGCGACGGCGGGCAACCGCTCCGTCTGGTACCGGTTCGTGGCACCCTCCGACGGCAACCTGATCGTGGACACGTGCGGCAGCCGCGCCAGCGGCCCGGGCGTGGGCACCGATACTGTGATCTCGGCCTTCGCGGGCGGCTGCGGCGGCCCCTCGGTGCTGTGCAACGACGACGGTGCCCCGGGCTGCAACATCCGTGACTCGCAGATCTCGGGCCCGATGTCGGCCGGTCAGGTGGTCCTTGTCCGCCTGACACACTTCGGCGTCGTGGACGATCCGACCTGGCTCGCCAACGGCAACTACGTCATCAACTTCACCTTCGGCGGCTGCGACAGCATCGACTGGAACGGGGACGGGCTCTTCCCCGACACCCAAGACATCGCCGACTTCATCAGCGTCTTCGGCGGCGGCTTCTGCGCGGCTCCCAACCCGCCCCTGTGCAACACCGATATCGACTACAACAACGACGGCCTCTTCCCGGACACGGACGACATCGCGGCGTTCATCCGCGTGTTCTCCGGCGGTCCCTGCTTCTGATCACGAGCTGGTGTGGATGACCAAGGCCCCGGGCGCGTGCCCGGGGCCTTTTCGTTGGGTCTTTGCTCTGGGTGACGGGTGCCATCCGCCGATCGTTGGGCGGGCGTGGTCAGACCGACGTGGTCGCCGGGCCGCGGGCGGCGGTGAGGCGTGTCCAGCGGCGAAGGTCATCGGCCCAGAGATCGTTGCGGTCGAATGTGGACCCGTACTTGCGGGCGATTGCCGCGGCGATGAGGCCCATGAACATGGGCTGGGGCCGCAGCGGGCGGCCGGTGAGCTCCGGGTGGAACTGGCCGGCGACGAAGAACGGGTGGGTGACGCCCGGCTTCTCGGCGATGGTGCTGGCGGAGCCGGCGCTGGCGCGCACGCCGGGGCCCGAGGGGGCGAGCGTGCTGGGCAGTTCCAGCATCTGCATGATGGTGCGGTTGGGGTGGCGGCCAGAGAAGACCATGCCCGCGGCGGTCAGGCGGTCGATGTACGCGGGCTCGACCTCGTAGCGGTGGCGGAAGCGTTCGTGGGCGGTGCGCTGGTTGTTGTAGAGGAACGACGCGAGGGAGCCGGGGGTGATCATCACGTCCTGCGCGCCCAGGCGCATCGTGCCGCCCAGACCCTCGATGCGTTTCTGCTCCGGCAGTTCGCTGATGACGGGGTTCTTGGTGTGGGGGTCAAACTCGGTGCTGTTGGCGTCGGCCAGGCCCAGCACGTTGCGTGCGAACTCGATGACGGCGACCTGGAAGCCCAGGCAGATGCCCAGGTAGGGCACGCCCTGCTCGCGGCAGTGGCGGACGCAGGCGATCTTGCCCTCGACGCCACGGGTGCCGAAGCCGCCGGGGACGATGACGGCATCCAGGTCCGTCAGCGCGGCGGTCACGTTGGACTCGCTCACCTCGGTCGTGTCGATCCAGTGGAGGTCGATGCGGGTGCCCAGGTGGGCGGAGCAGTGCTCCAGGGCCTTGTCGATGCTGGCGTAGGCGTCGCGGAGGTTGGCGTACTTGCCGGCGACGCCGACGGTGACGTCGCGCTCCTTGCGGGCGGTGAGCTTCCTCACGAAGCCCATCCAACGCTCGCGGGCGCGGTCCTCGCTCGAGAAGTCCACGCGCTCGTGCAGGTTGAGCAGGCTCAGGATCTCGCGGTCCAGCCCCTCGCTGCGGAGGTCCTCGGGGATCGTGTAGATGCTCGCGCGGTCGTGCATGCTGAAGACGCGACGCAGCGGCACGTTGCTGAACATCGCGATCTTCTCGCGGATCTTCTCGCCCACCGGGTGGCTGGCGCGGCAGGCGATGATCTCCGGCTGCACGCCGGCTTCCATGAGGCGCTTGATGCCCAGCTGCGCGGCCTTGCTCTTCTGCTCGCCCAGCGCGGGCGGCTCGATGACGTACGTGAGCGCGACGAAGCAGACGTTCTCCTGGCCTTCTTCAAACGCAAGCTCGCGGAGCGCCTCGATGTAAATGCCGTTCTCGTAGTCGCCCACCGTGCCGCCGACCTCGACGAAGATCACGTCGGCGGGGCGTGCGCCGTCGCCGCGGACGGCGAGCTCTCGGAGCTTGCGCTTGATCTCGCCGGTGACGTGGGGGATCCATTGCACGTCGCGCCCCAGGTACGCCCCCTGGCGCTCGCGCCGCAGGATCTCGCTGAAGATCTGGCCGCTGGTCATGAAGTTGTGCTTGGAGAGTGACTGGTCGAGCAGGCGCTCGTAGGTGCCCAGGTCCATGTCGCACTCGGTGCCGTCCTCGAGGACAAAGACCTCGCCATGGCGGTAGGGGTTGAGCGTCCCCGAGTCCATGTTGAGGTAGCCCTCCATCTTGACGGGGGCGACGACCAGGCCCTTGTCCTTGAACATCTTGGCGAGGCTGCTGGAGAAGATGCCCTTGCCCAGGCCGCTCATCACCGTGCCCAAGACCACGACGTACTTGTGCTTGCCGCGCTGGTAGCCCGCGGGCATGGGGCTGTAGAACTCACTCTCGGAGGTGTTGCCGGCCTGGTCCACCAGGTCGCCGGGGCGGTGGCCGCGGACGAGCTCGGGCGGCACATCGGGCTTGGGGACGGGGAAGGTCTTGCCTCCCCCGGAGGCGGCCGGGTTCGCTGCGCTCTCGGCCCCCTCGGGGCCAAAAAACTCAACGGGTGCGCTCCCCGATGACTGCATCGGGTTGGCCGACTTCTCCGCAGGATGGGGGGGCATGGGAGAGTGTATTCTGCACGGGCGTCAAGAGAAGTACGCGGCAAGGTCGCGTGAAGATTTTTGACGCTGCCACCGCTTTCGCCCCGGACGGGGGTGGGCCGATAGTGGAGACTTTGTTGATACTGTCCGGGCTTGCCCACGCGTCCGACCGGCCGGACCCACCCTGTAAGGAACCACCGTGCCCGAAACCTCCCCGCTCCTGGCAGCCGTGTTGTGCGTCACGCCCGTTGCCCTGGCGCAGCAGGCACCCCCAGTATCCCCCGCCCCCGCCGAGCCTGTGCCGACAAGCCAGCCGGCAACCCGTGAGTCGGTGCGTCCGCGGCCGGACGGTACAGCCCCTCGTGACCCTGCCCACGGCGTGGACGAGGGGGACCCCAGGATTGATGAGGCGACCGGCCGCGCGGTGCAGACCTTCCGCAAGGACCGGGTCTTTGACTTCCTGAGCCAGCGCATTGAGCTGGACATCCCGGATATGAACACGCCGGCGCTGGCCGGCAGCACGACGCTCTCGGCGACGCCGATCGCGTACGCGCAGTCAGAGATGACACTGGACAGCGTGGGGCCTCTGGTGACGGGCGTGCGGGTGGACGGCGCGCCGGTACGGTTCGTGCCTGGTGAGAAGACGCTGCGCATCGACCTGGGCAAGCGGGTGATGCCGGGGCAGATGACGACGGTGACGATTGAGTACACCCTCGACTTTTCGGACGCGAAGGGTGAGGGGCTGACGTGGTGCGCGCCGCGCGACGGGGCGGACTCGCCGAGCGCACAGGTGCCGATGATCCATGCGCAGGGCGAGGCGGAGCTCAACAGCCGCTGGTTCCCGTGCTTTGACTCACCCGAGGAGCGGCTGACGAGCGAGATCATCGTGACGTGCGACAGCACGTACCAGGTCGTGAGCAACGGCACGCTGATCGAGCAGGCCGCGGCGTCGGCGGATGTGAATGGCGCTGCACGGACGCGTTGGCACTGGCGTCAGGCCCAGCCGCACGCGCCGTACCTCATCACCGTGGGCATCGGGCAGTGGTCCATCGTGGAAGTGGGAGGGGATGCGCGGCCGGGGCTCTCGATGCCGGTGTACGCCCTGCAAGGGCAGGAGGAGAACGCGTCCACGGTTTTCGCTTCCACGCCGGAGATTCTGGCGTTCTTTGAGGAGAAGTTCCAGGAGCCGTTCCCGTGGGACAAGTACGCCCAGGTGATGGTGCGGTGCTTCGCGGCGGGCGGCATGGAGAACACGAGCGCGACGTTCCTCGCGAGCCGCGTGGGCGGCGCGACGGAAGCAAACTCCCGCGATGACCTGATCGCCCATGAGATGGCGCACCAGTGGTTCGGAGACCTTGTGACATGCAAGGGCTGGGAGCACATCTGGCTGAACGAGGCGTGGGCGAGCTATGCTGAGGCCTTGTGGGCCGAGGAGCATGCCCGGCGCGGGGCTGTGGAAGCAGGCAAGGACCCCGCCGCGGCCGCACGGGCGGAGTACCTCCGGCAGATCGGGCAGACGATGCGATCGATGACGCGGCGGGCCCCGGCGGAAGCGCCGGAGAGGCCGGCGCTGGTGTCGAGGCGGTTCATCAATCCTGATGCGGTGTTTGAGAAGCGGGATAACCCGTACAGCAAGGGCGTTGTCGTGCTGCACATGCTGCGCGAGCGCATGGGCGACGAGGCCTTCTTCCGCGCGACGGCGCTGTACCTGGACCGCCACCGATTCAGCGCGGTGGAGACCGAGGACTTCCGGGCGGTGTTCGAGGAGGTCTCGGGCCTCAGCCTTGAGCGGTTCTTTGAGCAGTGGGCCTACCAGCCGGGCCTGGCACGCGTGGCGGTGACGCCGACGGTGTCGGGCAGCGACATCGTGATCAAGCTGGAGCAGACGCAGCGCATCGACCGGCACAACCCGGCGTACCTGCTCTCGCTGCCCGTGGTCGTAACGACGCCCGAGGGCACCAAGGAAGTGACCACGGTGACGTTCGACACCCGGGAAGCAACGATGACCGTGCACATTCCTGACGGGGCGACTCGCGTGGACATCGACCCGGCGTTCACCATGCTGGCGCACGTGACGCCGCGCGCGTTTGATCCCGGGACCGGCGAAGCATTCGCCGAGCCCGCGCCCACCCGCGAGCGGTCGCCGCGGCCGCCCACGCCTCCGGCTGAGGGCGAAACCCGCTGAAGGCCGGCACCGCAGCTTGCGTTCTGATCTTGGCACCCGACACACGACCAGATACACCCACCCATGACACCCACGCTCCTCATTGCACTTGCATCGATGACCGCTTCACCCCTGCTTTGGGAAGAGGAAGTCTGCTGCTCCGCCCACCTGGAGGCCGCGAGCTGGGCCGCGCCGGGTGAGGCGTTGGGATTTGACGAGGCCACGGGTCGCCTTGCTCGCAACTTTGCCCCGGACCGCGGGTTGGATCACGAGCACATGCGGCTTGCGATCACTGTGCCGGACATGAACGTGCCGCGGGCGACCTGTGCATTGGCCCTGACCGCGCGGGCGATCGCGTACCCGGTTTCGACCACGACGCTCGACGCCCGCGGCATGAAGATCACGGCGGTGTCGTCCGAGGGACGGACGACGTCGTTCGAGCACGATGGGCGCGTGCTGACCGTGCACCTCTCGCCACCGCTGCCGCCGGGGGAGCGTGTCACGATCACTGTCGCGTATGAACTGGACGACCCGGCCCGCGGGCTCATCTGGACACCCGAGTCGGACCGCTACCCCGGCCGGCCCGCGCAGATCCACACGCAGGGGCAGACCAATACGAACTCCTTCTGGTTCCCGTGCCACGATTCGCCGGATGAGAAGCTGACGACGGAGATCATCGCGACGGTGCCCGCCGGGTACGTCGTCTCGAGCAACGGGGCGCTCAAGGAACACGGCAACGCGACCATCGGAGTGCCCGGACCACTCAACTCCCAGCGGCTGCAGGCGGCGGAGACGTACCACTTCACGCAGGAGAAGCCGCACGCGCCGTACCTCGTGTCGCTCGTCGTCGGCAAGTTCGACGTTGTGGACGTCGGGGACGTGACGCTCTCCATGCCGGTGTACGTGCCGCCGGGGCGGGGCGAGGACGCGAAGAAGACCTACGCCAACACGACGGCGATGGTGCGCCTGTTCGAGCGCCGGTTCGATGAGCCCTACCCGTGGGCGAAGTACGCTCAGCTGGTGGTGCACAACTTCGAGGCCGGCGGGATGGAGAACACCAGCGCCACGACCATGCACGACAACGCCGTGATCTCCGACGAGGCCCGCGAGGACTACGACCTCGACGGGCTGATCTCTCACGAGCTGGGCCACCAGTGGTTCGGCGACCTCACCACCTGCCACACGTGGGACCAGATCTGGCTCAACGAGGGCTTCGCGACCTACTCGACGGACCTGTGGTGGGAAGAACGCGACGGCGTAGATCGCTACGACGAGCAGGTGCGCGAGCAGTTTGACACCGTGCTGAACGCCGACAAGGGCTCCGCCCCCGGCTCGCACGCGATGATCTCAAAGGTGTACGACCAGCCGTGGGAGAACTTCCGCCGCCCGGGCAACCCGTACCCCAAGGGAGCGTCGATCCTGCACATGCTGCGGCGGGAGCTGGGTGACGCCGTCTTCTTCGGCGGCATCCAGGACTACGTCGAGCAGCGCAAGCTCGGCACCGTGCAGACGTGGATGCTGCGCCAGGCGTTGGAACGCCGCAGCGGGAAGCAGCTCGAGCGGTTCTTCGAGCAGTGGACGCTGCGCCCGGGCACGCCGACCGTCGCGGTATCGTGGGTGTACGACCCGCAGCGCACGAAGCTGCGGTTCACCGTCGAGCAGAAGCAGCAGATCGACCCGGACAACCCGGCGTTTGAGTTCTCGCTCCCCATCTTCGTCAAGAACTCGGCGGGGCCGGACGTGATGATCGAGCCCTTCCTGTTCGCGAAGTCAGACACGTTCGAGGTGGAACTGGAAGGGCCGCCCCGCTTTGTCGCGGTAGACCCTGACCAGCACGTGCTCGCGCGGCACGAAGTTGCGCAGGACCCTGCGATGTGGCTGCGCCAGGCCCAGGACGGCCCAACCCTGGTCTCACGCGTGATCGCCGTGCGTGCGCTCGGCGCGTCGAATGAGTCGGCCGCGTCGGAGTTCCTCCGCCGCACCGCGAGCGATGAATCCCAGAAGAAGTGGCTGCGTGTCGAGGCTGTCAAGGCTCTGGCCAAGAGGGGCAACGCGGTGGACGTGCGGGGCCTTGTGTCCTCCGCCCGCGACAGGTGGGAAGTGCGGCAGGCCGTGACCGAAGGGCTGGTGACCCTCGCGAACAGCGAGAAACTCAAGGACGACGCATCGCTCCGCAGCTTTGTCTCCCGCACCCTCGCGGCCCGGGCCGCCAGCGACGATTCGCTGCGTGTGCGCTGCGCCGCGGTGCGGGGCATCGGCACCCTCGGGCTCACCGAGCACGAGGGGCTGGTGCGGGAGGCGATCCAGGTGTCGTCCCAGAGCGACGACATGCGTCAGGCCGGGCTGGCGGCGCTCGCCGCGCTCAAGACTGGCGACGCGATGGACGTGATGATCGCGTTCGCGCAGGAGGGGTCCGACAACCGCACACGCGGCTCCGCGATCGAGCTCATCGGCAGGCTCGCGGGCACGGACGCCGATGCCGCGACGCGGGAAAAGGGCATCAAGGCGCTCGCCGCGTTGCTCAGCACCCGATCCGCCCGCCCACGGTTCGCCGCGGCGGACGCTCTGGCCGACACGGGCGACCCCTCGGTGATCGCCCACCTTCAGGCCGCGGAGCAAGCGGCCCAAGCGCCCGAACTCGCGGCCCGCTTCCGCCAGCAGCGTGAGCGCGTGGAGAAGAAGCTCGCCGAGGGCAAGTGAACCCTCGACACGTCCGAGACGAATGCCCGATGCTCCATCCGGATTGCTGATCTACGGCTGTTTGGCAGCCACACGCGCCACAAAGGCCTCATACTGCTCCGGTGTGTCGATCCCCACGCCGTGGCACGGCGTGACGGCCACCGCGATGCGGTAGCCGTGCTCCAGGATGCGCAGTTGCTCCAGGCTCTCCGCCAACTCCAGCGGCGTCGGTGCCAGCCCCGGGTACTGCTTCAAAAAGCTCACGCGGTAGACGTACAGCCCGACGTGCCGCAGCGGCCGGGCACTCTCCACACCCGCCACGCGCGGGAAGGGCAGAAGCGACCGTGAGAAGTACATCGCGCACCCATCACGCCGCAGCACCACCTTTACGATGTTGGGGTTGGCCGGGTCTTCGCCCGCGGCAAACGGCGACGCGATGGTGGCCGCTTCCGCGCCGGATCGTTCCAACGCGCCGACCGCGGAGTCGATCACGCGCGGCTCCATCTCCGGCTCGTCCCCCTGCACGTTGACGACGACATCCGCATCGGACAGGCCGAGCTTTCCCGCCGCTTCCGCCAGCCTGCTGCTGCCGTTGGGGTGGTCTTCGCGGGTCATCACGACGTCAGCGCCAAAGGCAACGCACGCGGCCTGCACCCGCGGGTGGTCGGTCGCGATCACCACGCGCGAGAGACTGGCCGCGCGGCGTGTGTTCTCCCACACGTGCTGGATGAGGGGCTTGCCGGTCGTGTTCGCCAGCACCTTCTCCGGGAACCGCGTCGATGCGAGGCGTGCGGGGATGATGGCGATGGTGGGCATGGGAGCGTGAGACGGTGCGGGATGAGAAGGCAAGGAGTGAGACGGTGAAGAGTGATGCGGCAAGTGGTCGGGATCAGCGATTGAAGTGCACGCCGATCTGTTGGAGAAGGTCGCTTTGAGAAACGCAGCAGTGTGGGCTCTCGCGGCCTTCCACTTCGTCTCTCCGTCTCTTCGTCTCTTCCCTCACACCAACGCCGCCATCAACTTCTTGATCTCGTCCCGCCGCGTCCGGATGTCCTTGTAGTTGAACTGCTCGGTCGCGATGCCGGAGGCGAGCTTGTCCGCCTCGCGCAGGGCGTTGGCGTCCTTGTGGGTCTTCCCCTGCTCGGTCAGGGCGAGCATCAGGTTGTACCGCACATCGCGGGAGAGCTCGGGCCCCAGGTCGCGGCCCTCCATCGCGCCCTTGAAGGTCTGCACGGCCTCGTCGTAGTAATGAATGCGGTGGAACGCCTGCCCCAGCATGTTGAGCACCTGCGGCCGGATCTTCGCGTCCGTCTGCGCTTCCTGGAAGAGGGGAATGGAGTCGTCGAACTTCCCGGCGACGAAGTACCGCTTGCCCAGTTCGAACTTCATCGAGAGGTCCGTGGGGTAGTTCTCCACCCGCAGGCGGTACTCCTCCATCTCAAGGGAGTTGAGGTCCTCGACCTGGTGGTCGAGCATCCGCTGGACCATCTCCTTCTGCCCGTCGGGCGCGCCGGCGAGCATCTTCTCGAGGTCCACGATCTTGCGCCGCATCTGGCGGATACGGATGTCGCCGGCCATCTGTCGGAAGCGGAACGCCTGGCTGCTGGTGAACGCGCTCATGTAAATCTGGTGCGCGCGCTCCTCGTCCGCGGGCTTGCCGCGCTCCATCAGCCGCTTGCCCAGCAGTTCGACCGTCGGCAGGTCGTTGGGGCGCTTGAGGAACTCGTTCTCCGCCGCGGCGACGAGGCGCTCCACCGTGTCGTCGGTCTTGGAAATGCGGTCGGCGTCGTCCAGCTCGCGCTGCTTGGCGGCATCGCGGATGTTCTGGCGGAACGCGCCCTCCTGCCCCGGCTTGTCGTATCCGCCCTTGTTCATCGTCGCCGTCGCGGCGATGCTCCGGATGTGCGCCGCAAGCTCACCGTCGCTGGGGTCGTGCCGCAGCGCCGCCTCGGCGGTTTGCACGCTCATCTCAAACTGCCCGAGGGCCCCGAACTGCTCGCTGATCTTGAGCAGCAGTTCTTTCGCGCGCCGGGGGTTCTTCTCCGCGTTGGCGCGGGCAAAGGCGATCCGCCCGATCCACGTCCCCGCCTCGTTCAGTTTCAGCTTCGCGGCCCCCTCCATCGCCCGCACCGCCAGCGCCGCCTCCGTGGGTTTGAGCGCCCATTCCAGCAGCGACCGCAGGTACTTGTCCACGTCCCCGGAGCCCGACACGCTCTTCACCACGTCCTTGCCGATGCCCTTGCGGCTCGCCGGGCTGTTCAGGAAGTTGGCAGCGCAGTTGAAGAACGCCTCGAGCGCCGGCATGGACGTGGTGTCCCACCGCATGCCGCTCAGCCACAGCTGCATGGCGTACTCGTAGTTCTCGGTGTCCTGCACCGTCCGCGCGTGGTCGAAGAACTTCTTCGCCTTGTCGGGGTTGTGGGAGGGCTCCCCGCCCTGGCCGCCCGCGCCCTCGTCGCCGCTCTTCTTGAAGATCGATAGTGCCAAGCCTGGCTCCTGTTCCAGCAAACACATGGGGGGCCGCGAGCGCCCGCCGGGCCCCACGCCGCCCGGGGCGTGCGTCGGCCAAGGGGAACAGGGTACTCGCCCTTCCCGGGACTTGCAAAGACCGGCCTGCCAACCCCGTACGGCCGAGTAGAATCTCCGGATGCCCGTGGACCCCGCTTCCCTGCACATCCGCATCTATCCGGACGCTGTGCTTCGCAAGAAAGCCGCGCCCGTGACCGCCTTTGACGACACCCTCCGGGCCGTCGTCCGGCGGATGTTCGAGGTTATGGCCGAGGAAGTGGGCATCGGCCTCGCCGCGCCCCAGGTCGGCCTGCCGTGGCGTTTGTTCGTGCTGAACGTGCCACCGCCCAAGCCCAGCCGGGGCGACCCCGACGAACCTCCCAGCGAGTACCCGACCTTTTCCCAGGGCCGCATGGTCTTTGTGAACCCTGTCCTGAGCAACCCCTCCGGCGTGCCCGAGCCCGACAACGAGGGGTGCCTCTCCCTGCCCGACATCCGGGGTGACGTCCTCCGCCCCCCGGTCATCACAGCCACGGCCCGCGACGAGTTCGGCAAGGAGTTCACCATCACCGCCGCCGGGCTCCTGGCCCGCTGCATCCAGCACGAGTACGACCACCTGGACGGCGTGCTCATCCTGGACCGCATGTCGCAGATGTCGCGGATCAAGAACCGGGCCGCGATCAAAGACCTGGAGCGGGAATAGCTCCTCGAAGAGACCGCCGACCACCTCCGCAGCACACCACGCAAGGACGCGACCATCACCACGCCCCAGCCCATCGTCTTCCTCGGCTCCGGCGCGTTCGGCCTCCCCACGCTCCAGCACCTCGCCGCGCACCACCGCGTGCTCGCGATCGTCACCCAGCCCGACAAGCCCGCCGGCCGCGGCGGCCAACTCACGCCCACGCCCATCGCCGCCTGGGCCGCGGAGCACCTCCCCGCCGTCCCGCTCTTCAAACCCGCGAAGGTGAACGAAGCGTCGGTCGTGGAGCAGGTGCGCGCGTTCCCGGCGTCCGCCTGGGTCGTGATCGCCTTCGGCCAGAAGCTCGGCAAGGCCCTCCTCGCCGACCGCTTTGCGATCAACCTCCACGCATCGCTCCTGCCGCGCTGGCGCGGGGCTGCCCCCATCAACGCTGCCATCCTTGCCGGAGACCGCGAGACCGGCAACTCGGTCATCACCCTCGCCGACCGCATGGACGCCGGCCTCGTGCTGGGCCAGTCCAAGCGCCCGCTGGACCCCATGGCTACGGCGGGCGAACTGCACGACCTGCTCGCCTCCGATGGGCCGGCATTGGTCGAATCCGTCCTCATCCGCCACGCCTCCGGCCAGCAGTGGGGGGACGCTCAAGACGAGTCCCTCGTCACCATCGCCCCCAAGATGACCAAGGCCGACGGCGTCATCGACTTCGCGAGCGCACCCGCCTGCCAACGCCGCATCTACGCCTTCAACCCCTGGCCCGGCGTCACGATGAAACTTGTGCTCGGCGCGGACGCGCTGGACATGAAACTCCTGCGCGCCACCTCTGCCAATCTCTTCGCGCCCCACGGCAAGCACCCCGGCCACGTCATCAGCACCGCCGAGGGCCTCTTTGCCTGCGCAGACGGCACCGCCCTCCAACTCCTCGAAGTCCAGCCCGCCGGCAAGCGCGCCATGAAGTGGCCCGACTTCGCCCGCGGCCGCACGATCCCTCCAGATGCTCGCTTCGCGCTCCCCGTACCCGCCGGAGGCGCACCATGACCCAACTCACCCTCTGGAAGTGGGTCAAGTCGTTGTTCCCCCCCCACGGGGGGCGGGCAGAAGGCAAGAGCAAGGGCGGGGGTGCTGCGCGTGCCGTGCATCGTCGTCCCGCCAAGTCACGGCCCAAGCGCACACGCCCCAAGCCGAACCCAGTAGCAGTGTCAGCCCCTTCGACTCCCGTTCACTCCACACCCTCTCACCCCTCACCGTCTCAGTCTTCCTACCCCACCAAGCAAGCCCTCTACGACGACATGGTCCGGGTGATGTGCGCCCGCAACGCCATCCGCGTGAAGCGCTGGCGCACCAGCATGTCCGGCATCGCCTGGGAAGCACGCTACAAGGACGGCACCGCCACACGCTTCATCGAGTCCCCCCAGCCCAAGAGCCCCATGTCCGCGGCCATCTTCCTGCACGAAGTGGGCCACCACGTCCTCGGCATCGGCGCGTACAAGCCGCGCTGCCTCGAGGAGTACCACGCCTGGATGTACTCGCTCCAGCAGATGGAGGTCTGGGGCATCGAGGTGACGGACCGCGTGAAGGAGCGTGTCTTCAAGTCCCTCCGTTACGCGGCGCGCAAAGCGCAGCGGCGGGGCATCCGCAAGCTCCCCCCGGAACTCGCCGCTTACGTGTGAAGTGGTCAAAGCGCAAAGTGGTCAAGTGATCCAAGACTCACCGCGGCGTCCTCTTTGATCATTCGCTCTGTGAGACTTGGTAACCGTCCCCGGTGCGATTCGAACGCACGACCTGCCGCTTAGAAGGCGGCTGCTCTATCCAACTGAGCTACGGGGACACTGTTCCCCTCTCGGCCCGCCCGCCGGCGGGGTTGGGCTCCGTGAGCCCGATCATCGCTGAAACATGCCCGGCGGGAGTCGAACCTGCAACCTTTGGCTTCGGAGGCCAACGCTCTATCCAATTGAGCTACGGGCACAACGCGCCGGATCATATCTCGCCGAACCGCTCCATGTCACGACGTCGAAATTCGTCGATGCCCCGGCGCCACACGCCCCGATGCCCCCCATTTTCAACCCCTTCTCCTCTCCGCGTCGCTCCGCTCACTCTCCGCCCCTCCGCGATTGGCTTGAAAAGCAGCCACCCCCGCCGCCACCACCATCCCCGCCCCGATCACCACGATCGCCCCCGCGCTCGTCTCCTCCTGCCGCGCAAAGTGCAGGTTGCCAAGCATCGTCTGTGGCAGGCTCAGCATCCCCGGCGGCTGCACCACGATCGACGACTCGATCTCGTGCAGCGACAGGCACGCCACGCACACCGCCACGCCCGCCAGCGTGCTCCACGAGAGCCCCGTCCGCACCCACGCCTTGAGCGAAGCGCCAGCGTCGATCGCCCGCGCATCGCGCGTCCCCGCCGGCTCCAGCCCCGCCAGCACGCACCCCGCGAGCGCAGCAATGCCCGCGAACCGCGTCAGGTGCGCCAGCACCGTCGGCGCCGCCGTGTCCATCCACGCACCGGGCGCGCCCACGACCATCCAGAACGCCGCCCACGCGTGCCCCACGAGAATCCCCGGCGCGAGCGCCGCGAACACCAGCCCGCACAGCGCCACCCGCACCGCCCGCTGCACGCTGCTCCCCACGCCCCGCGTCGCGCACGCCCACCAGAACGCCCCGCACACCAGCCCAGCCCCAGCGCCAACCAGCACCGCAACGCCCGTGCTCCACGCCGCGGCCTCCCCGCTCACACGCACAAACGCCGGGATCGACGCCCACCTCCGCAGAAACAGCACGTACAACATCAGCGGCAGAACAGTGGACGCCGCCACCAGTCCAACCGTGGTCCGCAGCGCCGCACGCGCAGGCCGCGCACCCTCCCGCGCATCAACACCTGTCTCCGCCCGCAGCACCGCGCCCGACATCACCCACGCACCCGCCGCGGCCATCACCAGCAGCGGCCACGTCAAGAGCCACACCCCCGGCGTGCCCGGGTGCAAAACCACCTCCTGCCACGCCGCGATCGCGATGGTCGGCGCATTAGCAAGATGCAGCGGCACGCTCGACCCCAGCATCACCAGCGCCACCAGCCCCGCCGCACGCACCACCGCACCCCGCGTCCGCCGCACATACGCCCACTGCCTGCTAAGCCAACCGACCCCATCCAGCCGCAGCGCGTCCGCCATCTCCGTTTCCGCGCTCCGCAGCGCCCGCCCCAGCACCATCGCCGCCAGCGGCCACGCCCACAGCCCGAGCCCGATGAACGCCAGCACGCGCCCTACCAGCACAGG
>DATAKA010000080.1:0-14898 GCA_036261855.1 Phycisphaerales bacterium | reverse complement strand
TCCTTGGCCTCGGCGGGGTCGCCGCTCTGCGTCGCCGCCGCCGCTGAGCGTCCTTCCCCATCCATCCCATCCGCAGCACTCGGCCCGGGCGTTCGCCCGGGCCTTTTTTTTCGTCCCCGCGTCCGGAGCGCGTGGCCACCGGGGTGGGCCCCGGGCCGCGCACCACGCCCGCATCCACGGAGTCCCTCCAGCCGCGCTACTTTCCCCCTCACCCCTGAGGAGCACCCATGCCCGTCTTCGACCGCCGCGAGTTCCTCGTCCAGTCCGCCGGCGCCCTCTCCGCCGTCGCGATCCTCCCCGCCTTCGCCGCCGCGGCCTCCTTGGCCGCGCCGCTCAATGTCGCCGTCATCGGCCTGGGCCGTCAGGGCCGCGCGATCATCGCCGAGCTCCAGAAGATGGAGTCCGTCAAGGTCGCCGCCGTCTGCGACAGCGACCCCACGCGCCTCGAGAGCGGCGCGAAGCGCGTCCAGGGCGCGGCGTCCTTCGCCACGCACGCCGAGCTGATCGACAAGGCCAAGGACGTCACCGCCGTCATCATCGCGACGCCCACGCACCTCCACAAGCAGATCGCCGTCGACCTCCTCGCCGCCGGCAAGCACGTCTACTGCGAGGCCCCCATCGCGCACACCATCGAAGACTCCGCCGCAATCCTCGCCGCGGCCAAGGCCAGCAAAGCAATCTTCCAGCCCGGCCTCGAGGGCCGCTGCAACCCCATCTACAAGCTCGCCCGCACCTTCTTCCGGTCCGACAGCGTCCGCGACCTCATCTCGATGCGCGGCCAGAACCACCAGAAGACCTCCTGGCGCGTCCCCGCGAGCGACCCCTCCCGCGAGAAGGCCCTCAACTGGCGCTTGGATGAAACCGTCACCACCGGCCTGCCCGGCGAATGGGGCTCCCACCAGTTCGACGTCTTCTGCTGGTACCGCGACCAGTACCCCGCGACCATCCGCACGAGCGGCGGGATTTTCTTTCATAAGGACGATCGCACCGTCGCCGACACGATCTCCACGCACCTCACCTGGGCCGATGGCCGCGTCGCGACGTACGAGGCCACGCTCGCCAACTCCTACCTCGGCAAGCACGAGGTCTTCAGCGGCAGCAACGCCGCCATCAAGCTCGCGTGGAGCCACGGCTGGATGTTCAAGGAGGCCGATGCCCCCACGCAGGGCTGGGAGGTCTACGCCAACCGCCAGCAGTTCCACAACGACGAGGGGATCACGCTCATCGCCAACGCCACCAAGCTCGCGGAGCAGGGCAAGCTCAAGGAGGGCGTGGGCATGCCGCAGTCTTCCCTCTACTACGCCCTCGAGGCCTTCGTGCAGACCGTCGGGAGCGGCGCGAAGCAACTGGCCACCGCCGAGGACGGCCACCGGGCCGCGGTGCTGGGCATCCTGGCCCAGCGGTCGCTCAAGGAAGGCAAGGAAGTCGCTGTCGAGAAGGAACTCTTGGGATGAACCACGCCCCCGCCGACATCGCGGCCTCCACGCCCGCCCATTCCTCATGGCCGCGCCTCTGCCACCTCCCGGGCATGGCCCGCATCGGTGTCGCCGCGCTCATGCTGACCATCATGGGCGGCCTCCTCGTCTCCGCGTGGCACTTGTTTGACCACTACCAGAACCGCGATGAGACGCCCGGCCTGTCGATGAACGACCTGAAGGGCGCGTACCACGGCGTCTCCGCGCCCTCGCCGCTCCTCGAATCCCTCAAGGCCGGCCACCCCGAAACGCTTGCTCCCGCCGACCGCGACGCCCTCGTCACCTGGCTCACCGGGGACAAGATCAGCGAGAACTACGACAACCTGGACCTTGGCGACCGCGCCCCCAGCGAGATCTTCCAGAACTCCTGCATGCAGTGCCACTCCCGCAAGGTTGCCGACAAGTCCCCCATCGCCAAGTCCATCCCCCTGGACTACTGGGACGACATCAAGCCCATCGCCTTCTCGAAGGACATCCAGCCGGGGAGCGTCAAGGTCCTCGTCGCGAGCGCCCACGCCCACTCGCTCAGCCTCGCCTCCCTCGCGCTCCTCCTGGCCGCTGGCCTCCTCATGACCCGCTCCCCGCGCGGCGTCTCCGGCCTCCTCATCGCGGCGATGGGCCTTGGCCTCCTCATCGACATCGCCTGCTGGTTCCTCGCCCGCCACCACCCCGGCTTCACCTACGCCATCGTCCTCTTCGGCGCGGCCTTCAACGGGGCCTGCGGGGTGTCCGCCGCGGCGATCCTCATCGATGTGCTGCGGCCGGGAAAATGACGAGGGAAGGCACTAGGCATCAGGCACTGGGCACTAGGGAAAACAGAGCACCGCGCAGCCCGCGCCCGCGTGCTTGGCGGCTTTCCCTGATGCCCAATGCCTGATGCCCGATGCCTTGCTTCTCTTCCCCCCGCGCACTTTCGTGTACCCTTCCCCCATGCGACCGCACCCACGCATCCGCAAGACGATCAAGTGGGGCGGGCTGGTAGTTTCTTGCGTCCTCTTCATTCTCTTTGCCGTCGCAACAACTTACCGAGTGGCCTATACCACTTACGCTGGATACTGGGTGGGCATGGAGTACGGCCAAGCGGGCATCGGTTACTCCGAGAATTATGTCCCACCGCCGGGCGTTCCGGGTGCAAGGGTGATCAACCTCAAACCGGAAATTCGGTGGGAGACCGAAGTCATCAACAAGCGCGGCTTCCGGGTGTTTCTCGTCCCACTCTGGCTCCCTTTCGTGTTAGCTGCCCTCCCCACCGCCTTCGCCTGGCGTCTCGACACCCTCGCCACCCGCCGCGCGAAACTCGGCGCGTGCCCCACCTGCTCCTACCCCCGCACCGGCCTCGGTCCATCCTCCCCCTGCCCCGAGTGCGGCGCCGCCGCGCCGCAGGCCTGACCGCGTTTCGAGTACGCTTCCCCCATGCGACCGCACCCGCGCATCCGCAAGACGATCAAGTGGGGCGGGTTGGTCATCGCCGGACTCTTGAGCGTTGCCTGGGTCGGCAGCAAGTGGTTCTTCGTGGGGTGGTCGTCACCCGCGGGCGGCTTCGTGTACGGCGGGGCAGGCCTCATCTGCGTTGCCACACCGCTTTGGACTGACGCGCAGGCCATGTCACCCCAGTGGCGGTTCGAGCGGCACTCCGACAGCATGCGGTGGTGGTTCCACGGGCGCCGTTGGCCTCTTGGACACATCACCTACTGCCCGTTGTGGTTCCCGCTGCTCCTCGTCCTGATCCCCACCGCCCTTGCCTGGCGTCTTGACTCCCTCGTCACGCGCCGCGCGAGACTGAGCCTGCGACCAAAGGACTCCTGACTCCGCACCGGCCTCGCCCCATCCGCCCCCTGCCCCGAGTGCGGCGCTGCCGCGCCGCAGGCCTGACCGCTTTTCGTGTACCCTTCCCCCATGCGACCGCACCCACGCATCCGCAAGACGAGCAAGTGGGGCGGGCTGGCAGTCTGCGGGATGCTGATTGCGGCTTATGCGATCAGCGAGATGTGGAGTGTCAACTGCGCTTGGGCTGCTTCCCAGGAAGTACGGGATGTATCTCTTTCGTCCGGCTGGATCAGATACACGTCCGACGATCTGCCTCTCGGAAGCGTCGTCAGAGATAGCGGGCCTGTGGTCTGGACCGATCGCCAGCTTCCATTCCGATCCACCATGCCTCCGCCTGCGCCCAGATCGAGAACACTTCGGACCACTTCCGTCCCGCTCTGGTTGCTCAGTGCAATCGTCATTGCCCCCACGTTTCTCGCCTGGCGCTTGGACACCCTTGCCACCCGCCGCACGAAACTCGGCGGGTGCCCCACCTGCTCCTACCCCCGCACCGGCCTTGCTCCATCCTCCCCCTGCCCCGAGTGCGGCGCCGCCGCGCCGCAGGCCTGACCGCTTTTCGTGTACCCTCCCCCCATGCGACCGCACCCACGCATCCGCAAGGCGATCAAGTGGGGCGGGGCAGCGTTCGTAGTCGCCATTGTGGTCATCTACACCTACACCGCAGATAAGGTCTGGATATGGAGCAAGGTGAGCGCGACGCACATCACGCTTGTGGCTGTCCGCGGCGGGAGAATCGAGGTGAGACGCTTTCCGAATCTCGGATCGCCATCCCTCCCCGCCAGGCCTGCTGAGTTGGTATCAGGCACCGGCCCCACGAGGGCCATCACCTGGGGCATTGGTGAGTGGAACTTCGGCTCCGGCTTCACGTCCACTATTCCCTTCTGGACGCCCGCGCTCGCCGCATTGATGGCTTCTGCTCTCGCCTGGCGTCTCGACACCCTCGCCACCCGCCGCGCGAAACTGAACGCGTGCAAGTCCTGCGGCTACCCCCGCACCGGCCTCGCTCCATCCTCCCCCTGCCCCGAGTGCGGCAGCGCTGCGCCCAGCACGTGACAAACGACGTTTCGCGGCAAAGGCACGAGGCCACTCCACACCCCTCAGAGCCCCGTGCTTCAGCACGGGCACAGCATCACCCACGCGCCCCCATGCGCGTGAGTCTGCCACCCATCCGGCTCTCTCCCGTTTTTCCTCCGTGTCCCCCGCGCACCGCCCTCTCCGATTTTCGCTCTATCGCTTTTCGCTTTATCGCTTTGCCTTTCCCTATCACCGCGTTTGTGCGCGCGCCGTGGCTCCAAAACGGGAAACGCACGACTTTCTCCCAACTTTTTCTTTCACTTCCCACTGTTCCCCTCTAAGCCCCTGCCATTCCTGCCCTTACCTCCCCTCATCCCCCTCCCAATCTCTGCGTCTCTGTGCTGAAATGCCTTCGTTTCTTCGCACAAATCGGGTCGCAAGGGGATTGGGTAGAGGGGCGCTTTTTTCCCTCGCACCACGACTCTCACTCACGCAGGGGGCACCCATGTCCGCAGACTTCACCGACAAAGAACTCGAACTCATCAACGACTGGCTCGACGGCACCAACCACATGGCCGACCTGTGCCGCATGCACGGCAAGACGTCCGCACAACTCTCCGCCTTCATGACCGAAGACCGCGTCATCACCTTCATCTCGCGCATCACCACACTCTTGGAACTCCGCGCCCGCCACATGCTCGCCGACGCCAAAGTCCAATCCATCGCGCGCTTGCGCAGCATTCTCGAAACCGCCAACATCCCCGAAACCGCCCGCCGCGCTGCAACAACGCTCCTCGAGTACCGCGACCGCCCCTTCCCTCCCCCCAGGGGGGAGGGCCAGGGAGGGGTTGGCAGTCCACCAAAGTCTTCCCCTTCTCAACCCACTCCCACCACCCCTCACACCCCTCAGAGCCGCGGGCTTCAACCCGCGCACAGACAACCAGCGACGTCCCCCCGCGCCGAAGCCGCTACACCCACACCAACTTCTTCTCCTCGTCCGCGCCCTCTGCGTTCGGCTGTTCGTCTTCTTCGCGTCCCTCCGCCCCCACTCCGCCCCCTCCGCGATCTGCCTTCTCCGCGGCACTCGGCACCCAGCACCACCCGCTCACTTCTTCCCCTCCCCGCCGGCCGGCCGCTTCTGCTTCGTCCGGATGCTCTTCATGACAGTCTCGGCCGAGTCGTTGGGCACCGTGAACGACAGCGTGTACTGCTCGATCTTCCACCGTGACTCCACCTTGTTCTTGCCGTCCGCGCCCTTGGTGGAGGTCGTGACGCGTGTCAGCACGCCCGAGCCGCGGCAGAGGCCGTACTTGGTGTTCTCCACGAGTTCGTCGAACCACGCGGTGTCGCCGCGTGCGGAGAGATCGATGTGGCGCACCACGGGCGTGTACGTCCACCCCTTGCCGATCTTGAAGTTGGGCTCGCAGTACTTCTTGAACTCCTCGACGGTCCATCGCTCCGTGGAATCGGTCCCGATGAAGACCGCCTTCTCGGTGAAGTGGGCGAAGTAGCGGTCAAAGTCGGCCTTGGCCGCGGCGTCGTAGAAGTCATCGAGTGCTGCGCCGATGGCCTCGCGGGCGGCAACGCGCTCGGCGGGCTCGGGCGGCGGGACAACGACGGGCTTGGGACGGTGGGAATCCATGAGGTCAAAGAGCTCCTTGGGCTTGAGGTTCATGACATGCCCCTCGCCTTTCACAATCTGGAACGTCACCTTGCCACCCAGCTTCTTCAGCTTGTCCTCGGTCTTCTCACCCTCGTCGTGCCAGCGGGTGTCGCTCTCGCCCACGAACATGGTGACGGGGATGTCCTTGAGCTTCACCAGCTTGTTAAAGTCGGCCGCGGTGGGCGGGTGGCCGGGCAGCGTGGTGAGCGAAGCGAACTTCTCGGGCTCGCGGATGGCGAGGTTGAAGGCGGAGAGGCCGCCGTTGCTGATGCCGGCGAGGTGGAACTTGCCGCCCTCGACCTTCACGCGCTTCGCGACGTCGTCCAGCAGCGGGCCAACCTCCCAGCGGAAGTCGGCCTCGCCCGTCGGCGATGCTGGGCTCACCACGACCCAGCCGCGGGACTTTGCTTCACTCTCCCAGTACTTGGAAAGGCCATCCTCCACCATCTGCTCGTTCTGCACAGCCGGTGGCATGGCGAGGAGGACGGGGTATTCCTTGTCCTTGTCGAATCCGTTGGGCAGCACCAGGATGAACTTCATGGTGGTGCGGGCGTCGACCTTGACGGACTGCCACTCGCGGGGTGCCTGGGCAGCCGCAAAGGGTGCAAACGCGAACAGTGCGATGAGTGTCACAAGCAGTTTGGCGCATCGAAGCATGCGGGAGAGTATCCGGAAAGGGCATTGCCACGCCACGGGCGCAAACCCTCTCAGTCAGTCTGGCGTACGGTGGTCTGTGACTGCTCCCGAGGGAACACCGAATCCGCCCGCTGCATACAAAGCGGTCCGAACCGCGTGTGTGATCCTGCCACTCGTCGCCACGCTTGCGTTTGCAGCATCGTTCGTCCCAAAGGTGTGGATTCCAAACAGACTGGATCGCGCCACGTGGTACGACGGCATCGAAGCTCTGACGATGGCATGCTCTGGGGCCGCGATTTGCATCCTGCTGGTCACAGGAGTGGCGATGATGATCGCTCCAGGCAGCCACAGGCAGCGAGCCCTCAACTTGGCCCTGATCTCGTTTATTGTCACGCTGATCGTGGGCATCCTCACGCCCGCGCATGGCTCGTGATGTCCGGCCCCCCAGCTAAACAGTCGAGTGGAGCACTCCATAGCGGAATCAACGCCAGCGCGAGCAGCCACCCGAGCGAACTTGACCTGACACACGGTGCTGGGATAGAGTTTGCCAGCATCAAGAGTCCCGGGCAACCTTTGTCCGGGCGGCAACCGAGCCGGCAATAGTGCCCGCCGCGGTGCCGAGGCCAACCCCCAGCGGGGGAACCGATGCGGCCGGATTACCGGCAAAAATGCAGTGCTTGTGCGCTGCGACCCCGCTGCAATTGGCCTGTCGATTGATGCCGTGAGGAGTTCACGGCGATGTCTCGTTCCATTCCACAGCCCAACCGTTTTCAGCAGTCGTACACCGCGAGCAGATCGGCGGCGACCAACGCCCTGCACGGGCCCGCGACCCCCCACGGCCGCCGATCGGGCCCACTGGTGACGCCGTTGGTGCAGTCCACCACGTTCCTGCAGTCCGAGGTGGGCGTATGCGAGGGCGGCACGACCTACTCCCGCGTCGCGAACCCCACGGTGGATGAACTGGAGCGGGTGCTGGGCGGTCTGGAGGATGCGCCGCCGAGCGTTTGTTTCGGGACGGGCCTCGCGGCGGAAACGGCGCTGTTCCTGGCGCTGCTGCGTGCCGGGGACCACGCGGTTGTCGGCGAGTCGGTCTACGGCGGCACCACGCGGCTCTTCCGGCAGGTGCTGAATGAGCTGGGGATCACCTGCACGTTTGTGGATGCGACCGATGTGCTGGCGGTGCGGCGGGCGGTGACGCCCCGCACGAAGCTGATCTTCGTCGAATCGCCCGCGAACCCGACGCTGGTGCTGACGGACATCGCCGCGATCGCCGCGGTGGCGCAGGAGGCCGGCGCAACGTACGTGGTGGACAACACGTTCCTGACGCCGGTGCTGCAGCGGCCGCTGGACCTGGGCGCGGATGTGACAATCTACAGCACGACCAAGCACATCGAGGGCCACTCGGCGGCGCTGGGCGGGGCGATCACCAGCCGCGACGAGAAGCTGCTGGAGCGGGTGCGGTGGATCCGCAAGTGCACCGGCAGCATCCAGGCGCCGTTCAACTCGTGGCTCACGCTGCAGGGGCTCAAGACGCTGCCGCTGCGGATCGAGCGGCAGTCGCAGAATGCGCAGGTCGTTGCGGAGTGGCTGGAGCGGCACCCCGCCGTGGAGCGCGTGCTCTACCCGGGCCTCGCGACATTCCCGCAGCGTGCGCTGGCGGATAAGCAGCACCTGGGCGGGCACGGCGGCGTGGTGGCGTTTGAGATCACCGGCGGGGTCGAGGCGGGCGCGACGCTGCTGAACAGCGTGCGGCTGTGCAGGCTGGTGGAGCACGTGGGCAGCGTCGAGACGCTCATCACGCACCCGGCGACGATGACGCACGCGGACGTGCCCAGCGAGCAGCGGCAGCGAGTGGGTTTGACCGACGGGCTGGTGCGGCTCTCGGTCGGGCTCGAAGATCCGGCGGAGGTGATCGCGGACCTGGAGCAGGCGATCGCGCGGGCGGTCAAGGCTCTGCGCGCGGTGGAAGGGGGTGCGGTGTGTGCGAACGCATAACTGTGCTCAAGTTTGGTGGGTCTGTGCTGCGCGGGGAGGACGACCTCGCGGCGGGCGTGCATGAGGTGTACCGGTGGCTGCGGCAGGGGCGGCGCGTGGTTGTGGTCGTGTCGGCGTTTGAAGGGACGACCGATGCGCTCGTGGCCAGGGCGCGGGGCTACACCGATGCACCGAGTGGCGATGCGCACGCTCTGCTGCTCTCCACGGGCGAGTGCACGACGGCGGCGCTGCTGTGCCTGGCGCTGGCGCGGGCGGGCGTGCCGGCGCGGGTGCTGGGGCCGCATGCGCTGGGGCTGCGGACGCGCGGCGAGGGGACGGACGCGGACCCCGCGTCAATTGATCTTGTGGCACTGCAGCGGGCGCTGAGGGAGGCGCCCGTGGTGTTGGTGCCGGGGTTCATCGGGGCGGGCGCGGATGGGAACGTCACGTTGCTGGGGCGCGGGGGGTCGGATCTGACCGCGCTCTTCATCGCGGCGGAATTGCGGCACGAGGCAGGGCGGGACGTGCAGTGCCGGCTTATCAAGGATGTTGACGGGCTGTACGACCGCGACCCCAAGGCGGCGGGGCCGGCCGCGCGGCGGTACCAGACACTATCGTGGAACGACGCGTTGGCACTCGACGGTGGCATCGTGCAGCACAAGGCGGTGCGGCTGGCGCGGGAACGGGGCCTTTTGTTCGAGGTCGCGGCGTTCCAGCGGGAGGACTGTTCGCGCGTGGGCGCGCTGGGTGTGTCGTGGCATGATGGAACTTTGGAGCGACCGCTTCGGGTCGCTGTTCTTGGGTGCGGGACCGTGGGCACGGGCGTGGTGCGGCACTTGGCCCAGCATCCGAGCGCGTTTGAAGTGACGGGCGTTGTGGTGCGGGACGCGGGCAAGGTGCGCGAGGTGCCCGCGAACGTGCGGGTCACGACGAACCTTGACGAGGCCCTGGAGCGGGCGGATGTGCTGGTAGAGGTCGCGGGCGGGGTGGATCAGGCCCACGCGGCGGTACGGTGGGCGGTGGAGCGCGGGCTGCAGGTCGTCACGGCGAACAAAGCGCTGCTGGCGGCGCATGGCGCTGAGCTCGACACGTGGGCGGACGCGAAAGGTGTTCGGGTGCTGCGGTCGGCGAGCGTGGGCGGGGGTGTGCCGATGCTGGAGACCGTGGCACGCGTGGCGGCGGAGGTGGGCGTGGCATCGTTCGAGGGCGTGCTCAATGGCACGACCAACTTCGTGCTGGAACGTGTGCGTCACGGGGACACGTTCGATGCGGCGGTGCGGACTGCGCAGCGGTTGGGGTATGCAGAAGCGGACCCGACGCGTGACCTTGATGGGACAGATGCGTTCGAGAAGCTCGTGCTGCTGTGCCGCGCGGCGTTCGGCGCGGGTGCCGATCTCTCGGGACTGACCCGGGTTGGGCTTGTGGGGGCAGGTGCGTGCGAACTGCCCGATGCGAACGGGCGCGGGGCAGTTCGCCTTGTTGCCTGGGCGGCACGCGGTGCGCAGGGAGTCATTTCGGGCGGCGTCGGCCCCACTGTGGTGCCCCCGGGACACGCGTTCCACGTGCTGCCGGGCGCGACCAACTGCCTGTGCGTGCGGGATGTGCTGGGTGCCACGCACACATGCACCGGCGCGGGCGCGGGGCAATGGCCCACCGCAGAAAGCGTGGTAGCGGACCTGTGGGACCTGTGGCGGTGCGCACGAACGGAGACGACGTGCGAGGAGGTGTGCGATGCGGCATGAGCTGTGTCCGGGTTCCATTGCTGTAGTCGGGGCCACCGGCGCGGTGGGGCTCGAGGCCCTTGGCATTCTCGCGGAGTTGGGCGTTCCCGCGTCACGGGTGCGAGCGCTGGCGAGCGAGCGCTCGGCGGGCGGAACGGTGGCGTATGGATCTGTGGAGCTCTCGGTGCAGGCCTGCGATGCCCATGCCTTTGGCGGGGTGAGCGCGGCGCTCTTCTGCGCAACGTCGGACGTTGCTCGGGAACTTGCGCCGGTGGCCGTGGCAGCCGGGGCGGTTGTCGTTGACAACTCATCGGCGTTCCGGATGCACCCGCAGGTGCCGCTCGTGATTCCTGAGGTCAATGGCGACCTTGTGCGAGCGAGCGGGGCGCAGATCGTGGCGAACCCCAACTGCTCCACGGTGATTCTTCTGATGGCGCTCTCGCCGCTGCGCCGGGCGTTCGGCGTGAAAGCCGTGGACGTTGCCACGTACCAGGCGGTTTCTGGCGCTGGGCAGGCCGCGATTGACGAGCTGCACGGGCAGGTCCGGGCGTGGGCGGGCGGGCATGACGTTCAGCCGCGGGTGTTCCGCGAGCCGTGCGCGTTCAATGTGTTCAGCCATGATTCTGCGGTGAACCCGCGGGACGGGCTCAACGGCGAGGAACGCAAGATCATCGATGAGTCGCGGAAGATCTGGCGGGATGACCGCGTGCGGATCACGCCCACATGTGTGCGTGTGCCCGTGGTGCGGGCGCACACGCAGGCCGTCACCGTCGAACTTTCCCGCGCGGCAACTGAAACAGAGGTGCGTGCGGCGCTGGCGGGCGCGGCTGGCGTCACGATCGTGGACGACCGTGTCCACAACCGCTTCCCGACGCCGCTCCGCGCAGCGGGTGGGAACGATGTGCTGGTCGGGCGCATCCGGCCCGACCCGGGTGAGCCCGCGGAGCTGGGAGACCTGCACCGGCGGTGGTGCTTGCTGGTGAGCGCGGACCAGCTCCGCAAAGGTGCGGCGTGGAACGCGGTGCAGATTGCGGCGCTCGCCGGGTGTCTCCCGGAACTTCAGGTGGTGTGCGCAGCGTGAGTGGTTGTGTTCACGCGGAGCGCCCGGGCATGGCGACGGGCGGGACGGGCATGGACCCAAACTCGTACGCGGGCGGCACGAGGGAGAGGTCGCTCTTCATCATCTGGTCCCATGTCACGGTCTTGCCGGTGTAGGCGGCGATGCGGCCCATGACGGCGGTCATCGTGGAGTGCGCGACCGCTCGGGCTTCGTTGACCTGCTTGCCGGACTGGATGGCGGCGATGAGGTCGATGTGCTCCTGCGTGTAGGGCTCGTTGTCGTTCTCGCCGAAGTTCCAGGGGTTCTTGCCCGTCAACTTCGCGCGCCCGGGCATGGTCACCATGCGGCCGTCGGTGCCCTCGAAGATCTCCTCGACACGGCCTGCGCAGCCGTCGATCTGGCGGCACTGTGAGATGACGGTGACGCCGTCTGGGTACTCGAACTCGCAGCAGAAGTGGTCGAAGACGTTGCCGTAAGCGGGGTCGGTGCGGACTTGGCGGCCGCCCATGGCGGTGCACTTGATGGGGTTGGCCTTGAGGCCCCAGTTGATGACGTCCAGGTTGTGGACGTGCTGCTCCACGATGTGGTCTCCGCTGAGCCACGTGAAGTAGAGCCAGTTGCGGAGCTGCCACTCCATGTCACTCCACTCGGGCTGGCGCGGGTGCATCCAGAGGCCGCCCTGGTTCCAGTAGCAGCGGGCGGTGACGATCCTGCCGAGCTGGCCTTCGTGGACGCGCTTGATCGCTTCCAGGTAGCAGGTTTCGTGGCGGCGCTGGGTGCCGGCGACGATGCAGAGTTTCTTCTGGTCCGCGATGTCGGCGGAGGCGAGCACGCTGCGCACACCCGCGGGGTCCACCGCGCAGGGCTTCTCCATGAACACGTGCTTGCCCTTGGCGACGGCTTCCGCGAGGTGGATGGGGCGGAAGTGCGGGGCGGTCGCGAGGATGACGTAGTCCACGTCGGACTCGCAGACGCGCTTGTACGCGTCAAAGCCGAGGAAGCACTTCGCGTCGTCGATCTTGGCGCGGTCGCCGAAGCCCTGGAGCTGTTTGCGGGCGTTGTCAATGCGCTCGGGGAACACGTCCGCAAGTGCGGTGATGCGGACCGAAGGGGATGCCTCGAGCGCGTTCACGGCTGCGCCGGTGCCGCGGCCACCGCAGCCGATCACACCCACGCGGAGGGGCTTGGGGGCCACCGGGGCCTGCTGGCCCAGGACGCGGACGGAGAGCGACGCGGCGGCAAAGACGGCCGCGGATTGGATGACTTCGCGGCGCGTCAGGCTTGTTCCGGCGACTTCCCCGCGGAATGCATGCTGCATGAAGAACCCCTTTCGGTGCTGAAGATTACCCGGGCTGTCAACGGGTGCGGCAAGCGTCAGTCTCTCCCCATGGTTGGGTACCATGATCACCATGAGCGTGCAGCCTGACTACGAAAAGCTCGGCGTGTTCTACCTGGGCAAAGCCCGGGATGGAGCGACCACCACCAGCGACCTTGTCCTGTACGACAGCAAGGACCTGGTGACCCACGCGGTGTGCGTGGGCATGACGGGCTCGGGCAAAACTGGCCTGTGCATCGGGCTGCTGGAGGAAGCGGCGATTGATGGCATCCCCGCGCTCATCATCGACCCCAAAGGTGATCTTGGGAACCTGATGCTGACGTTCCCGGGTCTGGCAGCCCAGGACTTCCGGCCGTGGATCAACGAGAGCGATGCACAGACCAAGGGGCTGACGCCCGACCAGTTCGCGGCGCAGCAGGCGGAAGTGTGGAAGAAGGGGCTCGCGGACTGGGGGCAGTCGCCGGAGCGGATCGCGCGGCTGCGGGGCGCGGCGGAGGTGGCGATCTACACGCCCGGGAGCAACGCGGGCATCCCGCTGTCGGTGATGAAGTCGTTTGATTGCCCGCCGTTTGAGGTCATGGACGACGCCGAGCTGTTGCGGGACCGCATCTCGACCACGGTGTCGAGCATCCTGGGTTTGGCGGGCCTGCCCAGCGACAACCCGCGCGGGCGTGGGCACATCCTGCTCTCCACCATTCTGCAGAGCGCGTGGGGCGCGGGGCAGAACCTGGACCTTGCCGGGATCATCGCGGCGGTGCAGGCTCCGGGGTTCACCCGGGTGGGCGTGCTGGAATTGGAGGCGTTCTACCCGGCGAAGGAGCGGTTTGAGCTGGCGATGGCGCTCAACAACCTGCTCGCGAGCCCGCAATTCACGGCGTGGAGCCAGGGGCAGCCGCTGGACATCGGCAAGTTGCTGTACACGGACAGCGGGAAGCCGCGGCTGGCGATCGTGAGCATTGCGCACCTGGGCGAAAGTGAGCGCATGTTCTTCGTAGCGCTCATCCTGAACCAGTTGCTGGCGTGGGTGCGGTCGCAGAGCGGCACGACGAGCCTGCGGGCGCTGCTGTATATGGATGAAATCGCGGGGTATGTGCCGCCGGTGGCGAACCCGCCGAGCAAGCAGGCGCTGCTGACGCTGATGAAGCAGGCGCGTGCGTTCGGTGTGGGCGTGGTGGTCGCGACGCAGAACCCGGTGGATATCGACTACAAGGGGCTGGCGAACGCGGGGACGTGGTTCATCGGAAGGCTGCAGACCGAGCAGGACAAGGCACGGCTGCTGGATGGGCTTGAGGGCGCGATGTCCACGGCGTCCCGCGTGTTTGATCGCGGGGCGATGGACCGCGTGCTGAGCGGGCTGGGCAAGCGTGTGTTCCTGATGAACAACGTGCACGAGGATGGGCCCGTGGTGTTCGAGACACGGTGGTGCATGTCATACCTGCGGGGCCCTCTGACGCGGGTGCAGATCAAGCAGTTGATGGACCCGGTGAAGAGCGGCGCGGCTGTCAGCGGCGCGGGCGCTGCGGCGGGTACGAAGGTCGAGAGCGCGACCGTACGCGGGCTGAAGCCCGCGGCGCCGATGATCGCGCCGGGAGCGGCGGCTGGGGCAGGAACCGCATCCCGACCCGTGCTTCCGCCGGATGTGCCGCAGTACTTTGTTCCTGTGCGGGGCGCGCGCCTGCCGGGAACGACGCTGACGTACGAGCCGCGGCTGCTGGGGTTTTCGTGGGTCCACTTCCTGGAGAAGAAGCTGGGCGTGGACGAGGACCTTCCCATCAGCATGAGCACCGCGTTCGGCGGCGGGCCGGTGCCTATCGACTGGGACGCGGGCGAGAGGGTGGACCTGACGGACAAGGATGTCGAGCGTGAGCCAGTGGAGGGCGCAGCGTTCGCGGCGCTTCCTTCGGAGGCTGCGCGGGCGAAGTCGTACGCGGACTGGTCGAAGAAGCTGGCCGACACGCTGTTCCGTACGCAGGAACTGACGCTTCTGCGGAGCCCGTCGCTCGAGCGGGTGAGCAAACCCAACGAGAGCGAGAAGGACTTCCGGCTGCGGCTGGTGCAGGCGGCACGTGAAGAACGCGATGCGTTCGCGGAGAAACTCCGCGCGAAGTATGCGAGCAAGATCGCGACGCTCGAGGACCGCATCCGGCGGGCGCAGCAAACGGTGGACGTGCAGAAGGCGCAGGCTTCGCAAT
>DATAKA010000078.1:0-15287 GCA_036261855.1 Phycisphaerales bacterium | reverse complement strand
CTCTGGGTTCTCGAGCGGGAGTGAGCCGTACACCTCGTCGGTCGAGACGTACACGAAGCGGCCCTTCTTCTTCCACTCCCCGCCCTTGGCCTTTCGGGCGGCGTCCAGGAGCGTCTGCGTGCCGATGACGTTGCTGACCACGAAGGGCTTGGAGTCGAGGATGGAGCGGTCCACGTGGCTCTCGGCGGCCATGTGGACGACGGCGTCGCAGTCGTCGATCAGGCCGGCGACGAGCGTGTCGTCGCAGATGTCGCCCTTGACGAAGCGGTAGTTGGGGTTCTTCTCTGCCTCGGTCAGGTTCTCAAGGTTGCCCGAGTACGTGAGCGAGTCGAGGTTGGTGATGCGGTACGTCGGCCGGTGCTTGAGCACGAGGTGGACGAAGTTGCTGCCGATGAACCCGGCGCCGCCGGTCAGAAGGATGTGCATGGGTGGTCCCGTCTGAAGAGTGATTTGCGTCGAGCAACGGTATTCGGTCATACCCCAAGTCGCTTGACAACATCGACCAGATTTGCCTGCCACAGGGGCATTTTCCCGGTGGCGTTTTCGGTCTGTGCGATGTCAAGCACGCTGTACGCGGGCCGTTTGGCGGGCCTTGGGAACTCATCGCTTGTGCAAGGAAGAACTTCGCCGACCTTTGCCCCCTTGGCCGCGAGGATCGCGCCGATCTCCTTAGCGAACTCGAACCAGGTGCACTCGCCGCCGTCGGTCACGTGCCAGGTGCCGGGCTCTGCGTCCACATCCAGGAGTCGCAGGGTGGTCGCGGCGAGGTGCTCGGCGCTCGTGGGCCTGCCCTGCTGGTCGCTCACCACCTTGATGCTGGGCTTGGTCGTGAGCAGGCCCGCGATGGTCTTGACGAAGTTCTTGCCCCACGGGGCGTAGAGCCAACTGGTACGGATGTTGTACCAGCGCGCGGCGGACTGCTCCAGGAGTTCCTCGCCGCGTGCTTTGCTGCGGCCGTAGGCGTTGAGGGGCGCGCGGGGCTGCGTGGTGGTGTAGGGGCTTGTGGCGACGCCGCTGAAAACATAGTCGGTGCTGTAGGTGATGAGGGTTGCGCCGACGGACGCGCAGTGATCGGCGAGGAGCCGCACGCCGGTAGCGTTCACGGCTGTCGCGGCGTCTTCCTTGGTTTCGGCCCCATCGACATCGGTCCAGGCAGCGCAGTTGATGACGTAGCGGACGCCGGGCGTGATGGCCGCGGCGGTGTGGGCGGGGTTGGTGAGGTCGAACGCCGGGAAGTCCAGGGGCGTGTACGGCAGGGCGTTGTGCGTCAGCAGCCGCTCGAAGGCGGTGCCGAGCATGCCGGAGTTGCCGATGAGCAGGAAGGGTGTGGTCATCGGTGGACCGTACGCGGGCTCGTACGCTTTGCGCGGAGGTGCTTCATGGAGTTTTCACTTGTCCACGGGGCGGCGGTGCTGGAGCGAACACCCGGGGTGCTGCGTGCCCTGCTGGACGGGCTTGGGCCGGAGTGGACGCACGGCAACTACGGCGAGGGGACGTTCTCCCCGTACGACGTCGTCGGGCACCTCATTACCGGGGAGCGCACGGACTGGTTGGTGCGGGCACGGATCATCCTCGAGCGCGGCACCACCACGCCCTTTGCAAAGTACGACCGGTACGCCCAGTTTGAGCAGAGCCGCGGCCGGTCCATCCATGACCTGCTGGACGAGTTCGCCCGGCTGCGTGCGGAGAACCTTGCGGCGCTGCGGGCGCTGGCGCTCACGCCGGCGGACCTTGCGAAACGGGGCATGCACCCGGCGCTCGGGGAAGTGACGCTTTCGCAGTTGCTCGCGACCTGGGTGGTGCACGACCTGAACCACCTTGCGCAGATCGCGCGGGGCATGGCGTGGCAGTACGAGGGCGCGGTTGGGCCATGGCGGGAGTACCTGGGCATCTACAAAGCCTCGGTCACGACAATGGATGAGGATGGCGCACGGCGGCAGCAGGCTTCGCGTGGCACGGCCTAGGAAGTCCCACGCTTATGCTTTCTCCGGGGTTCCTGCGAAGGAACGGCTTCGCTCTCCAGCATGTGCTTGAGGCGGTGGAGCGCCATTTCCCACTCTCGCGTCAGGCGGTCGAGGGCGGCTCGGGCATCGTCAATAGCTTCACGGCGGAGTTCAAAGCAGTGCTCGCGGCCCTGCCGTACACCCCGGACCACGCCGGCATGGCGGAGCACACGCAGGTGCTTGGTGATGGACTGACGGCTCTGGCCGCGCCCCTCGGCGAGGCGTGCGATGGAGAGCGGCTGTCCCGTGCTCAGGCGGGCGACGAGCGCAAGGCGAGTCTCGTCACCGAGCGCGGAGAAGACGCGTGCGCAGCGGGCACCGCCGATGGGGGTTTCATGGGTGGCTTTGGGCATAGCGCTGGATGTTCCCCATCTGTTCCGACCAGCCAGCGTTGTTCATGCGGAAGGCTTCGTCGCGCCGGTGGGCGGGGATGCGGTCAAAGCCCGACTCAACGGCGGTCAGGAGAGTGCCGCTGCCCTTGGACTGGAGCGTGAAGACCACGAGTGTCGGCTCTTCCTTGGAGTAGTCGAGCTTGGGGTCCACGGCGTACGGGTGCCAGTAGAACGAGAATGTGCGGTCCTGCGTCATCTCCTTGACGAGCACTTCCATGACGAGGTGCTCGTAGCCGGGGTACGTGATGCGGCCGCGGGTGCGCTGTCCTGGAACGAACGGCGACTCGAGCTTGACTTGGAACCACTCACCAAACTCGCGGTGGTCGGTGAGGGCACGCCACACGCGAGCGACGGGGGCGTTGATCTCTATCTGGGCTTTGATGCTATCGGTGGGTGATGGGGCCATGAGCAACCTCCTGGTTGCTCATCGTAGGCTGCGGTCCCTTCACACGCAACCTGGCGGTTGCCCATAGCGTTGGCGGACCCGGCCGCGATTCGGGCCTGTGGCGGGCACGCTGCGGTTCGGTGTGGGGGTCTGCTAAGGCTTGGGGTCGTAGCCCAGTATGCCAATGAGGCGGGCGCGGTCTGCCTGACGGCCCGCCTCGAAGTCGTCGGCTTCGATCTGCGTGTGGGGCTCTGGATAGCAGTGCTGCGCCCACCGGAGGGCGCGGCCGAAGACCGCTTCGACCGCTGGCTTCTGGCGGGCAACGAGGCCCTGATCCACCATCTGCTGGAGGCGTCGCTCGTACATGCGTGCGATCGCCACACCGCCCTCGATCGACTGGTCCACCTGCATGATCGCGCGTTCCGCTTCGTCGAACGCACCGGTGCGGAGGAGTTCCTCGGCCTGCGTGATCGCCGGGGCCCGTGCCGCTCGGCGTGCTTCTGCCGCTTCTGCTGATGCCCGCCGGTATTCATCGGCGGAGTCGAACATCCGGAGCACCGCGGCGGCGTTGGCTTCTTCTTCCGGGGTCATCTGGACGTCGTCGGTCTCGTCGGGCTCTGCCGGCTGGGCCAGGACACCCTTGGCATCTCCGATGCCCATGGCCTGGCGGCCGCGGGCGCGGGCGTCCGCCTCGTCCAGCGGGTGCTTGCCGCCGCGGGGCTGCGTCAGGCGGATCGACTCGACCGACCTGGAGAGCACGTCGCCGAAGCTGGGCCAGAGTTCCACGGGGCACATGGCGTGGGCTGTGACAAGCCGGTTGTCGTCCTCGAAGGCGACGAGCATGAGGTTCAGCCGCTGGCCCTCCTGCACCTGCGTGCCGAAGGCGGTGATGCGCGGCGGCGCGCCGTCATCGTCGCCCTCGTGAACCTGGACGTGCTGAAGATCAATCCCGTAGTGGCCCGCGAGGAACCGCAGCCACTGCAGCACGGTGCCGTCCTCGTACGCGGGCCGTGCAGCCACGGTCACGAGTGCGAGCGCGACCTGAGAACTACAGATCGCGAGCGCGGCGGACTGCGCGGGGTCACCGAAGTTCACTTCCTGCGGCGGGAGCTCCGGCAGCACAAAGCCGTCGGGCACGAGCATCGTGAACTCGAGTTCCGCGAGGCGGGCCGGGAACGTGTGACGGGAGAGAGTCATGGTGCTCATGGCATGTTCCGAAAGGCGGGGACGTTCTGCGGTAAGACCGCGTCGCGCGCGGGTACCGGCTGCCTCCTTCACGGCTCACTCTGGGCGGTGGGCTCGGACGGTGCCGTGTGCGGGATGTTCGCAATAGGAGGGCGGGCCGCGGGCCGGTACACCCACAGAAACACGGGCGGGAGGACGTACAGCGCGACGCCGATCACGGACATCCAGCCCATATCCGCGATGGTCTTCCAGCCGCTCGCGCCATCGGGCCGCGTCCAGCGGATCGCGCCGATGATGGGCACCATGGCCGTGCAGAGGACGAGGAGGGCGATGGGCACCATGAGCCAGAACGACCACACCCACCAATTCCGACCCACCGACAGCGGGGCGAGCACGTAGCCGCCCTGGATGGCCATGGCCGCCAGGAAGACCAGCGTGAACGTGCGGCCGAGCCGAGCGTCCTTGCTGTTGTTCCCGGCGATCATCGCGATGCCCACGCCGAGCGCCATGATGACGGCCGCGGCAACTGCACACCACAGGAGCACCCGGACGCCCGTCGGCACGTCGCGGATAGCCGCGCTGACGGCTGCGCTCACGCCGGGAGTCTCGGTGAGGTTGTGCGGGAGTGCGTTCATGCGTGGTCCACAGGAGTTCGTGGGCTAAGAGGGCGGATTCATAGGTCGGTGCGCCGCAGGGTGGGTTCGTGCCCATCCGGGAGTCCATGCGCCATTCGGGCTCGCATGCGCCAACGGCTTCTTTACCCGGGTTGTTCCACACCCGCGTTTGAAGGCTCGTATCCGGCATCGGCGAGCACGCGGAGCAGCTTCTCACGGCCCTTGTCGGGCTTCAGCATGGCCGCGTCTTTTGCCATTTGCCGAAGCTCTGCCTGCAGCCGCGGGTACCCCTCCCACCCCTTGAACCGCTCGGTAGCTGCCAGCAGCGACTTAACGTGCCCCAGTGGGTCGGGCTTGGAGTCAAAGGTCTCGGTCATCCACGCGGGACGGCACGCGATCCCCTCGCCGGTGGCGTAGGTTCCTGCCTCCAGCGCTGCGCCCCACGCGTCGCGGTGCTCGACCAGGTGCTCTTCCGGCACTCCTCTCAGGAGCTCTGCCGCACCCTGGCGGTAGAGGTAGTACCTGGAGGTCATGCAATTGCGCAGCTCTTCGTCGAGGTTGGGCACTCTCAGGGCACGGTCGATGACGATGCGCCTGCTCTCATTGGTCAGCCGGTCTTGATCGGGCCGATCCGGCAGGTACGCCACGATGGTCCAGAGCGGCGCATCCGGCGAAAACTCGGCAAGCTCGTCGGCGAGACGTTGCTCCATCGGCTTTGCGCGATGGCTGCTCCACTTGGCCTGGAGATCGAGCGATTCCTTGAGCACCGCGGCTTGATTCCGGGCCTTCTGGGCCATCGTCTGCCAGAGCATCGCGCCGCCCAGGCCGTACCCGATCAGCGCCAGCACACACACGAACCAGAATGACGACTTGAAGAAGGCCGTCCATCCGGCGTGTGCCACGGCGGACTGCTTGTCCATCCAGACAGCGGCGATCAGCGCACAAGCGAGCACCAGCGGGCCGATGATCCCCACGACGATGCCCAGCGGCGCGGTCACGGCCTTGAGCGGTCTGCCGACCATCGCCGGCTCGCACCACAGCATGAACACCGCACCCGCGGCGAGTGTGGCACCGAACGTGAGCAGGACTGCGAGGAGCCCGGACAACGCCGGTGACGAATGGATGAGCCCCAGGCCCGAGCTGCCCGCGCGAAGCGTGGCCAGCACGCCCGCCAGCGTCATGACGAGCACCGCGCCACCGAGCCCGAAGAATGGGATGATGAGCCCCATCGCTCGCTCACCCTGGGGCGGCGTGTCGGTGAACGCTTTCGTGAATGCGGTGTTGGAGACGACGATCACGAGCGTCGCGATGAGCACGAGGATCGTGACCATGCCCGCGAGCAGCGTCTGCCCGCCGGTGCGGGGTACTGGGGCCATGCCCGCCATGACAACATCCATCCGTGCCTCCCTGCTCAGCGTGCAGCTGCTTCGCCTGTGGGTTCATACGGGGTCACGCTGAGCGCGTGCACCGGGGCAAGCCGCCCCAAGACGTGATCGCCCAGCCCGTCATACTTCGCCGCGATGTTCTTGGCCGGGACTTTGTCGACTTCACCCAACGCGAACAGCAACTGGTCCACATCTGCCGCGAGCAGGATCGTGATCTGCAGGCGGCTGAGCTCACGGTCCTCACCCAGGGCCGCGATGGCGTTGCGCGCAGAACGCGTGACGGTGCCATCGATCGGGAAGTCCTGTGCTGACTCCGCGGCGTTGATCGCGTCCACCATCCACCACGCGGCGGTCCGTGCCCACTCGAGGCTCGGGCGCCGGGCGTCGAATGCGTCCCTGAATTCCATCACCTGGCGGAAGAGTGGTTTGTGCCGGTGGGTGCCGTTGCCGACGTTGGCACACCCCTCCGCCGCATCGCACGCCCGCTCGATGAGTGCCCGCTCCGCATCGCCCTCGGCGTACTTGGCCATCACGGCTCGACGGACCATCCGCAAAGCCACCAGCGCTTGCCCGAAGTTGGGAAGGGCGTCGAACTGCGAGATGGCGTCGAGACGGGACATTGGAGAAGATCCTGCTGATCGACATGCCGCGTGGAAGAACGGCAGCCCGTCTGCGGTGCAATGCGACGGATGCGGGCTGGGGCGCTAACGCTCGAATGGACGGTGGCTCGGGACACTCTCGGCAGCAGTCACCATATCTGGCGACTCGGTGCTGCGAGGTGCGAACCGACGGATGGAATAGAGCAAAGCCATACGACACGCCTCCGGTTCGACCTATTGCGCGTGGGAACCTCGTGCTTGCACTGGGTCGTCGGCATGCGTGCCGGAGCACGCGTTGCTGAGTTCATGAGGGGCATGCCGGTCCGCCGAGGTCTTGAGTGTTCGAATTCGGTCCAAACCTTGCGGTTTCCCTCAATCTGGCGGTACACTGCCGGTCCATGCGTCCCGACACCGTCGGTCCCTACCAGATTCTGCGTGAACTCGGCCGCGGCGGCATGGGTGAGGTATTCCTCGCCCGCGACACGCGCCTGGACCGGCCGGTCGCGATCAAAGCACTGCCCGCTCACCTGGGCACCGACCCCGACAAGCTCGCCCGCTTCCAGCGCGAGGCCAAGGCCCTCGCGTCGCTGAGCCACCCGAACATTGGCGCGATCTACGGGCTGGAAGAGGCCGAGGGGCACCAATACCTCATCCTGGAGTTCATTGAGGGTGGGACGCTGGCAGACCGTCTGGCCAACGGACCGATCCCGGTTGAGGAATCGCTGGCGATCGCCAAGCAGATCGCGGAGGCGCTGGAAGCCGCGCACGAGAAGGGCATTGTCCACCGCGACCTCAAGCCGGGCAACGTGATGGTAACGCCCGAGGGGGTCGTGAAGGTGCTGGACTTCGGCCTGGCCCGCACCGCCGAGGGCTCGCCGTCGACGACGAACTCGCCCCGCGCGCCCGATTCGCCCACGGTGCACTCGCCGACCATCCCCGGTGTGATCCTGGGCACCGCGGGCTACATGTCCCCCGAGCAGGCCCGCGGCAAGGCCGTCGATAAGCGTTCCGACATCTTCTCCTTCGGGTGCGTGCTGTACGAGATGCTCACGGGTGCGCAGCCCTTTACCGGCGAGACGGTGTCCGACGCCATCGGTGCGACGTTGCACAAGGAATCGGACTTCGCGCTGATGCCGCCGGGAACGCCGCAGCGCGTGCGTGAACTGTTGACGAATTGTCTGGCCAAGGACCGCAAGCAACGGCTGCACGACATCGCCGACGCACGCCTCGAGCTTGAGAGGGCGATATCCGGGCGCGAGTGGAAGGCGGCGACAGGTCACGGCGGCGCAACGTTGCGTCCATGGTTGATTGCCACGAGCGTCCTGCTCATGATCGCGTCCGGTGGTTGGATATGGAGTGCCTCGCGTCCGGCAGCGTCCGCGACACGACCGAGCCCCACGCTCGAACTGACCATCCCGATGCCGAAGGGTCACGAGGTCGTTGGCTCGATCGCCATCTCACGCAACGGCGAACGCGTCGCGTTCTGTACGGAGGATGAGGCCGGAGAGTCCCAGCTCTATATCCGCGAGTTGGATCGCTCCGAGTTCACCAAAGTTCCCAACTCACGCGATGCGAGCAATCCCGCGTTCACGCCGGACAGCCGATCTGTTCTTTTCGCGAATCGCGAGGGCCTCCTCCGAGCCCCCGTCGATGGCGGCGCGCCCACAATGGTGTTCAAGACCCCCTCCATGATGAGTGCTTGCACGCAGGACGACGGTTCGATCGTCTACTCGACGGGTACTGATTCACCGCTCTGGCGCATACCGCCAGGGGGCGGAGTGCCCGTCGCAGTCACCGATCTTTCCGCCATTGCTGGGACCTATGCCCATGTCTGGCCGCAGCCGATCCCCGGCACCAACAAGATCCTGCTCACCTCATGGGGCGACAAAAACGTCGGTGGTGCACGCATCACCGACACGCAGAGCGGTGCCGTGCGTGAAGTCACAAAGACCCCGACTCCCTCCTTCGTACCCCCAGCCCGGTGGGTCGCCTCAGGGCACCTCATCCTGGAGAGTTGGGGCACTCTGTTCGCCGTCCCCTTCGACCCCCAGACCGGTGGCAACTTCGATGGTATCGAACGCAACCAGGTTCTGACCTCCGTTGCTCACCTGGGTGGCGCGACGCGATGCGTGTTCGATGTGTCTGATGATGGAACGCTGGCGTATGTGCCTGCCGATTCCTCCAACCCACGCCTCGTATGGGTCGACGCCAAGGGAATCGTCGAGCAGGTGATGAACGGGGATAACGCTTCAGGATTCCGAATCGGTGGCAATGTCGCGATCTCGCCGGACGGCACCCAGGCCCTCGTGGGCGGCGGCGGCGATATCGCCGTGATTGACCTCAAGAGAGGCATCCCACGCAGGATCACGTTTGATCAAGGCAACAATGTCTCGCCAATCTGGTCGTCCGACGGATCCCGCGTCTTTTTCAGCTCCAACCGCAAGGATCGATGGGCCGTCTGGTCGGTCGCGGCCAGCGGAGCAGGCAGCCCTGAACTCGTCTACACCGGCGAGAACAGCACGTATGTCACATCGGTCAGCCCCGATGGCCTGCTCTGCGTCGACGAACGTACAGTTGATACGGGTAGCAATATCCTGATCATCGAGCCCGGAGGCACTGCCAGACCCCTCGTGAAGACACGTTACCGGGAGGGTCAGGGCGCTTTTTCAACCGATGGCCGATGGGTAGCGTACCAGTCCGACATCTCCGGCAGGGACGAGATCTATGTGATCCAATCCTCGGGCGATGGACAACCCGTTCAAGTCTCCTCAGGCGGCGGCAGAGCCCCCAAGTGGGGCCCGCTCGGCACGTCGCTCTATTACCGCGTGGGCCGATCGATCGTGCGCATCCAGATGACGGATGGACGGACGAGGGGCGAGCCCGAGCGTGTGTTCACGGGTCCGATTCTGGACCGCGGGTCTACATACAGCATCTTGCCCGATGAAACAAAGGTGCTGGCAGTCGAGATCGGCGTAGAAGCGATCCGCGACGAAGTCCGGATCATCACCAACTTCTTTGAGCGCATCCGCGAAGTCGCTGGCCCCGGCAGCCGCCAGGAATCCAATCCATGAACGAGCGCATCGGCCCGTACACCATCGAGAAGGAGCTGGGCCGCGGCGGCATGGGAGAGGTGTTCCTCGCCCAAGACACGCGCCTGGACCGGCAGGTCGCCATCAAGGCCCTTCCGGGACACCTGACCGCGGACGCCGACCGCCTCACGCGATTCCAGCGCGAGGCCAAGGTGCTCGCCTCGCTCAACCACCCCGGCATCGGCGCGATCTACGGGCTGGAGGAAGCCGAGGGCCGGCAGTACCTGATCCTGGAGTTCATCGAGGGCGAGACGCTGGCCGAACGGCTCGTCAGCGGCGCCATACCGGTGGAAGAGGCTCTGTCCATTGCACGACAGACCGCAGAAGCGCTGGAAGTCGCGCACGAGAAGGGCATCGTCCATCGCGACGTCAAGCCCGGCAACGTCATGGTCACGCCCGATGGCGTTGTCAAGGTGCTGGACTTTGGCTTGGCCCGCACCGCGGAAGGAACGCCTTCGACCACGAACATGCCCGCGGCCCCGGGCTCACCCACGGTCCACTCCCCCACCATCCCCGGCGTGATCCTGGGCACCGCGGGCTACATGTCCCCCGAGCAGGCCCGCGGCAAGCCGGTGGACAAGCGGTCGGACATCTTCTCTTTCGGGTGTGTGGTCTATGAAGTGCTCACGGGCGTGTGCCCGTTCCCGGGCGAGACGGTGACGGACTCGCTGGGCGCGATCCTGCACAGGGAGCCGGACTGGGCGCTGCTGCCGCCACAGACGCCGCCACGCGTGCGGGAACTGCTGAAGAACTGCCTCGCGAAGGATCGGCGAAACCGCCTTCACGACATCGGGGACGCACGGCTGGAATTGGATCGCGCGATCGGCGGGCATGAGTGGGCGTCGGCCGCCGCGTCTACGGCCGTGCCCAAGCAAACCCGATTGATCGCGATCAGCGCGGCGTGCGCGATGGCGCTGACCGCCGGTGGTATCGGTTGGCTGCTGGCCAGCCGCCTCCCGCGGTCCGCGCCGGTGGTGCCGGCACAACCGTTCCATGTCTCCACGACCATTCCCAGCAAGCCGCCGTTCAGCCGCTTTGTGGGTATCGCCCCGGACGCGAGGTTCCTGGTGTACACCGCCAGGCCTGAACTGGAACTCGAGAGTGAGAAGCCCGAGGGCGTGCTGGTGGTGCGGCGGCTCGACCGCGATGAAACCGCCGTCATTGAAGGCACCGAAGGGGCTCAGAACGCCGCGTTGTCTCCCAACGGGCGCTGGGTGGCCTTCTCGTGCGCGAAGGACCGCGCCGGCACCAAGTTCACCCTCAAGAAGGTTGCGCTCGAGAATGGGCGACCCTCGGGCAAGCCGCAGCCCATTTGCGATCTTGCGCAGGGCACCTGGTTCACCGTGGGTTGGGCGTCGGACCGGGAGATCGTGTTTGTGGCATCTCTCGGCACAACGCTGTACGCCGTCGCCGCATCCGGAGGCGAGCCGCGAGTCGTCTTCCGTGAAGATGCGTCCAAGGGCGTCCAGGGTTGGGATGGTTTCCGTCCGCTGATCGCCGGGCAGTCCATTCTGGCGACGCACTTTGCACTTTCGGGTGAGAAGGTCAAGGTCAATACCGAAGTGATCGACCTTGCCTCGGGGAAGCGGATGCTGGTGCTCCGCGACGCTGGAGAGGCACGGCTTGTGTCAGCCGCTAAGGTGGGTGGGAAGGATGAGGAGCACTTTCTTGTAGCGAGCAGAGTCGACTTGGCGGGCCTGATTGCGGCCCGGTTTGATCCGAACACGCTGCGCACCCTCGGAGACCCTGTGACCGTGTGGAACGGCAGCCAGGTCAACGCGTTCGATCTCTCGCCCAGCGGCACGCTCGCGATGACGACGCAGCAGTCAGCCTTAATGGATCGACGCCTCGCGTGGATCGATGAGAAGGGTCAACCACAGCCCATCCCCGGAACGGCACGGGCCTTTGCGGGGATGGCGGTTTCGCCGGACGGCGGACGCGTGGTGGTACGCATGGAGAACACAAGCCCGGACGATCTGAACGCACAAGTCTGGGTGCAGGACCTGACACGCAAGACATCGACACGAATCCCGATCGAGGGCTTGGTGGACGCCTTGATGTGGAGCAACGACGGGCAGCGGATCGCGTACGGCTCTTTCACCAAGGACGAGTTTTCGGTTTGGGAGCGGCCTGCGGTCGCGTCGAGCGAGGCGGTAAAGCTCTTTGCGACTCCGGTCGGTCAACAGTTGTATGTAATGCCCAATGCATGGTCGCCCGATGGCACAATTCTTGCGATCGCGCAGACCGACCTCAAGGCGAGCACAAGTGATGTGCTGATGCTGGAGCAGGGAGCGGGCGGCACGACGTGGAAAGCCACCCCCTACTTGAACTCGGCCGCCGACGAACACTCGCTGCGATTCTCGCCTGATGGCAAGTGGGTGCTTTTCTGCTCGGTCGAGTCTGGGCGGCACGAGTTGTATGTGCAACGTTTCACTGGTGTGGGGTCGGGCGCACAGGATGCAAAGGCCGGCCGAGTGCAACTCTCAACGAGCGGGCATGACGGCGGCTGCTGGTGGAGCGAGGACGGCAAGGAGATCCGCTTCGTCGATGGCGATAAGCAAGTTGTGAGCGTTGAGGTCAAGACCGAACCGACGTTCGCCGCGTCGGTGCCGAGAGTGCTGTACAGCATCAAGGAGCTGAAGACCAGAGGCTCTTCATGGGCACCCGATGGGCGCTTGATGGTCATTCTGGAGGGTGAGAACGAGCAGGCCAATCGGATCGACCTGGTCGTCAACTTCCTCGATGAGCTCCGGGCCAGAATGCCGGTGCCAGAGTAGCAAAGCCCATGGGCGCCCCGCCGCGATCCCGATGCTCACCCCAGCAGCGTTGACCGCTTCCACTCGCCCTTCTTCTTGGCCGCGGCGACAGCGCTGGGCGCGTCCGGATGGTCCACGGCAAGGTACATGAGCGTGGACTCCCCAATCCGGATCTTGTCGCCGTCGCTCAGCACGGTATCAAGCACGATCTGCTTGTCGTTGATGAACACACCGTTCCCGCTGCGATAGTCGCCCGCGACGTGCTTGCCATGGCTCGGGTCACGCCACACCCGCAGGTGCGTGCGTGAGACCCGCGGGTCCAGAATCTGGAACGTGCAGGTATCTTCCCGCCCGATCGACACCGCCGTCTCCGGGAGTGGGAAGTGTGCGCCCTGACTGGGGCCCTCAATCACAACAAGCGATGCCATGGCCAACTCTACGCCGCTCGGGTTGTTCTGCGGGTCATCGGTTGGGGCCCGGGCGCGTACCTGCGGAGGTGGATCACCATCGAAGAGTCAACGCCCCGTGCCACCGGGCGTACCGCATAACCTCGCGGGCTCATGAGCGCACTGATCACGGCCCGCGGAATCGCCAAGCACTTTGCCGCCCGGACTCTGTTCGTTGGGGTCTCCTTCAGCGTTGAGGACGGCGAACGCCTGGCGCTCATCGGGCCCAACGGCGCGGGCAAGAGTACGCTGCTCAAGATCTTTGCGGGGTTGGAGGGTGCGGACGCCGGCACGATCTCTCTCCGACGCGGGGTGCGCGCGGCCTACGTGGCCCAGGCTGATGCCTTCGCGCCCGGGGCCACGGTGCGATCAGCGGTGGAACACGAACTGGACGCGGCCATGCGTGCCGGCCAGCTCTCTCACCTGCACGATCACCACGAGGTGGAACTTGCCGCGGAGATGACACTCCGCCGCGCTGGTCTTGGCGACCTGCTGGATGTGGCATGCGACAAGCTCTCGGGCGGGCAACGCAAGCGGCTTTCCATCGCGAGGGCCCTCGCGCAGGAGCCGGGCCTCTTGCTGCTGGACGAGCCCACAAACCACCTCGACATCGAGGGCATTGAGTGGCTGGAGGAAACACTGACGGCAGGCGACTTCGCTTCGATCGTGATTACACACGATCGGGCGTTCCTGGAGGGGACGGCGACGCGGATCGTGGAGCTCGCGCCGTCGTACCCGGAGGGAACGTTTTCCGTCGAGGGGGGGTTTGACCAGTTCCTCCGGCGTAAGCAGGAGTTTCTGGACGGGCAGGCCAAGCAGGAGCAGGCCCTGAGCGCCCAGGTCCGGGAGGACCTCCGCTGGCTGGGGCGCGGAGCCCAGGCCCGCCGGACCAAGAGCAAGAGCCGCATCGACGCGTCGTTCCAGCGGATGGACGAGCTCGCCGACCTCAAGGCCCGGAACGCACCCGCGCGCGCCGCTCAGATCGACTTCTCAGCCACGGAGCGCCAGACACAGAAACTGCTGGTCGGCCGCGGGCTCAGCAAGACGCTCGGCGGGAAGAAGCTGTTCGAGAACCTGGACATCCTGCTCTCGCCGGGCTCGAAGCTGGGCCTGATGGGCCCCAACGGTGCCGGCAAGAGCACGCTCATCAAGCTGCTGATGGGTGAACTGGAAAGCGACCCGCCGACCGCCGCGATGGAGCGCGAGGAGGCTGCGATCGCGGACCAACTGCCCCACGGCACGCCGCCGCTGGGCACCATCCGCCGTGCCGATCGCCTTCGCGTGGTCCTGTTCAGTCAGCACCGGCGGGAACTGGACCCCAAGGTGACGCTGGGGGACACACTCTCCCCCACCGACAGCGTGGTGTACCGCGACCGGCTGCTGCACATCGCAACGTGGGCCGGGATGTTCCTGTTCACGAAGGCCCAGTTGCGGACCCCGATCGGGTCGCTGTCCGGCGGTGAGCAGGCACGGGTGCACATCGCACGCCTGATGCTCGAGCCCGCGGACGTCCTGATCCTGGATGAACCGACCAACGACCTGGACCTTGCCTCACTCGAAGTCCTCGAAGAGAGCCTCGAGGAATTCCCGGGTGCCGTGGTACTGGTCACGCACGACCGCGCGATGCTGGACCGGTTGGCAACCCGAGTGCTGGCGCTGGACGGCCGCGGCGGCGCTCGATACTTCGCCGACTTCGCCCAGTGGCAACGCCTGGGCCACCAGCACGCCGCGGCCACAGCGCCATCACCAGCGATCGCGCCACCCCCGCCACCGCCCGCCGCCGCGGCACCCAAGAAGCGGCTGAGCTACAAGGAACAGCAGGAACTCCAGGGCATCGAACCGGCGATCGAGAAGGCCGAAGCAGACCTCAAGCGATGGGAGACCGAGCTCGGTTCAGAAGAGAACCAGAAGGACCACCGCAAACTCGCGCAGGTAGGCCAGCAGATGGCCGACACGCAGGCGCGGCTGGCGACGCTGTACGCCCGCTGGGAGGAACTCGAGAATCGGAAGTGACCACGTGGCGGCACCCAGTTGTACGACATCTGCGGCGCAACTCCGGCACGCATCTGTTGACCTCTTGTGATGAACAAGCGCCCACGGTGGTGAATCCAGAGTTGATCCAGCTTCGGACTGATGTCGTCGCATGCCCCGCTCTTCCCCACGTCCATCGGAAGCCCGCCAACACGCTATGACTCGAACACGCCTGGCGGTTGTGTTCGGTGATCAACTCGATCCCGATTCTGCGCTCGTCCGCTCGCTTGGGCCCGAAGACACGGTGCTCATGATGGAAGTTGCGGCCGAGTCTCGGCATGTGCCGAGCCACGTGCAGCGCACCGCCCTCTTTCTTTCCGCGATGCGTCACTTCGCCGGAGAGCTCATACGGCGAAAGTTCCGCGTCCGGTACATCACTCTTGACGACCCCGAGAACACAGG
>DATAKA010000057.1:0-55587 GCA_036261855.1 Phycisphaerales bacterium | reverse complement strand
GCGTGCTGCGGGAGGTGACGCCGGCCACTCTCAACGCTCGTGGCTGGGGCACTGTTCGATGGTTCGCACGGACTTCCGCGCGTGCACGCCTGCCGACTTCACCACGGTTTAGAATGCGGGCACTTTCTGGAGTCTCATGCGTGCCGAAGCTTCGTGTGCAGTGTTTCGGACTTTCCGTGGATGGGTTCGGTGCCGGTCCGCGGCAGAGCCTGAGCGACCCGATGGGCGTGGGCGGCATGGCGTTGCACGCGTGGTTCTTTCCGACGCGCACGTTTGTGCAGCTGCACGCCGGGATGGGGCTGGCCGGGAGTGGGGAGGTTGGGACGACGGGCATCGACGATGAGTTCGCCGCGCGTGGGTTTGAGGGGATCGGCGCGTGGATCCTGGGGCGGAACATGTTCGGGCCGGTGCGAGGGGCCTGGGAGGGTGACGCGTGGAAGGGCTGGATACGTACGTGAAGAACGCGGGTAGCAGTGGCAGCGAGGCTTCTCCCGGCTCGGGCGGGTAATGCCCGGCGGCCATCGGCCTGACATCGCGTGTATTTCGAGGAGCGCCTGAGAATTCAGGCGTTTTTCGTTGCAACGGGGTAATTCCGGAGCATGATGTCTTGTACCCGCCCCTTGTGCGGGCGATCGTCCCGGAAAACTGGAGTATGGCCATGGAACTGACGCGTCGTTGGACGGCCTGGAGGCGTCGCGCGGTGCTGTGCGTGCTGGGTGCGTGCGGTGTTGCCGCGGCGATGGGGCTGCAGCCAGAGCCGGAGTCGTACGTGGTGCTCGCCGCGAACGACCTGGGCATGCACTGCATGCAGAACGACTTTTCACAGATGATGATCCTGCCGCCGTTCAACACCGTGCATGCGCAGGTGATCCGGCGTGGGAACGGGCCTGACATCATGGACGGCGACGTCACGGTGTCGTTTGAGCTGCCCACGAACACGCACAGCAGCGACAAGACCAACTTCTGGCAGCATGCCCAGCAGTTGCTCGGCGCGGCGGTGCCGCACGACGTTGGAGTGACGGGGACGGGCATGCGCGGCGCGATGACGCTGGACGCAGTCCGCAGGGACTACGTCGCGACGGGTATCCCGGTGACGCCCATCGACGATGATGGGAAGGAGAACCCGTACCCGCTGGCGCTCATCACGGTGCGCAACGCATCGTCGGGCGCGGTGGTCGCGCAGACGCAGGCGGTGGTGCCGGTCTCGTGGGAGATGTCGTGCAACCTGTGCCACAGCACGCCGGGCGGGAGCACGGCGACGGACATACTTCAGGATCACGACCGTTTGCACGGGACGGACCTCGTCCATGCGCAGCCGGTGATGTGCGCGAGCTGCCACAGCGACAACGCGCTGGGCGCTCCAGGGCAGCCGGGCGTGCCGAGCTTGTCAGCAGCGATGCACGGGGCGCACACGACGCGGATGGACCAGTCCGGGCTGCAGAACTCGTGCTACGCGTGCCACCCGGGCGTACGGACCAGCTGCCAGCGGGACAACCACTCGGCCGCTGGCATGACCTGCACCGACTGCCACGGCGGGATGACCGAGGTGGCCAACCCCGCACGCAACCCGTGGGTGGACCTGCCCCGGTGTGGCTCGTGCCACTCGAGGCCGGAGTTCGAGTACGAGCAGCCCGGGACGCTCTTTCGCAACTCAAAGGGTCACGGCGGCGTGATGTGCGTGTCGTGCCACGGTTCGCCGCACGCGACCGGCCCAGCGGCGACGGCGACCGACAACGCGCAGGCCACCCGTGTTCAGGGGCACGCGGGACCGGTTGACACATGCCTTGTGTGCCACACCAGCCAGCCGGACGAGCCGTTCTTCCACAGCGTTGAGCACTAGAAAAGGAAACCACCCATGAAGAGCACTTTCGCCATCATCATGGCCGCGTCGGTGGCTTCCACCGCTGCGGCGCAGACGTACCGGCTGGTCGACCTCGGGACCATCGCCGGCGAATCGCACGCGTTCTTAGTGTCCGATACCGGCCGTGTCGTGGGATCGTCCACGAAGGTGAGCGCCCACTTCGTGGGCGCAGAACTAGGGACGGGCCCCGCCAGCATTGGCGGCGTGCCCGGCTACGGCGAGACCGCCGTGTTCGCGGTTGATGCCGACGACAACGCGCTGGGCGTGTCGTACTCGCTGGGGGGCCTTATCACGCAGGCCTTCCGAAACGACGGCACCAGCGCGGCAGCGCTCGGGGGCTTCACGCCCCGCGCGGTGAACGCCTCGGGCGTCATCGCGGGGACGGCCCACACGCACGATGTCAACGGCTTCGTCCTGCCGCAGGCGTGCTCGTTCAGCGGCGGCGTGCTGGCCATGCTCCCCACGCTGGGCGGGGTCACGGGCCAGGCCTTCGGCGTCGACGAGCTGGGCCGCATTTTCGGCAGTTCCACGACCCTGCGCGAGGCCGCGAGCCGGCCGTGCATGTGGAGCGGGGGCGTGGCGCGCGACCTTGGCACGCTCTCGGCGTCCGCGTCCGCCACCGGGCAGGCGTGGGGCGCGCAGGGGAACGGTGTGGTGGGGGCATCGCAGAACGCGTCGGGGATCTTCCGCGCGACGCGGTGGACGCTTGATAGCGGGGGCGCTGTCGTGTCGCGCGTGGACATGGGGGGCCTCTCGCCCACCACGCCCAGCTACGCGTACGCCGTGAACGCAGCGGGCGACGCGGTTGGCACGAGCGGCTTCCACGCTGTGGTCTACAGCGCGGGCGGTGCGGTGGACCTCAACACTGTCATCGAGGGCGGGGCGGGGCCATGGACGCTCGAGAAGGCCTGGTCGATCAGCGCCTCGGGCGTCATCGTCGGCGACGGCTCGCTGCTGGGCTTTCCCCGGGCGTTCGCGCTCTATCCGTGCTCGGGCGCGTGCTGTGACGACATCGACTTCAACCGCGACGGGCTCTTCCCCGACACGGTGGACATCGACGCGTTCCTCTCCGTCTTCTCCGGCGCTCCCTGCGCGACGCCGTCGTGCGGCGACATCGACTTCAACAACGACGGGCTCTTTCCTGACACGATGGACATCGATGCCCTGCTGAACGTGTTCAGTGGCGGCACGTGCGTTCGGTAGCCCCGGGGCGGCCACGCACGCCGTGCAATTCTCACCACCCCGCGCCCGCGCGCGGGATGTTTCATGTGTGGAATACTGGCGCGCATCCAAAGAAAAACGCCCGCCGATGCTGGCGGGCGTTTGTGTCGTTGCGATCGGTTTCTCAGCCCGCCGCCATCTTCGCGGCCTTGGCCTTCGCGTCGTCGAGCGTGCCGACGTACATGAACGCGCCCTCGGGGAGGCTGTCGCCCTCGCCGTTGCAGAGGCGCTCGAAGGAGTCGATCGTCTGCTCGAGCGGGCTGTCCACGCCCTTGAAGCCGGTGAACTGCTCGGCGACGTGGAAGGGCTGGGAGAGGAAGCGCTCGATCTTGCGGGCGCGGGAGACGGTCTGCTTGTCCTCTTCGGAGAGTTCATCGACGCCCAGGATGGCGATGATGTCCTGGAGGTCCTTGTAGCGCTGCAGGATGCGCTGCACGCGGATGGCGACGTTGTAGTGGCGCTGACCGACGATCTTGGGATCAAGGATGCGGCTGTTGGACGCGAGCGGGTCCACGGCGGGGTAGATGCCCTTCTCGGCGATGCCGCGGCTGAGCGAGATGAAGGCGTCCAGGTGGGCGAAGGTGGTGCTGGGGGCCGGGTCGGTCAGGTCGTCGGCGGGCACGTAGATGGCCTGCACGGACGTAATCGCGCCCTTGCTGGTCGAGGTGATGCGTTCCTGGAGGGCGCCCATCTCGGTCGAGAGCGTGGGCTGGTATCCCACGGCGCTGGGCATGCGGCCCAGCAGAGCCGACACCTCGGAACCGGCCTGCGTGAAACGGAAGACGTTGTCCACGAACATCAGCGTCTCTTTGCCCGACGCATCGCGGAACTCTTCGGCCATGGTGAGGGCAGAGAGGGCGACGCGGAGGCGTGCGCCCGGCGGCTCGTTCATCTGGCCGAAGACCATCGCGACCTTGTCGAGCACGTGGGCCTTCTTGCCCTCGGCGTCGGTGTACTCGGCTTCCTTCATTTCACGCCACAGGTCGTTGCCCTCACGCGTGCGCTCGCCCACGCCGGCGAAAACGGAGTAGCCACCGAAGTTCTTGGCGACGCGGGCGATCATCTCCTGGATCACGACGGTCTTGCCGACGCCTGCACCGCCGAACAGGCCGATCTTGCCGCCGCGGACGAAGGGGCACATGAGGTCGATGACCTTGATGCCGGTCTCGAGGATTTCGGTGTTGGGGTTGAGCTGGGCGAACTCGGGCGGGGCCTTGTGGATGGGGCTGCGCTTGGTGGCCTTGACGGGCCCGGCCTTGTCGATGGGCTGGCCGAGCAGGTTGAAGACGCGGCCCAGGACGCCCTCGCCGACGGGCACCGCGACGGGTGCGCCGGTATCGGTGCAGGCCATGCCGCGGGTGAGGCCGTCGGTAGAGCCCAGGGCCACGAGGCGGACGCGACCGCCGCCCAGGTGCTGCTGCACCTCGCCGACGAGGTCCAGGGTGCCGGCCTTGGTCTGGGCCTGGATGGTCACGGCGTTATAGATGTCAGGGAGCTTGTCATCGGGGAACTGCGCGTCGAAGGTGGAGCCGATGACTTGGGTGATGGTGCCGGTGGTGGGCATCGTGAATCCTCAAAGGGCCGTGGCCGCGGGGGCGGTCGGCGGATCATCTCTGGCCTGCGTGCCGACAGGGGGTCCGCAAGGGGGCCAAGAATAGGCGCGGGGGTGTGCGTTGCGGTGAGTTCTGGTCGGGCTGCTAACCCTTCCAAAATCCGAATAACACGAACCCGAAGGCCGATGGGTGCACCTCCGCGCATCACGCACGATAACGGGTGGGCGGGGTGCCAAGCTCGTTCCGCACGCCGCGAGAAAGCCCTTGCACACGCCGGCTGTTCTGGTACCCTCGCGGCGCGGGCTCAGCGGTCCCTCCCGCGGAGTCCTCCCCATGATCCCATCCGCCGCGCTCGGCGCTTTTGCCGTTGCGACGTCCGCTCTTCTGCCGTGCCCTGCCCACGCCGAAGGTGATCCGGTGCCGCTGACCGATGGGCACGTGCCGACCATCGTGCAGTGGGCTTCACCGGTAAGCCTGACCCACGAGCGCAGTACGGCGGGTGTCGTGATCCGGCACGACCTGACCTTGGCCGGGGCCGCTTGGGTGCGGCCGCACCTGGTTGGCAGTGTGCTGCCACCGGGAACCGCGCTGCACATCAGCGCGCTCGCCGACGGTGCCGAGCAGACCTTTGACGGCGCGATGCTCGACGCATGGGGCGGGTGCGGGGCGTACTTCAACGGTGACACTCTGCGGTTCGAGGTCGTGTCGTCTGCGCCGCTTGCGGCCGGTGCCGCTCGCCTGCAGATCACGGCGGTGGAAGTCAGTCCGCCGTTTGACGCTCGGGGAGGGCCGGGCGAGATTGGCATGTGCGGGTCCGATGATCGCCAGCCCAGCACAGAGGCATGGGTGGCACGCCTCATGCCCGCGATGTGCTCCGCGTCGATCATTTGCTCCAACAGCACCGCGATCTCGGCGGGTCACTGCGCCCAGGGCAGCATGGTGCTGCAGTTCCGCGTGCCGCCTTCCCTGGTCAATTGCACGCTCGTGATGCCGCCGCCCGAGGACCAGTTCCCGGCGACGCTCGTGACGGCGCAGAGCGGCGGCGTCGGGGCGGATTGGTCGGTCTTCACGACCGGGACCAACACGCTCGGGCAGACTGCCTTTGGACGCATGGGCACATACGGGCTCATTTCATCGGGCCCGATCCCCGCGGGCAGCCCCGCGGCGGTGATCGGGTACGGTCAGGATCTGACGTGTGTCCGGAACAGCACGCAGCAGACCTCACCCGGCTCGGTCAGCTCGGCGTCCGCAACCACGGTGGTTCACTCCTGCGACATACGGGTTGGCAGCTCGGGCTCACCAGTCGTCGTCAACGGGCGGGTGGTAGGGGTCGCGACGCACGCGAACGGCTGCTCCAACATTGCCACCAGCGTCCGTAGCACGGCGTTCGCGTCGGCCATCGCCGCGCGCACGTGCCCCACGGGCTGCGACACCGTGGACTTCAACCGCGACGCGCTCTTCCCGGACACGCTGGACGTGGCCGAGTTCCTGAACGCTTTTTCGGGAGGGGCATGCAGCAACGACCCGGGCTGCGGTGATCTCGACTTCAATAACGACGGGCTGTTCCCGGACACGCAGGACATCGCCTCGTTGCTGAGTGTCTTCAGTGGGGGGGCGTGTCTGTAGAGGCGATCCTCGGATGCCCAGGCTCATTCCACCCGAACGACGGCCACACAACACGAATTTGTCAGTCATGGGTGCGGCTTTGCTACGTGCATACGGAGCGTCCCTCGCGGGGCGCCCGTGTCCATCCAGCACTCATTCAAGGGGAGCCTCCCGTGACCATACGTCGTCCCTTCGTTGCCGCCGCCCCTGTCCTTGCCGGTCTTGCGATGTGCGCCTCGATGGTTCAGGTCTCGCACGCCGCTGTCAGCGTGACAGCCACGTTCACGCTCTCGACCATCCGCTTTGCGCCGGCGGACCCGGAGGGGTACTTCCTGTTCCCGTTCCTGCAGGCGTCGGGGTTCACGGATGACGCAAACCCGAACAACTACGTGCGTTTGCAGTCCAACGACCTTGAGTTCGGCACTGATATGTACCCGGCGCTTGGCTACGGGTCGGGTACGCTGGGGTCGATCGTGTCTCAGTCGGTGCCGGAGCTCGTGGGCCGCATCAACACGGGCACGGGCTGGACGTTGACGGTGGTGGACGGCGTGACGAACCAGACGCGGACGTACGCGGTGACGGTGACGACGCCGGGGATCGCGGACGACTACATCCGTCCGATGACGCTGGACGCGACGCCAGACAGCGTCATCTCCACCGCCCCGAGTTTTTCGTGGACGGAGCCGCCGCACAGCAGCCCCAACTCCGCATGGACGGGCGCGTTCGGCGGGCTGTACGCGAACAACTGGCAGAACAACGTGTTCACGCCGCCGTTCGGCGCGGGTGACTTCGATTGGACGCCCGATGCGCCGCTCAACCCGGACACCTACACGCTGGGCATCAGCAAAGTCAACGATGCGCCGCCGCAGACGCTGCTGTCGGTGTCGGTGCCCGTGCCGCAGGGGGGCGCGCCGGCGCTGGCGTCGTTCACGAAGCAGGTGCGGGCCCAGAGCGACGCGAACGCGAGCAATCTGAGCGTGCCGTGCACGACCACGGGCCCGAGTGTGGACATCCGCTTCACGCCCGGGGTGATTTCGTTCTCGCCGCTGGAGCCTGATGTCTACATCCTGGGCATCAGCATCAACGCGATGGGCTTCGCGGACGATGACAACCCCGACAACTACGTCAAGATCGAGTCTGAGAACGACCACTTCTCCAGCGACCTCTACCCCGCGCTGGGCACGGGATCGGGGACGACCGGATCCATCGGCCTCAGCGACGCCGCCACGCTGGATACAGACATCAACAACGAGGGCCCGTGGACCCTGACAGTCATCGACGGCACGACCAACAGCACCAGTACCTACATGCTGGAGGTCTCGGCGAGCAACCTCGACAACGGCTACCTGCGCCCAATCGCGCTGGACGTGAACCCGGGCGACACGATCTCAGGCACGCACACCTTCACGTGGTCGCAGGCGGGGTCGGCCGATCCGCAGGCGCAGAACACGTCCGCGTTCGGCGGCGCGATCGCGCAGGGGAACCCGTCGAACAGCCAGTTCAACCCCGGGTTTGGCGCGGACGACACGTCGTGGACACCTGAATCGCCGCTCAACCCGGATCTCTACACGTTCCTCGTCGCGAAGGTCAATGACAACGCACCCCAGTCTCTGGTGGTGGCAACCACCCCCGTACCGAACGCCGGCGCGTGCTCGCTCGCGGGCTTCACGCAGAGCGTGAACATCCAGGTTTCCGCCCAGAGCGCGGACCTCGCGGTTTCGGGCACGGCGTGCGACTCGATCGACTTCAATAACGACGGCCTCTTCCCGGACACCGCGGACATCGACGACTTCCTGAGCGTCTTCAGCGGCGGCCCGTGCAGCAACGACCCCAACTGCGCTGACGTGGACTTCAACAACGACGAGCTTTTCCCGGACACGCTGGACATCGACTCGTTGCTCAGCGTATTTAGCGGTGGGCCGTGCCTGTAGGTTGCCTGGACTTGACGGACGCTGGTCTGCACACTGCCTAGATTGACAGCTGAGATGTGTTCCCAGATGCCCGCGAAAGGGGTAGCGGTGCCGTAGGCTTTGGGGTAGCCTGTACGTACCGGGGAAAAGGGAGGTTGGGATGCTCTGCCGCTTTGCTGGTTCGTCGCGCCCTGCGGGTGCGGTGGCTGTGGTCATGTCGCTTATGGCATCGGGTGGTGTCGGCGCCCAATGCACACCAGCGTGGCGGGCTGGGCCCGGGGTGGTGCCGCTCAACGGCGATGCCTACTGCATGACCCACTGGGACCCCGATGGGCCGGGCGTGCAGCCGCCGATGCTGGTTGTGGGCGGCACATTCACCACCGCGGGCGGGCAGACCGTGAACCGCATCGCGGCGTGGGACGGCGCGGGCTGGCACGCGCTGGGGCTGGGGTTCAACAACAGCGTGCGCACGCTCGCTGTCATCCCGGCCACGAACGAGCTGGTCGCGGGCGGCGACTTCACGCAGGCGGGCGGTGCACAGGCGTTTTTCCTGGCGAAGTGGAACGGCGCTGGGTGGTCCCCGCTGGGCGGTGGTGTGAACAACATCGTCACCGGGCTCACGATGCTGCCCACCGGTGAACTCTTTGTCACGGGCACATTCACCGTGGTGGGCGGCACGGTGCCATCGGTGCGTGCCGCGAAGTGGACAGGCACGGCGTGGAACAGCGTGGCCAACGGCGCGGCGGCCGAGAGCTTTGCCATCACTTCCACGGGCCTGGTGTACGCCGGCGGCAACTACAACAGTGGCAGCAGCCCCAACATCCTCGCGTGGCAGGGCCCGGGAGCGGGCACATGGGCCGGCGTCGGCGGCGGTCTGGGTGGGTGCTTCGGCGGGGAGCAGGTGACGGACATCGCCCTGCTGAGCAACGGAGACCTGCTCGCCGTGGGGGACTTTGCGTCCGCGCGCCCTGCGTGCACGCAGATGCGTCTGGCGGCGCGGTGGAACGGAACGACATGGACCGAGATGTACTCCCCTTCGCTCGCGTCGGGGGCATACTGCCTTGCAGTGCTGCCGGGCGATGAGATCTATGTCGGCACCAACTGGACCAACATCTGGCCGGGGGCCGGGTGCACGGCGTTCCATTGGAACCCCGCGAATGTGACGTGGGAGAACATGGGCGCGTACTTCGACGGCGGCGGCAACCCGTTTATGACTGATATCGAGGTGGGGCCCGACGGCGCGATGTACTTCTGCGGCAGGTTCACCGTCATGACCACGGACGGGGGTGTTTCGTGGAGCCCCGCCGGGTATGTGGCCCGGTACGGCGCCCCAACGCCCATCCTCACGGCGCAGCCGCAGGACTTCGCCGCGTGCCCCACGACACCGGTCAACTTCTCGGTCACTTCATCCGGCCCGGGCACGCTGTCGTATGAGTGGCGGCGTGACGGCGTGGTGCTGACGGACGAGCCCAACCACGTTTCGGGTGCGACGACGGCGACGCTCACGCTTGTCAACCTGGTCGCGGCGGACTACGGCCTGTACCAGTGCAACGTGTCGAACAGTTGCGGAAGCACGCTGAGCACCGCGGCGGTGCTGGAGCCCTCGCTCTGCGACTGCATCGACTTCAATTTCGACGGGCTCGTGCCGGACATCCAGGACATCGCTGACTTTGTGGTCGTCTTCGGCGGCGGCGTGTGCGATGGCCAGCAGCCCACGGACCCGCCCTGCAACACCGACATCGACTTCAACAACGACGGCCTGTTCCCCGATGTCCTTGACATTCAGTCGTTCCTGAGCGTGTTCTCGGGCGGGCCCTGCCTGTAACTGAGATTCGTGTGCGTGGTCAGAAGCGGATTGGCGCCTCCGGTGATCAAGATCGGAGCTTGTCTCATGCGCGAGCGTTCAACCTGGTGTCTGGCGGCGATGGTCGTGGGCGTTGTCGGTCCCGGGGCCCTCGCGCAGTGGACGTTCACCAACCTGCATCCCGTCGGAGCGACGGAGTCCGCGGCCATGGGCGTGGGCGCGGCCGGTGGGACGGTGCGGGTCGTGGGCTACGCGGCCGTGGGGGCCAACTACCACGCGGCGCTGTGGGGCACGACGGCGACGTCGTTTGTCGACCTGCACCCGGTGACCACGGCGGGACCCAACTCGGTCGCGTACGCCACTGATGGGGTGCAGCAAGTAGGCGTGGTGTTCACGTCGTCGCCGATCGGGGCGGCGTCCATCTGGACAGGCACGGCCACGTCGTGGCAGAACGTGACGCCGGTGCTTCCGTTCGGCACCGCGGGCGTCATCTACGGCGTGGCGGCGAATGTGCAGGTGGGCGCGACAACCACGGGCGGGACGAGCCTGTCGCGTCAGGCGTCCTCCTGGAGCGGGATCGGGGGCGTGCTCAATCGGGGGGGAACAGCGCTGCTCGCCACAGACGGCGCGTCACACGTCGGCTACAGCGGTGGGCAGGGGTTCCCGATCCCCAGCGCGGTGAACGCGGGCCTTTGGATGGGCTCCAACTTCGCAGCCACCTCGCTGCACCCGTCGGGGATGCACTCCTCGTCCGCGGCGGGCGTGAGCGGCACTCAGCAGGTCGGCTGGTATCAGGCCAGCCAGTTCAGCGACTCGCGGCGGGCATGTCTGTGGACCGGAACCGGTGCATCCAAGGTGGACTTGCATCCGAGCATCGCGGTACGGTCCGAGGCGACGGGCGTAAGCGCCGGCGTGCAGGTGGGCAGTGTGTACGTGACCGATCCCGCGAACCCCTTCGGCACGGTGTCCCGCGCGGCGGCGTGGTCGGGCACGGCCGCGTCGTTTGTCAATCTGCACGACGTCCTTCCGCCGACGTACGCCACGTCGGTCGCGTCCGGTGTGTGGAGTGGCGGCGGCATGACGTATGTGTCGGGCAGCGCATGGAACAACACCACGAGCCGAACGGAGGCCGTGCTGTGGGTGTTCACCGCCGACCAGGCATGCGACTCGATTGACTTCAACGGTGATGGGCTCTTCCCTGACACGCAGGACATCGCCGACTTCCTCACTGTCTTTGGCGGCGGGGTGTGCGCGGGGCAGCAGACTTCCGAGCCGCCCTGCAACGTGGACATTGACTTCAACAACGACGGCCTGTTCCCTGACACCGAGGACATCGGTGCGTTGATCCGGGTCTTCGGCGGGGGAGCGTGCCCGTAAGGGCGTGCCATGGGTTTGGGCGGCGGGTGGGCCAGAGCGACAGCAAGTCCACAACTCCCCGTCACCTTGGGGGTGGATTAGTTCAGCGCAAGCACCAAGGAATAGGTAACTTACGCGGTTTGGCGTCAAAGTTGCCCAAGTTCACATGCTTGTGCGACAAAGCACTTGCCCTCGGCTCGGAACTGGTTATATTGATCCAGTGTGCTGCCTATGGCCCGTCCCTCCCTTGCGGCGGCGGCACACGCGTGAAGCATGTTGATGGAAACGGCCCGGGTGTGTCGTGGTGCATCCGCTGGTCGCAGAGCACAACCTAGTCCCGCTGGAGGTTCTTTCGCAATGAAGATTTTGTGTGCTGCACGCCGCGTTGCGTGCGCGGTGTGTGCTGTCGGTATGGCCATTCAGGCGAGCGCCCAAGGGTGCTACGTCGAAATGACGATGCCCGCGAATTCGCCCGGGAGGGTCTATCAGAGCCAGCAGGCGTGGGACGTCTCCGCCGATGGCGGCGTGGTGGTCGGCCAGGTCAACTACATCGACCCGGCGACCAACATCGGTGGGAACCGCCAGGTCATCTGGAACGCGAACAACTCGATCACGTTCCTCGACCAGCACCTGCCGCCCACGTACATCGTGCGGAGTGTGTCGGGCAACGGCCAGTGGATCGTGGGAGAGGACCAGCAGTACATCCGCGCGTTCCGCTGGCGGATCGGCACCGCGAATCCAGAGTCGCTGTACATCGTGCCCGGGGCGGAAACCAGCGAATCGACCGACGTTTCTTATGACGGCAACACGGTCGTCGGAATCTCGGGCAACCGTCCGTTCCGCTGGACCCCGCAGACAGGCATCGTGAGCCTTGGAACCCTGCCCGGAGCAACCATCTGCATTTCTGCTGAGTGCTCGAGCGACGGCAACGTCGTGGTTGGGACGTTCTACACGCCCGTGCCCTTTGTATACATCCACTTTGTGTGGACACAGGACACCGGCATTCGGGCGGTACCGACGCTCACAGGCACGCAAAGCCGAATCACCCGTGTGTCTTCCGACGGTGTGATGGTGCTGACGGGAGATGGGTACCCGGCTCCGGGTGGTCTGTGGAATCGCCTGACAGGGTCGGTGACCCCCATCGTGCAGGGCATGGCCACGTACTGGGAAGCGAACGACCTGGAGCCCAACGCGGGTGCGCTGGCGATCGCGGGTCGGCGGCTTTCCAACGGCACCAGCATCATCGTGAGCCACCCGGCCACGGGCGTGGTGGACGCGTTCCAGCGTGCGGGCGTTGCGCCGGTGGCCATCGCGAGCAACCCGGTGGTGATGTCGATGGACGCACGGACGATCGTTGCGACCAGCGCAAACCAGCGGGTGTTCAAGATCTGCCTGCCCGCGTGGTCTCAGGGTGCCTCGTGCGACACAATCGACTTCAACCGCGACGGGCTTTTGCCGGATACCGCCGACCTCTCCGCGTTTATCCGCGTATTCTCTGGTGGGTCCTGCCCCACGTCGAACTGCGGAGACATCGACTTCAACAACGACGGGCTCTACCCCGACACGAGCGACATCGACACGCTCCTCCGCGTCTTCAGCGGCGGCCCCTGCTGAAGGACATCCCAAGCCCCCCTCCCTCGGGAAGGCCCTGCGTGCGAACGTGCGCGGGGCCTTCTCACTTTTTGGAGCGACTTCCGCCTGCGAATGGGAGTTGCAGATTGCGGACTTCTGATATGATGTGTGCATGAAGCCGGGCTTGCACGGACGCCGGCAGCGTGCGAAACGCGGGGCGTTCACACTCATCGAGCTCCTCGTCGTCATCGCGATCATCGCGATGCTGATCGGTATCCTGCTGCCCGCGCTGGGCAAGGCGAGGGAGGCGGGCCGGCGCGTCGTGTGCCTCTCCAACCAGCGTCAGATCGGCATGGCGCTCGCGACCTACATGAACTTCTACAAGGAGTACATGCCGCGGGAGAGCGGCAACAGCGAGCCGCTGCCGCAGCGCATCCCGACAGTGCCGGCGTGGTTCCGCTCGTGGACGCCGGGCCAGCGTGCCGACTACAACATTTCCTGGGCGTACAACCTGCGACCGTTCCTGGACCCCAACGCGTCCACGGCGGATGAGTCCGGGGGCGTTGCCGACCGTTTCGCCACGGCGGCGTACTACCGCGACCCGTCCCGTAAGCCGGACGTGCACAACATTCATTATGTGGTCAACGGCCTTCGCTTCCGCAAGAACGCCGCTCAAACGGTCTATGTGGACGAGGTGGAGTGCAAGCCGCCGACCCAGTTGCTGCGCATGCTCCGCCCCGAGAGCGTCATGTACCTGACGTGCTTCTCGGATGATCCGGGCGGCGTGCGGGCGGGCAACACCTACGCCGTAAGCAACACCGACATGCGTGTGTCGATCTTCTACGACATGCGCCGCGAGAGCAATGTGAACGGTGCGGAGTCGGGGGTGGGTGATGTCACGTTCCTTCGCCGCACCGCGCCCAAGCGGCACGTGACCGGCGCCAATGTCGTACACTTGGACGGGCACGCGACTATCCGCAAGGCCGAGGACATCCTCACGCTCTCCAATTGGGAAGACGGGGAGTACCGCTGACTCGCCGCGCGTCGGGGTTGGCCGGGCCCCTTGCGGAGTGCTGTACCATGTTCATCGTCGGCGGGGCGCGGAGGTGCGGCATGAGGACTCGTGCATGGTGGTGCGCGGTGGCGGTGTTGGCGGCGTGTGCCGGAGGAGTGGTCGCTCAGACGGGCCGCACGACGGCAAAGCCCAGCGGCAAGCCCGCGGACAAGTCCGTGGAGAAGTCAGCCAAGGATCATGCCCAGGCTCAGGCACTCCTCGCACGCGCACGGGATGCGTGGAAGAACGTGCACACGCTGTCGTACACGGCTGTCACCTCCGCCGAGGGTGACGAGGCGGCCCAGCAGGCAACGGTGGTGTGCGAGCGAGCAGATGCGGGCGGGTGGAAGATTGCGGTGCAGGTCTCGACCGACAACGACGCACCGCTCGCCGCGGCTGGGTACGACGGCGTGACCGCGCGGGTGGTGAAGCCCAAGGACAAGGTTGTGGTGGAACGTTCGATCGAAACACTCGAGGACCTGCGTGTGTTCTTCACGGGCCAGGGCCTCCGGCACGTGGTCGCGTGGGATGTGCTGGAAGATGCTCCCTTTGGCGATGGAATGCGCTTCGCCCTCGGCCCTGCGGAGACTGTGGAGGGCGTTGCGTGCGACCTGCTACACGTGACGCTCAAGGACGACCGGCAAACCACCTCACCCGCCGACATGGAGAAGGGCGCAAAGCCCGACCCCGCACCGACAGTGCGCCTGTTCATCGGGCGTGAGGACCTACTGCCGCGCCGCGTCGAGCGGATCCGCACGGCCGGCGGCAAAGCGACCACGCGTGCACTGACGCTCCGCGAGATCGCGCGGGACGGCGATGCCGAGGGTGCGCAGTTCGCGCTCGAAGTGCCGGACGGGTACCGCATCCGTGCGGGCGATGCCGCCCGCACGCCCAGCGGTCGTCCTTCGGGGCAGCCGGGCGCGACCGCAAAGAACGATGCGCCGGCGATCGAGGGCGTGACGTGGCCGCACGAGCCCAAGCTGCTCGCCGCGGGCGACAAGGCGCCGTCCTTCCGACTTGAGGACGCCAAGGGCGCGTGGGTGCGGCTCTCGGACTACAAGGGCAAGATCGTGGTGCTGGACTTCTGGGCGACCTGGTGCGGGCCGTGCGTGCACGCCATCCCCGCGCTGCAGGCGGTGCACGCGAAGTACGAGGGCAAGCCCGTGGTGGTGCTGGGCATGAACTGCGAGGGCGACCCGATGCCCGGCAAGACGCCGGTGGACCCGGTGAAGTTCAAGCAGGACAAGGGCGGGCACTACATGACGCTACTGAATGCCGACGGTGTGAGCGACCGCTACAAGGTGCGCGGAATTCCGACTTTCTACGTCATCGACACCGAGGGCAAAGTCCTGTGGGGCGGTGTAGGGATGTGGGCGGCGCCGGGTCAAATGTCGCCGACGCCGGAAGATCAGCAGAAGTACCTGGAACAAACGCTCTCGGCGATCATCGACGCTGAACTCAAGAAGCTCGCGGAGAAGTAGCGAGGGGTCCGGGACGGTGGACGGGGCTCACGCAAGCACGTCGATCAACCGCCCGGGTGCGGCGGGGGGTGTCCGTCGCTGCGCATTCTCCCGCTCGAGCGCCTGCCAGAAGGGGGCGGGCGGGAGCGTCGCCGGGTTCACGACTTCGGTGGAGCGGAGGAACTCGTCGAAGGGGCGTGTGCTCGGCGCGGCAGCACGTTCGACCCTTCGGAGGGGCGGGCACGCGGCGAGGGCGGGTCTGTCAATAGCGCTGACGAGCACGCGGGGTCAGGTGTAACGGGCGTGCCGCGGCCCATGTGCTGATAAAACCGGGCGTGCAAGGTGTGTGACAAGGGTGGCCCCGGTGGTCGTTCGGGCACGTGGCGTCCATGCAACACACGGGCGGGCGTGACGCCACGCGTGCGGTGGCAGAGCGGGGCGGCCCGAGGCGGGCTACCCATACGCGATGCTGCGGACCAGCGACCTCGAGTATGACCTGCCGGAATCAGCGATCGCCCGGGTTCCCGCGGCGGAGCGGGACGCAGCGCGGATGCTGGTGGTGCGCCGGTCGGAGCCCGGCACGCTGGTGCACGCCCGCGTGCGCGACCTGCCTGGGTATCTGCGGGCGGGCGACTGCATGGTGGTGAATCACTCACGCGTGATCCCCGCGCGGTTCCTCGGGGTGCGGGCGGACACAGGCGGGCGCGTCGAGGGGCTGTTCCTGGGAGAGCCCGCGCCGGGTGTCTGGCGGACGCTGCTGCAGGGCAAGCGGATGCGCGAGGGTGTGCGTGTGGCGGTGCACGGGCGCGATGGCCGCGATAGCGGTTTCGGACTGATACTGATCGAGCGGCTCAATGACGAAGTCGGCGGGTGGCTGGCGCGCATCGAAGTCCCGCAGGCGGCACCGCACGATGCGCTCGCGGTCTTAGAGCGCGTGGGGCTCACGCCCATCCCGCCGTACATCCGGCGGGCCCGTGAACACGCGGCCGACGCCGTGACCGATGACGAGGACCGCTTGCGGTACCAGACGGTCTTCGCCGCGCCGGGCCTGGAGCCCGTGATGGGGTCGGAAGCTGGGGCGGGCGTGGCGGGCTCGGTCGCCGCGCCGACGGCGGGTCTGCACCTGACATCGGGGCTGCTGGCCGCGATCGCCGCCTCGGGCGTTGCGAAGCACGACGTTTCCCTGCACGTGGGGACGGGCACGTTCCGCACGGTGGAGGCTGAGTTCGTCGAGCAGCACGCGATGCACGAGGAGTGGTGCTCGATGGGAGTCGGGACACGGGAGGCGATTCTGCGGACGCGGGCGGGCGGGGGACGCGTGCTGTGCGTGGGCACGACGGCGGCCCGTACGGTGGAGTCGTACGCAGCGCTGCCCGAGGGGCAGTGCCCCGAGTGGCTGGCGACGCGGATCCTGATCACGCCCGGGTACGCCTGGCGATGGACGGATGCGCTCCTGACCAACTTCCATCTCCCCCGGAGCACGCTCATGGCGATGGTGGCAGCGCTCCTGAGCCGTGAGAGCGGGGAGGGGGTACGGCGGCTGAAGGCGGTGTATGAAGAGGCGCTCAAGTCGGGCTACCGGTTCTACTCCTACGGCGATGCCATGCTTGTGCTGCCCTAGGGATTGGATTGGACCTGCGAGTTTGGGAAGCGGGGACTCGGGCCGGGCGCTCGTGCGTAACATCGGGCGGAGCGAAGAGCACCGGCGGAGCCGGGCGGCGGGGGGAATAGAAGAGAGGTCACGGAGGATGCTGCTCTCTGAACTCATCGAGGGTGCGGACGCCGGGGGCGCGGATGTCCGCGGTGCCGACGGCGCTGCGCTGAGCGCCCGCGCGGGTGGGCTGCGCATCTGCGACATCAACGAGGACAGCCGCACGGTGGTGCCGGGGTCGCTGTTCATCGCGCGGTCCGGGACAAAGGTGGACGGCAAGCAATTCGCGGCGGACGCGGTGCAGGCCGGGGCGGTCGCGGTCCTGACCGACGACGCGTCGCTCCAACTTTCCAACTCAGGCGTCCCGGTGCTGGTGGCGAAGGACGTGCAACTCGCGACGGCGGTCATGGCGGAGCGATTCTATGGCAACCCGTCCGGCCGGATGCAGTTGGTGGGCGTGACCGGCACCAACGGCAAGACGACGATCACGACGCTTGTGTGGCAGCTACTGAACGATGCGAGGACGCGGTGCGGGCTCATCGGCACGGTAATGATTGACGACGGCACCGAAGTGGCGCCTGCCAGCATGACGACGCCGCCGGCGATTGAGGTGTCCCGCAGCCTGGCGCGGATGCACGAGGCCGGGTGCGTCGCCGCGGCGCTGGAAGTATCGAGCCACGCGCTGGACCAGAAGCGTGCGGACGCGACGCGGTTCAGGGTGGGAGTCTTCACCAACCTGACGGGGGACCACCAGGACTATCACAAGACCATGGATAACTACGCCGCGGCGAAGGCGCGGCTGTTCGAGATGCTCGCGCCCGATGCTCTGGCGGTGGTGAACGATCAGGACCCGTGGTCGGTTCGCATGCTGCGGGATTGCAGGGCGCGGGTGCTCCGGTGCAGCGTGGGCGACCCGCACGCGATGACCGACTGCCGCGCGCTGGTGATGGACGAGTCCATCGACGGCATGTCGCTCAGCATGTCCGGCCCGTGGGGCGAGATCACGGCCCGCGTACCGCTCATCGGGCGGTACAACGCGATGAACATCCTGCAGGCCGTGGCGAGCGCGCACGAGCTGGGCGTGTCGCCCGACCAGCTTGAGGTGGGCGTGCAGAAGCTCCACGCCCCACCCGGCCGGCTGGAACGCGTGACGCGCCCGGGTGACCCCTTCCAGGTTTTCGTGGACTATGCGCACAGCGATGACTCGCTCAAGAATGTGCTGCTCGCGGTGTCGCAGGTGATGCCGGGCCGTGCGCACCAAGGCGCACGGGTGGACGACGCGGCCGGGGCGCCTCACGCGGCCGAGCAGCGCGGCAGGCTCCTGGTGGTGTTTGGCTGCGGCGGAGACCGCGACCCGACCAAGCGGCCCCGCATGGGGGCCGCGGCGTCCCAGGGCGCGGACGTGGTGATCGTCACGAGCGACAACCCGCGCCGGGAGCGGCCGAGCGAGATCGTCGATCAGGTGCTCGCGGGCGTCGCGGCGCAGCACCGTTCCAGGGTGAGCGTGCAGGTGGACCGTGCACGCGCCATCCGCGCCGCGATCGAACAGGCCAAGCCGGGTGACGTGATTGTCATCGCCGGCAAGGGGCACGAGACCGAGCAGATCCTGCCCGATGGCGCAGGCGGCACGGTCCGCACGCACTTTGACGACCGGGAGGTTGCACGCGCGGCGCTGGATGAGCTGCGCCCCAAAGCAGCACCCCAGCGAGCGATGCAGGCCCCGGAAGTCGTCGTGCGGAAGTGGGGGCGTGGCGGGTAGTCTGGCCGAAGGTGTTCCGCGGAGGAGGGTGTGCGCATGACGTTCTGGCAGTTGGACAGCATCAAGGCAGTCACGGCGGGCAGGTGGCTCGCGCGCGGCCCGCAGACCAAGGACGCCCCGCCGGTCGCCGGGCTCTCGACCGATTCACGGGGCGTGCAATCGGGCCAGGCGTTCCTCGCGCTGCGTGGCGAACGCTTCGATGGTCACGCCTTCCTGGCGCAGGCATCGACCGCCGGGGCGGCGTTGCTCATCATCGACCGTGAAGAAGCATTCCGCGCGGCCGCCCCGGGCATCCGGTCAGGGACGAGTGTGCTGCTCGTGGAGGACACGGGCCGCGCATTGCTGCGGCTCGCGAACGCCTACCGACGCACGCTCACGACCACCAAGGTGATCGCCGTGGGGGGCAGCAACGGCAAGACGACGACCGTGCGGATGATCGACGCCGTGCTGTCCACTCGTCTGAAGGGCCGAGCGAGCCAGAAGTCGTTCAACAATGCCGTTGGTGTCCCGCTGACCATCCTTTCAGCGCAGCCCGGCGACCAGTACCTCATCTGCGAGGTCGGCACCAATGCGCCGGGCGAGATCGCCCCCCTCGCCGCAGTCATCGAACCAGACATCTGTGTGATCACCAGCCTGGGGCGCGAACACCTGGAAGGTCTGGGATCCCTGGAAGGGGTCGCGCGTGAGGAGGCGATGTTGGTCTCCGCGCTGCGCGAGGGCGGGTGTGCTGTCGTGGCGCAGGACGACGTGCTCGTGGCGGCCGTGAAGTCGCAGTTGCGGAGTCTCGCGGGCCCACCACGGGTGCTGCTGACGTTCGGAACCGGCGAGACCGCGGAAGTTCGCGTGGCTGAGGCCTCGCAGTCGTTCGAGGGCGTCCGATTCACGCTGAACGACCGGACGGGGTACGCGCTGCCGCTCCTGGGCCGCCACAACGCCCTGAACGCGGCGGCCGCGATCGCGGTGGGGCGGCGGCTGGGGCTCGCGGCCGAAGACGCACGAACGGGGCTTGCCTCGGTAAAGGGGCCGCCGATGCGGTTAGAGCAGTCCACTGTGGCGGGCGTGCGGGTCGTCAACGACGCGTACAACGCCAATCCCGAGTCCATGGTGGCGGCGATCGACACGTTTAAAGAGGTGACAGCGGCGGACCCCGCTGTCGCGGCGTCCCGTCGGGTGCTGGTGCTGGGGGACATGCTGGAATTGGGTGAGCAATCGGCCGCCCTGCACCGCGAAGTGCTGACCCACGCGCTGCACGCCCGGTGTGCCGACGTCCTGGTGCTCATCGGTTCCGCCATGGCCCGCGCGGCGACGGACCTGAAGGTCCAGCACGAAGTGGGGGTCCACAGCCTGCCGGACCTCTCGCCGCCCCGTGATGCCCATGCGGCCGCGCTTCTGCAGCCCGGGGACGTGGTGCTCCTCAAGGCCAGCCGCGGGACGGCGGTGGAACGGGTGGTGGCTGCGCTTGGTGGGCCAGCCCCGCTGGCGGAGGCTAAGCCGTCGCCAACCTCCCCGGCAGCGACAACTTCCGCAGGAATTGCCCCGCACGTGTCGATGCACGGAACCTGAGACCCCTCCGAGAAAGGGGGCGGGGGCTTCGTGCCTTGTCCGTCGGTGCCGCCGCAGCGATGCTCTACCTGCTCCTCCAAGCCTTCAAGACCTGGCTCATCGAGCATGACCTGTACCGCTTCGCGGGGGTGCTGGACCAGCTCCAGTTCCGGGCGCTGGTGGCCTCGGCCATTTCATTCGTGATTGTGCTCGGGTTCGGGCGGCGGACGATCGCGTGGCTCGTGCGGCGCAAGATCGGTGACACCGGGCTGACGGACTCGCAAGCGCTCCAGTCCACATCGAACGCGAAGGCCAATACACCCACGATGGGTGGTGTGCTGATCGTCGGTGCGATTGTGGGCAGCGTGCTGCTCCTGGGGAATCTCCGGGAGATGTATGTGCTTCTGGGGCTTGTGGTGGTGCTGTGGCTCGCGCTCCTGGGCGGCATTGACGACTGGCTCAAACTCACGGCCAAGACGCGCGGGGGTGGGCGGCAAGGGTTGTACGCGTGGGAGAAGCTGGTTTTCCAGTTGGGGCTGGGCTTGCTCGTGGGGTACTTCCTCTTCACGCGGGCACCGGCGGTGGACCCCTCAACGCCCGGGGCCCCGGCGGACGTCCGCCACGTGCTGAACCTGCCGTTCCAGAAGACCTATGTCGACACCGACCGCATCAAGCCGGTACAGCCGAGGGAAGCGGACGGCGCGGCGGCGGTGCCCGCCCCACCCATGACCGGAGCGCGCCTGGCACCCCATGAACGCGAAATGGTGGTGAACCCGGCGGTTCTCACGCTCGGGATGCCCCTGTTCGTGCTGATCGCGACGCTGATGGTCGCGGGCATGAGCAACGCGGTGAACATCACGGACGGCATGGACGGGCTTGCGGGGGGTATCTCGGCGGCGGTGACGTTTGGCATCTTTGTGCTTGCGCTGGTCGCGGGCGACGAGGACGCGGCGAAGTACCTGCTCATTCCGCACCTGCCCGGGTCCGGTGAGTTGGCGGTGCTGGCCGGGGCCACGGCGGGGGCGTGCCTGGGCTTCCTGTGGTGGAACTGCAGCCCCGCGCAGGTGTTCATGGGTGACACCGGTGCCCTCTCTCTGGGCGGGGTCATTGGGTACGTTGCCGTTGCGGTGCGGCAGGAATTCGTGGTGCTGCTCATGTGCGGCGTGTTCCTGATGGAGATTTCGAGCGTGGTGCTGCAGGTGGGGTTTTTCAAGGCCACGGGGGGCAAGCGGATCTTCCGCTGCGCCCCGTACCACCACCACCTCCAGATCGGCGGGTGGGCGGAGCAGCAGGTCGTGTCGCGTCTGTGGATCATGTCGATCATCCTGGTGATCATGGCCCTCGCAAGCATCAAGCTGCGTTGAGGTCCGTACCATTCTGCAATGCGTACGGGAACCCGTGTGTGTACGACCGCCGTGGTGGCGGCCTTGGTCCTGAGCGTGCTGGCAGGCTGCTGGTCGTATCAGCCGGGCGACCCCGCGCGCCTCGCGTCGGTCCCCGTTTCAGCGCTCCCCAACGAGGCGTGGCCGACCCGGGATCACGCTGTTCTTGAAGAGCTTTCCCGCCTGACGCCCCGGTCACCGACAGCGGTGGAGCGTGCGGACCGCCCGGCGTCGCTGCAGCCGCCCGTCGGCGCTTCGACCCGGGAGGACATCCGTCGGCGCGTGATGAAGGTGGACGTCACGCACAACAAGATCTATGGCCAGGGCTTGCTGCGGGTCTTCACGCCGATGGCTTCCAGTCCGGCCGTGCTGAAGGCGTACGAGGACAGTCAGCGCGAGACCATCGGCTTTGTGCCCAACGCGAGGTTCCTGACCAGCCGCGTGCTGGACGATGTGCGGACGCAGCTTGACCGGGAGCGTCGCCAGCGGGTTTTTCAGGCGTCCGAGCAGTTGCAGATGGCTGCGCTTGCGAAGGGCGGCTCTGTGAACATGGGAGGGGGGTACGACACTTCCTTGTTGCAGTTTGGGATGCCGATCGAGTTCCCGCCCACGCTGGAGTCCCCACCCAAGGGCATCATCATCCACCTGCACTCGATCGCGCCCAACCCGTTTGAGCCGCGGGTCGTCGAGAGTTTCAAGCGGCGCGGGTGGGCCGTCGTGACGCTCAACACATCGACCGGCATCAAGCCGCCGTTCTCCCCGGAGCAGGAGGCCCGCTTCCGGGAACTTGACGAAGCGCGGACGCGCATCGTCGTCGGCCACATCGAGCGTGTGACGGAGCAGGTGCGGGCCTGGGAGGAGGGCCCCGACCGTCCGATGACCTTCAAGCGATCTCCGCACGACGTGCGTGAACTCACCCGGCTCGGCCGCGAGATCGACAAGCTCACCAAGCATGTTCGTTACTACGTCGAGAGCGAAACGGATACCGAGTCTGTCGCCCGTGTGATCGCCAGCGAGACCGATCAGGCTCTCGCAAGCAACGCGTACGCCGTGGAAGCGGTGCTTGAGTACCTCAACGCCGAGCGCCCCGACCTTGCGCCCAAGGCCCACAACATCCCGGTCGTGATCGTCGGCATGTCCGCCGGAGCGCTCGCCTCGCCGGCCGCGGCGGTGCGGGTGCGGGACCAGATCGCTGCCGTCGTCCTGGTGGGCGGCGGTGCCGACCTGTTCCGCATTTCTCAGGAGAGCACACTGACGGATGGGGGCATCGAGATCTTCCGCGGTAAACGCCGCGCTCCGCGGAGTGTGCGTGAGCAGATCGATGCGGCGTACCTGAGGTTCACACGACTGGACCCCTACCACACCGCGCCCCTGCTCGCGGGGCTGCCCGTGCTCCAGGTCCACGCGTATTGGGATGGCTGGGTGCCTGAAGAAACGGGCGAGATGCTCTACGCACGCCTGGGCCGACCGGACCGGATCGGTTTCCTGGGTGGGCATTCAACGCTGTTCCTTTTCCTCCCGGGTCGCTCCGGTCAGATCATGGACTGGATCGAGCGGGTAACGATCCCCAATCTGCCCCATCAGTGAGCGGTGCCGCTGCACCGGGCGTCCGAACCCCTAATCATTCCTCTGGCGCGGGCTCCTCCCGCGCACGAGGGGAATTGTCATGGCAGATGTGAATTCCGGGTCGGTGCAGTCGGGCGGCACACCCCAGCGGCCAAAGCGCAAGGCATTGAAAGTCGTCGGCGTCATCGGCGCGCTGCTGCTGGTGGCGGTCGTGGTGCTGGTGGCCCTCGCACCGAGGATTGCGTCCGGCCTTGCACCGGGCATCATCCAAGAGCAGGCGGCCAAGCACGTGAAGGGCAGCGTGGCGGTGGGTGGTGCCTCCTTCTCGTGGGGTGGGCCGCAGCGGGTGGGGCCCATCACATGGAAGGATGAAGCGGGCGAGACTGTCGCCGTGGTGAAAGCGGAAACCTCCGCCGGCCTTGTCGGGCTCGCGACGGGCGGGCTGGATCTGGGCACGGTCACCGTGTCGGGCGCGGAGGCGCACATAGTCCGCGGTGCTGATGGCACGCTGAATGTGCAGTCGCTGCTGAAGCAGCCCGCCAGCACACCCGCCCCCGGGAGCTCCGGCAGCCAGGGTTCCACGCAGCCGATTACGCTCCCGAAAGGTCTCAAGGTCAAGCTGGCGGTCACCGACCTTGCGGTCACGTTCGTGGACAAGGCCGCGGCCTCTGCGGCACCGGTGTCCGCGACACTCTCCGGCGAGGCGATCGTCGATCCCAACCAGCCGCTGACCATTGGCTTTGTGGGCAAGGTGGGCCAGCAGGGCGGCGCGATGTCCCCGTACCAGATCGATGTGCGCGCTACCAACTGGGCATCCAGCGATGCCACGATTACTCCTGGCAAGGCGAATGTCACCGCGAAGTTCGGCGTCGATGCCTTGCCCCTTGCGATGATCGATGCGCTGACCGGCCCGCTCGTGACCGACGGGCAGGGACACGCCGTGCCCCTCGCTCGCGTGCTGGGCCCCACCGCAAGCATCTCCATCGACGCGAACGGGTCGCTCCAGGACGCCACCGCAAAGCTCCGCGTAAAGGCGGAGCGGGCGAGCGCCGAGGGCGACATTCGCATCGTGGACGGCCTGATGACGACCGCGTCGCCGCTGGTGGTTCACGCCGCGGGCGGAGCGGTGGGGGACCTGGTGCCGGCACTCGGCGCTGCGACCCGTGCCGATGCGGAGACGCGCCTCGATGCGATCCCCGATGTCACGCTGACCATCGACAACCTGAGCATCAAGGTCCCGCAGGGCGGTGCGCCGCTGGACCTGCGGGGCGCTGCGGCCCGAGTGCAGGTCGCTCTCTCGCAGATATCAGGCCGCACGCGGCTGTCGCCGAGTGAGGCCGCGCAGGCCATGCAGATCGCGCCGCTGACCGCGACCGTGGAGACGCAGGACCTCGCCAACGGCGCCCGCATCATCGCAAGCACCTCCGCCACTCTCGCAAACCAGCCCGCGGGCGACGTGAAGGTGGACATGATGGCCTCCGGGTTGCTCGACGAGAAGGGAGCGATCGCCAAGACGCCGCCGCTGCTCTCCGGCAGCGCGCAGGTCAAGCGCATTTCCACCGCCATCGCCCAGCCATTCGTGCAGGCCATGGGCATCGATCTGCCCCGCGATGTCGGCCCCACGCTCGATGTCGATGTGAAGGCGACGACCCGTGCAACGGCGACGGATATTGACGTTTCCGCTCAGGCGACGCACCTGACCGCCGCCGGCGGGTTCACCATCTCTCCCTCGCAGATCGCGACCCGCAGCAACGACTTCACGCTCACCATGAAGCGGGGCGGCGGCCTCATCGCCATGTTTGTGAAGCCCGAGACCGGGTTCCGTGTGGAGCCGCCCGCCAGCGGCGCGGGAGATGTCACTGTTTCCCTGCGGGGCATCTCCATCCCGCGCGAAACCCCGCCGGGTGCCGCGGCGAGCCTGCTGCGACTGGACCAGATGTCAGGCAACGTGCTCGTCACGGCGGCGGGCCTGCGTGTTTCCCGCGTGGGCACCGATGCCGCGCCGCTGGACCTGAAGGACATCACGCTGCGCACCGTCGTCGCGCCCGGCAAGGAATCGACGCTCGATCTCCAGGGCGCGGGGTCGCACGCCGGCACGCCCTTCAGCATCAAGGGCAACTTCTCGATCACCGATCTGTGGGTCACTGCCGGCGGCGCTGCACCCACGATCAACACCAACATCCAAGCCCTCCGCCCTACTGGACGTCTCCAGATCATCGACCTGCCCTCGTCCGCGGCCGCCCTCGCACAGGCAGCGCCGGAGCCTGGCACGGTTCCGCTCGACTTTGCCGGTCTCACCCGCGAGGTCTTCGGGGACAAGATCGGCCTGGACCTGGGCATCAAGCGCACCGAGGACGCCGCGACCACAGAACTGGTCGCGAGGATCACCGGTGGCCAGAGCAATGTGGTTACGCGGGTCCGGCTCTCCCCCACAGAACTCAAGGGCACCGAGAACTTCGCCAAGCTCATGGTGTCGCCATCACTCGTGGACACGCTGGTGCGGGGCAGCAAGCCGGACCTTGCGGGCAAGCTCCGCCTCGCGGCGGCCACTGAGGTGCAGTTGGGCGTTGCACCGTTCACGGTGCCCATGCAGGGGCTCACGCCGCAGTGGGACAAGGCCCAGCCCGTGCACGCCACGGTGACGATCCCCGGGAAGGCCACGGTGGACGGGCTCGCGGCATTCTTTGAAGAGGGCAGCGCCATGAAGTCCCTCGCGAGCGCGGGCGTGGACACGCTCACGATCGAGGCGGATGTTCCATTGATGGGCGTGGTTCCGGCGAAGGAAGGTTCACCCGCGTCCAAGGCCCCGGTGAACGCCACGCTCCGGACGAAGCTCATTGCGAACGGTGATCGAGCCGCTGATGTGGCCGGCACCATTGCCGGAGACATTTCCGGCGCGAAGCCAGTCGGTCCTCTTACGGTCAATCTCGACGTGACCAACGTCGCAACAGGCGCTGTGGAGAAGGCGCTCGGTCAAGCGGGCCTTCTCACAAGCGTGCTGGGTGAGACCGCACGCGTGACGCTCAAGGCCACGACTGATGCATCAACACAGATCACAACGGCCGAAGTTGCCGCGACGGCACCCAAGCTGACGAGCGAGGGGCCCATCGCGGTGCGGCTCTCACCGCAGGCGATCGAGGTGACGAAGTCCGCCAAGTGGCGCTTCACCCTTGCGCCTGAGTGGATCAATCAGAAGTTGGCGCCGGCTGCCGTGCCGGGCGAGCCGGCCAAGCTCGCGGCGTTCGTCGTCACAAGCCCAGTGGATGTGGGCGTGACCATCGACCGCCTGACCCTTCCCCGCGCGGTGCCCGAGGGAGCGGTGCAGCCGACAACACCCCCGCCGGCGTTCGCCGTGGGGCTGGCGGTGGACATGCCGAAGGTGGACGCGGTCGCCCCCGACAAGCGGTCCGCCGCGTTGGAGAACACCACGCTTACGGTGGCCACCAAGCCCGGGACGGAGGCCTCTCCATCGCTGGCGTTCCAGCTCAACGTCGCGACAGCTCGCGCGGGCGAGAGTCCGCCCGCCACAAACGTTGGTATCGCAGGAACCATCGATCACCTCGTCAGTGCGCGGGGCGTCATTGACCAATCGCGGGCCACGCTGACGGCCGCGGGAAAGATCCCCTCGCTGCCGACCGCGCTGGTGGATGTGCTGGCGGGCCAGGATGGGCTGCTCGTCGAGGCCCTGGGGCCATTGATTGCGTTGGACCTGGATGCGCGCAACGTGCCGATCAAACCCGCGGATGACGCGGCCTCTCAGCCCGCGAGCAACGGCACGCTGAAGCTGAATGCCACGTCCGATCGCGCCACGTTCTCCGCCGAGGGGTCGATCGACGACGCCGTGCTCACGCTGTCGCAGCCGCTCAACGTGAGCATCCTCGAGTTGACCGATGCGCTCGCCGGCCGCTTCGTGAAAGGCCTCCCCGCCATCGGCACGATCCAGAAAGCGAAGTCAGACCGGCCCGCGATGATCGTGGGTGACAACCTGACGATCCCATTCTCCAAGGACTTTTCCAAGCTCAACGGCACCATCCGCATCGACCCGGGCGAGGCCCGCTTCGGCACGTCCTCGCTCTTTGGGCAACTGCTGGACCTTGCGAAGGTCCGCACCACCGGCGTTGTGGGCCAGCGGTTGGACCCACTGACCGTGACCATCACCAAGGGCGTCGCCAGCTACCCGCGCTACAAGCTGCCGCTCGGCGAGTTCAGCGTCGAGAGCGAGGGCACGGTGGACCTCACGACCCGCAGCGTGGATGTGGTGACGTGGGTGCCGCTGGGTTCGCTGACGGACCAGGCCGCGGGGATCTTCAAGTCCAACACCGGCATCGGCGGGCTGCTCAATGAAGTGCCGATCCTGGACGCCGCGACGATGGTGCCGTTCCGGACCAGAGGGTCGTTCGACGATCCAAAGACTGGCGCGGACCTGGAGCTCTTTGGAAGGAACCTCCTTCAGAAGGTCAACCCGGGCAACTTGATCGAGAAGGGGCTCGATGAGCTGTTCAAGAAGAAGGACGGCAAGTAGTAGCGCGGCGTGCGCGGCGCTGGAGTTTCAGCCCTGCGCTATCATGCCTCATGACCCAGCCCGCCCAGCCCGTGTTCAACCCGAACGCCGCGCACCAGCAGCGTCCCAAGCTCCGTCAGGTACGGGTTTTCCCCGCCGAGGTCGGCGGCCAGCAGCTCATGGGCATCGCCGATGCGAGGCAGATTTCAGAGCGTGCGGTGATCACCAGCCCCGCCGCTCAGTTTGTGCTGCCGCTCATGGACGGGCAGAAGGGCATCGACGAGATCGTGACGACCGTGGGGCGCGGGCTGTCCCGCCCCATCCTCGAGCAACTCGTCGCCCAGCTTGATGACGCGGGCCTTCTTGAGGGGCCGGTGTTCCAGGCGATCATCGACAAGATCCGCGGCGAGTTTGACGGCGCACCCACGCTGCCCCCGGGCTCCACCGCCGCGATGGCGGACGCCATGGCGGCTTCGCACCTGGGCTCGCAGGAAAAGTTCGAAGCACTTTCCTCGGACGAGAAAGCGGCGCTGGGGGCCGAACGCATGCGGTTCCACTTTGACGAGTGGATGGCGATGGCGCTCAAGGACGCGGAAAAACCGTCGTTTGACGTGCTGCCCCGGGCCGTCGTGGCGCCGCACCTGGACTACCCGCGCGGCTGGGTGAACTACGGGTCCACGTGGGGACGCCTCCGCGTGGTGGACCGGCCCGACCGCGTGATCATCCTGGGTACCAACCACTTCGGCGAGGGCACGGGCGTGACGGGGTGCACCAAGGGGTACGAGTCGCCGTTGGGCGTGTGCCCGGTGGACCAGCAACTGGTGGACGCCCTGAGCAGGAACCTCGGCGGCGCGAACACCGACCTCCTCTTCAAGAACCGCTTCGACCACGAGCGTGAACACTCCATCGAGCTGCAAATCCCGTGGATCCAGCACTGCTTGGGCAAGGCCGATGGCGGAAGCTACCCCATGGTTTTCGGCGTGCTCATCCACGACCCTGCGGCGAACAACGGCGAGTCGTACGACGGCAAGGGCTTGGGGCTCACGCCGTTCCTGGAGGCCATGGCGAAGGCCATCGGCTCCATGCCCGGCAAGACGCTGCTGGTGAGCAGCGCCGACCTCTCGCACGTCGGTCCCGCCTTCGGCGACCAGATGCCCATGGCCGGCGACGACCCCCAGGTGGTGGAGGCACGCAACAACGTCTTCCGCAACGACCAGGACATGCTCCGCATGCTCTCGGAGAACAAGCCCGACGAGCTCGTCTCCGCCATGAGCTGGCAGGGCAACGCCACGCGGTGGTGCTCCCTGGGCAACCTCGTCGCCGCCTGCAAGCTCGCGGAGCCGCAGAGCGTGCAGCTCCTGAGCTACTCGGGCGCGATGGACCCCGAAGGCACCGCGCTTGTCACGAGCGCGAGCATGGTCATGACCTGAATCTCCCGCGCTGGGCCCCGCGGCCCCGGCGGTCATCGCGAAGAGACCTCCCGCTCCCGCACGCACAGGCACGATGTCGATGCCGTGATGTCGGCACGCCTCCAGGCCCTGGCGACGCGGGCGTCGAGCGCTGCGTCGGCCTTGCCCTGAGCCCGCAACGCATCACGCAGGCCCTTGAGGCTCCACCCGTTCTCCGGCCAGAAGAACAGGTCGTCGCGGTACACCTGCTCCGCCTCCGCGTGCTTCCCGGCGTCGATCAGCACTGCGCCAAGGGCGTGCCGCACCGGTTGGATCCAGTCCGGCGGCTCCATGTAGAGCAGCCCGTCCTCGATCGCGACGGCCGCGCGAAGCTCCCGCACCGCGGTCTCGGTGTCGTGCTCGGCGAGCGCAACCTCACCCTTCAGCATGTGGTCCGCGATGTCAAGCACCGTGTGGGCCGGGTTGATCGCCATCATCGCGTTCTCGGGCACGGCCTTCACGGCGGCCTCAAACAAGCCTTGTTCCTTCTTAGCCGCCGCGACGTCACCCTTGGCGGCGTAGGCCACGGCGCGGTTGAACCGCCACATCGCCGTCGTGATCACGAGCTTCTCGTGCGGCGCGGGCTCGGCCAACAGGTCGTCCCACCGCCCGAACCGCTTGTGCACGTCGTAGATGATCGACATGACCGGGTCCACCATCGGCGCGGCCTCGTCGATGGACGCAGCGGGCACGCCGCCCACCATCTCCCGGGCCGCGGCGAGCGCCGCCTCGTGCCGGCCCTCCATCATCGCGGTGAACGCGAGGAAGTGGTGGTTGTGGGCCATGTACACGCGGTAGAAGCCCTGCTTTGGCGACACCTTGCGATACGCCTTGTCCGCCCTGATCGCCTGCTCGTTCGCGACCGCCGCCTGCTCCCACTGGCCGACGCGGATGTCGATGTGCCCGGGCATGTGCACCAGGTGCCCCGCGCCCGGCACAAGCGTCCGCAGGCGGTCCGCCGCGGCAACTGCTCTTTGCGGAGTGGGCGAGGCCTCCATCGTGTGGATGTAGAGGTGGTTGGCGCCGGGGTTCCTCGGGGCGATCTCAAGCACGCGATCAAGTGTCGCGACGATCTCCTCGGTGCCCGGCTGCGCGGTGGGCAGCGTGCCGACCGGCTGGTCCGCCGCGGGCTTCTGCCACAGGTCCCAAGGCCGCAGGTCCATCATCGACTCGGCGAAGAGCGTGCCGACATCTCCGTCGTGGGGGAACTGCTGCCACACCCGCCGCATCGCGGACGCGTACGCCTCATCCATCGGTCGGCGCGGCGCTGCCGGGTCTGCGCTGTACCGGTGGGCGACCGCTTCGATCAACGCCCGCTCCACGGGCGTGACCCGGGAGCGCAGCGCCATCGCCTTCTGCACCGCTTCCCACGCGTCGCGGGCTGACTGCTCGCTCACAACCGGGTTGTTGATGTGTGGACCGTTGCAGAGCGCAATGCCCCACCACGCCATCGCACACTCAGGGTCAAACGCTGTGGCCTGTCGGAACGACCGGATCGCCTCGTCGTGGTTGAACGCGTAGGCGAGTGTCAGCCCCTGGTTGAAGTACGTCTGGGCGTCGTGCGAATCCGTGGTCACCTTCCGCGTGTGAGTGCCCATTCCTTTGAGGAGCGGAGCCAGCTCCGCGGTTGAGGTTGTCCGGGCCCCAGGCGTTTGCTGCACCGAGCCGCAGCCACCAGCGACCAGGGCCAGAACTCCAACCGAGCCCGCCGCGACCAAGGACCGCAACCGGAAGTGGAGTGTGACGTTCAACATGGGGAGTCCCGCCTTTCGATTCGCAAGGTGTGACGCCAACGTCCGCCCCGTGCGGCGGTGGTCGTCCCGGTCCATCCGTCGGGTGATGCGTTCGCGTATCACCCGGCAAGAAATCGTTGCCACCCGGGGTTGCCCCCGCCCGCTTTGCCACCCACAATCCCCTCCTAATCCCCTACCCCGGCGTCTGTCACCCCCGCATCCCCCAGGAAAGCTACCACCAGCCATGCTCAGTTTCGTGGTCTTTGACAGCGACGGCGTGGATGTGGCGCACTTTCCGCCCCGTCACGCGTTCCTCGTTGGGGCGGACGAGGTGCCGCTGCAGGGGAGCATCGATCTCTCGTCCAAGCTGGTCCGGTGCGTCAAGTCGGCGCCGCAGACCGCGGGGCTCGCGGTGCAACTCCTTGTGCCCCGACCGAACCTGCCCGAATCGCTCGCCAAGCTCCTCCCCACACCCACCGGCGAGACGATGGGCCTCCTGACGGTCCACACCTGCCTGCTGCCCGAGCGTGACAAGCCCTACCTGCTCATGATCGAGCTGGCCCGCCGGCAGATCATGCTCCTGCTGAACAAGCTTGAAGACTGGCAACTCACCGACCTTCCCGCCGACCACCCCGTGATGCAGCAGTTTGAACTGGCCCGCACCAGCTTCTGCGATGCGCTCGTCGCGCAGTCGATCCCCACCAGCAACCCCGACGCCGCGGCGTCTGGCTACAACCCCGCGGCCAACAAGCTCGCCGCGCAGGCGCTGGCACTTTCCATGGAAGCGGGTGAGGAGCTCGCCCTGATCCAGGCGGACCGGCAGGTACGCATGCGGTTCACGGGCGAGGGCCACAAGGCCGCGCGTGCGCAGACCGCGAAGATCACGAGCGAAGTGCCTTCCGCCAACGCCCCCATCGTCGTGCCCGGCAGCGGCTACGCGGTGCTCGCGACGCCGCCGCTCATTGGCTGCTCGGTCTCGCCCGGCCCGCTGACCGAGGCGCAGGCCAAGGCCATCAGCGCCTCGTGCGACTTCCTGACGATGCCGATGCGGTGGATCGACATGGAGCCCGTGGAGGGCAAGTACAACTTCGCGCCCACCGACCGGTGGATCGAATGGGCGGTGCGCACCGCCAAGCTGCCCATCGTCGGCGGCCCGGTGATCGACTTCCGCCCCCAGTGCGCCCCCGAGTGGTTGTTCATCTGGGAGAACGACTACGAAACCCTCCGCGACCTGGTCTTCGAGCACGTCCAGGCCGTGGTGACGCGCTACCGCAAGACAATCTCCCGCTGGACGGTGGCCAGCGGCCTGCACGTCAACACCAACTTCAAGATCTCCTTCGAGCAGATCATGGACCTCACACGCATCTGCGTGCTGCTGGTCAAGAAGCTCCACCCCAACGCCAAGGTGCAGCTTGAGGTGACGCAGCCCTGGGGTGAGTACCACACCACCAACAAGCGCAGCATCCCGCCGTACCTCTACGCCGAGGCCGCGCTCACCGCCGGACTGCCCATCGACGCCATCGGCCTCCGCGTCCAGATGGGTGCCGCCGAGCCCGGCACCAGCACGCGCGACATGCTGAGCTTCTCCGCGATGCTCGACAAGTTCGCCGCGCTCGAAAAGCCTATCGCCCTGACCGCCTTGGGCGCCCCCAGCGCTGCCATCACGCCGAGGCCCTTCGTCCCCCGCGCGGGTGCCGAGCCCGAGGACCCCTACGAGCCCGGGTACTGGCGTCAGCCCTGGAGCGAGGCGGTGCAGCTCCAGTGGATGACCCAGGCGATGAGCATCGCCCTCAGCAAGCCGTACGTCCATTCAGTCTGCTGGCACGAACTCACCGACTCCAACGCGCCCGTCCCTCCGGAGATGCCCGGCGGCGGCCTGCTGAAGCCCGATGGCACCGCCAAGCCCGCGCTGCTCCGCCTCGCCCAGATCCGCCAGGCCGTGCGCGAAGGCAAGAGCCCGGTGCAGCTCGTCCGCCGCGCCTGAGCCCACCAGTCAAAATCACGTCGCCCGGCACAAAGTGCCGACAAAGCAGCATGGACCTTGCGCTCCGACGCATATCCCTGCGCACCGCAGGACTTGGGATCACCGTCATGCTCGCCGCGTGCGGCCCGCGCGCTGCCAGTGCGCCGGGATCGCCGTCCAAGAGCGCGAAGAACCCGCCCGCCGTCAATACCGGCCTGTCAGCACTCGCAAGCAACGCCGAGGCCGTTGTGCTCCCGCCGCCCGACCCGACAGCCCCGATGACCGATGCGCAGAAGTCCGCGTGGGCCCAGCAGAGCGCCCTCAACCTCGAGCAACTCCTCCGCGAGGGCGCTGTCGATGACTTCGGCAGGCCCACCGCCAAGGCGCAGCCTGCCAACGCGCCCGCCCCGACCCGTCCGGTCCCGCAGCAGCAGAGGACTGAACCCACGGCGAGTACAGGCCTTGGTGCTCTCGCGGCAGAAGCCGGCGTCGCACCCCCGGAGCCGGACACCGCGCGGACCGTGCCCGACGCACCGGTCGTGCAGGCAGAGCCGCCGCCGGACCCCGTCGCCGACCTTGCGGCCCGCATGGCCTCGCTTCTGCAGCCCGCACCCGGATCAACCAAGCCCGCACTCGCGGATGCCGCCGCCCTCATCCCGATCGAAGCCATGAAGCCCGGCGTGCTCGCGACGCTCGATGCAGCCGACAACCCGCTCGCAAAGTCGCTCTCTCCGGCGGATATCGAGACGCTCCGTCAGGCCCGGACGCGCCTGCTGTCCGACGCCTCGACGCCGCCCGATCTCCGCACCGCGCTCCGCGGCAGCGAAGCGCCCATCCCGGCACCCGTGCCAACTCCCGCTGTCGCCACGCCAGCACCCAAGGCGTTCTCCATCACGCGCGCGGCTCTCTGCACCCGCGTGCAGGGCTACGGCCGGTTCGACCCCTACTCATCCACCACGTTCGTCGCCGGTCGTTCGATCCGGGCCATCGTCTACACCGAGCTGGACGGCTTCGCGACGCGTCCCGCACGCTCGGGCGACCCGCTCCAGACCAACGTTGCGATGAGCGAGCAGGTCTCGGTCCAGCTCAGCCAGACGCTGACGCTCTACCACGACAAGGACGGTCTGCTCGCCTGGCACCGGCCGCCGCAGGGCGTGACCGAGACCAGCCGCAGCGCCCGCCGCGACTTTTACCTGATTCAGATCATCGAGCTGCCCTCGACGTTGTCCGTCGGCCGCTACAACCTCAAGGTCACGGTGACCGACACCACCACCGGTGCCGAGGCCGAGCGGATCATCCCGGTCGATATCGTCGCCGACCCGGGTTTAGTGTCCCGCGGCCGGTGATGCACCCAACCGCCATTCTGACAGCGGCTTACCGCGATCGTGGCACCAGATTGAACGGAGCGGCAGGTCACGGGGGGGAACCAGTCATGAATCGCAAGTACCCGTGCTGGCACGCTCTAGGCAGCCGCCAGCATCACGTGCCCCCCGGCCTCCGTCGAGCGCCTGGTCACATAAAGCTCTGAAAAGGCAACACTTGCGCGTGCCGTCCGGAAGGATCGAACGACACGCCCCACCCAACCGATGAAGATACCAACAAGGTGCCGGCATCCAATGGGATGAATCACCAGCGAACCTGACCATCCTGGGGTCTGGTTTGCTCGTATAGATGGCTGTCGGGAAGGGCCTCCCTCTCCCCCGACAAGGAAGGACGCGAGATGTTTGAACGCTTTACCGATCGTGCACGCAAGGTCATGGCCCTGGCCAACCAGGAAGCCCAGCGCCTGAACCACGAATACATCGGGACCGAGCACATCCTGCTCGGCCTCGTCAAGGAAGGCTCCGGCGTCGGTGCCAACGTGCTCCGCAACCTCGATGTTGACCTCCGCAAGGTCCGCCTCGAGGTCGAGAAGCTGGTGCGCGCCGGCCCCGAGATGGTGACCATGGGCAAGCTGCCGCAGACGCCGCGTGCCAAGAAGGTCATCGAGTACGCCATCGAGGAAGCCCGCAACCTGAACCACAACTACGTGGGCACCGAGCACCTCCTGCTCGGCCTGCTGCGCGAGCACGACGGTGTCGCCGCGCAGGTGCTCATGAACCTGGGCCTCAAGCTCGAGGAAGTGCGCGAGGAGGTCCTGAACCTCCTGGGCGCAGGCCAGGACCAGGGCGAGAACGTCGAGGGTGCCGGCGGCGGTGGCCCCGCGCCGTCCTCCTCCAAGGAATCCGCGGCCCCCAGCGGCCCGTCCGGCCCTTCCGGGGCCCAGGGCAAGCGCGGCCGCAGCCAGACGCCCGCGCTCGACTCCTTCGGGCGCGACCTCACCGAGCTCGCGCGTGAGAACACGCTCGACCCGGTGATCGGGCGCAGCACCGAGATCGAACGCGTCGTGCAGGTCCTCTGCCGGCGCACCAAGAACAACCCCGTCCTCCTGGGCGAGGCCGGCGTCGGCAAGACGGCGATTGTCGAGGGCCTGGCCCAGCGCATCGTCGCGGGCGATGTCCCCGAGATCCTCTGCGAGAAGCGCCTGGTCGTCCTGGACCTCGCCATGATGGTGGCCGGCACCAAGTACCGCGGCCAGTTCGAGGAGCGCATCAAGGCCGTCATGAACGAGGTCCGCAAGGCCAAGAACGTGATGCTCTTCATCGACGAGCTGCACACGCTGGTGGGCGCGGGCGGCGCGGAGGGCGCGATCGACGCGTCCAACGTGCTCAAGCCCGCGCTGGCCCGCGGCGAAATCCAGTGCATCGGCGCGACGACCTTCGACGAGTACCGCAAGTACATCGAGAAGGACGCCGCCCTGGCCCGCCGCTTCCAGGCCATCACGGTCGACCCGCCCAACGACGAGCAGACCGTCGCGATCCTGAAGGGCCTGCGCGAGAAGTACGAGTCGCACCACAAGGTCCGGATCACCGACGGCGCCCTCAAGGCGGCCGTGGAGCTCTCGGGCCGCTACATCACGGGCCGCGTGCAGCCGGACAAGTCGATCGACGTGATCGACGAGGCCGGCGCCCGCGTCCGCCTCAAGAGCATGACCAAGCCGCCGAACCTCGCCGAGATCGAGGCGGACATCGAGCGCCTCAGCGTCGAGAAGGACGAGGCGGTCCGCGCGGCCGACTACGAGAAGGCCGCGGAGCTGCGCGACAAGGCCGAGCAGATGCGCCGCAAGAAGGACGAGATCCAGAAGGAATGGCGCGCCAAGAGCGCGGAGGCCATGGGCACCGTCGATGACGAGATCATCGCGGAGGTGGTCTCCAAGATGACCGGCGTGCCGCTCAAGCGGCTCGAGAAGGACGAGGCGGCCCGCCTCCTCAAGCTCGAGGCCGAGCTGCACAAGAAGGTCATCAGCCAGGACGAGGCCATCAAGGCGATCAGCAAGGCCATCCGGCGCAGCCGGGCCGGCCTGAAGGACCCCAAGCGCCCCATGGGCTCGTTCATCTTCTGCGGCCCCACGGGCGTGGGCAAGACGCTGCTCGCCAAGGCCTTGGCCGAGTTCATGTTCGGCGACGAGGAGGCGATCGTCCACCTCGACATGTCCGAGTACATGGAGAAGCACAACGTCTCCCGCCTGGTGGGCGCGCCCCCCGGCTACGTCGGCTACGAAGAGGGCGGCCAGCTCACCGAGCGCATCCGCCGCCGCCCCTACAGCGTGGTGCTCCTCGACGAGGTCGAGAAGGCCCACCCGGACGTCTTCAACATGCTCCTCCAGATCCTGGAGGAAGGCCGCCTCACCGACTCCTTCGGCAGGAACGTCGACTTCCGCAACACCGTGGTGATCATGACCAGCAACCTGGGCAGCGACATCATCAAGGGCGGCGCGGGCTTCGGCTTCGGCAAGCGCACGGAGGCGACGGACTACGACAACATCAAGAGCGTGCTGATGAAGGAGATCGAGCGGTTCTTCCGCCCCGAGTTCATCAACCGCCTCGACGACGTCATCGTCTTCCGCCCGCTCACCCGCGAGAACATCGCGAGCATCGTGGAGTACGAGGCCGCCAAGCTCAGCAAGCGACTGGCGGTCCAGGGCTTCGCGATGGAGATCGACCAGCTGGCCAAGGACTTCCTTATCGATAAGGGCTACAACCCCGAGTTCGGCGCCCGCCCCCTCCGCCGCGCCATCGGCCAGTTCATCGAGGACCCGCTCTCCGAGATGCTGCTCCTGGGCAACTTCAACGCCCCGGCCACCATCACGGTCACGCGCCGCAACGACGGCGACGGCAAGCCCGAAGAGCACCTGTTCTTCGACAGCGCCCCGCCCCCGCAGTGGCTCGTGGACAAGATCGAGTCCGGCAAGGCCGAGGCGGTCAGGGACTCGCGCGAGCCCGCGAAGCCCGCCACCAGCGGCGCCTAAAGCAAGTGTGCAGACTACCAAGCCCCGCGACGAGCGGGGTTTTTTCATGCGCAGCGCCGCCGATACCCTCGCCCATGACCGCGCGCGAGACAGACTGCGCTTCAAACCTCATCGCCGCGGGCGAGCACGCGCGGGCGATCGCCACGCTGCGGACCGCCCTGCGACGCGACCCCGCCGACGCGGACGCCCTGAGCCTCCTGACCACCGCGTGCCTGCGTGCGGGCGATGCCGCCGGGGCCGAGGGCAGTGCGCAGCGGCTTGTGCAACTGATGCCGGATGACTTCCGCGCCTGGCACAACCTGGGCAACACGCTCCTGCACTTTGGGCGAGTGAGCGACGCCGAGGATCCGCTGCTGCGGGCGAGGGGCATGGCTCCGCGTGACCCAAACGTGCTCATCGCGCTCTCGAACCTGTATGCCTCCACTGATTGCTGGAGCCAGTCACAGGAAGTGTGCCGGGAAGGGCTGGCCGTCACGCCAGACGATTCGCGGCTGCTGGCCAACCTCGCCGTCGCCCTGCACGGGGCGGGCCGCATCGACGAGGCATTCCCGCTGATCCTGCAGGCGTGCCGTCAGTCGCCCGGTCGGCTCGATCACGCAGACGCGGCCGCCGCGATGTCCACGTACTCCCCGGGCGTCGGTGCGGAGGAGTCGTTCCGCCTGCACTGCCGGTATGGGGAGATGCTGGAAGCCGCGACGGCGGTCATGGCGCCGCTCGGGGGTCATGCCAGGCCCGGGCCGGTGACCGTCGGCGTTGTTTCCCCGGACCTCCGCGATCACGCCGTGGCCAACTTCATCCGGCCCGTGGTCGAGCACGCGGACCCGGAGAAGGTCCGTTTCATCGCCTACAGCCTTGCTGTGCGCGAGGACACCGTGAGCGCATCGCTCAAGCCGTTGTTCGACGCATGGCGGCACGTCCCGTTCGCGCCGCACGCCGAGGTTGCGCAGCGCGTCCGCAGTGACGGCGTTGACGTACTGCTGGACCTTGCCGGGCACACGCGTGGCCATCGGCTCCCGGTCTTTGCGATGCGTCCCGCGCGGGCGCACGCAACGTGGATGGGCTATCCGAACACGACAGGCCTCACGCGGATGGACGCGAGGATCAGCGATGGGATCGCCGATCCGTCGGAAACGGCCACTTTCAACTGCGAGCGACTCGTGCATGTGGGGCCCTGCCTGGTCGCCTTTGCCCGCGTGCGGGAGCCCGCAACCGCTGAGCGTGGGAGCGACGCGCCGATTCGGTTCGTGTCCTTCAGCAGCCTGCTGAAAGTGAACGACGCTCTGATCCGCCAGTGGGCCGCGGTGATGCATCAAGTGCCGGGATCGATCCTGACGCTGAAGCACCACGCGATCGCGGACAGCGGAGTGCGGGCAAACATCGCCGCGAGGTTCGAGGCGGCGGGCCTCTCGCCCGACCGCGTGCGGCCGGACCTGCCCGCGAAGAACAGTGCGGGAGTGCTGCCGGAATACGACGACGCCGACATCGCCCTGGACACGTTCCCGTACGCGGGCACGACCACGACGTGCGAGGCCCTGTCGATGGGCGTGCCCGTGGTGACACGCACCGGCGAGACGTCGGCTTCACGGGTGGGGCGCAGCCTGCTGGAGGCCGTCGGCCTTGGTGAGCTGGTCGCGGCGAGCGAACGCGAGTTTGTGGAGATCGCTGCGGGTCTCGCGTTGGACCGACCCCGACTCCGGAGCGTGCGGGCGCGTGTGCGCGAGTCGTACAGGACGTCGGTGCTCGCGGACGCGAGCGGATTTGGACGGCGGATGGCGGATGTGCTGGTGTCCATCTCCAAAAACGATCACCCCGAGCGGTAGCCCGGGGTGATCGAAGGACTGATCCAGAGAAGGGTGGAAACCCATTCCGGTACGCCGCGGGTGTTCAGGCCGCGGGCGTTGCCGCGCCTTAGGCGCGACGACGACGGGAAGCGATCAGGCCGCCCATGCCCACGAGCGCGAGAGCGCCGGGGGTGGGGACGGTCTGCGCGGTGCCACCGAGATCAACGGCGACGGCGGACCAGACGGTGCGGCTACCGCCGTCCGGCACCAAGCCGAGGTTCCACTGCATGACGGCGGAGATATCCGCGCCAGCCGTGGGCTCAACCGGAGCGCCCGAGTTGACGTCGGCGAAGTTGTCCAGGCCGGTATCGCTCATCTGGCCGCTGATGCCGCTGAAGGTGCCGATGCCGTAGCCGGTGGCGCCGTAGCCGGTGAACATCATCGTCGCAGCGGCGGCGGCCACCGTGGAGTCGCTGACGAGCAGGCTGCGGTCGCCGTTGCCACCAACGGTCGCCGTGCGGAGACGGTCGCCAGCGTCACCGCCGAACAGGAACAGGTCGACCATGTTGAAGAGGGAGATATCCGCCGCGGCGCCCGTGGTGTTGGTCACGGTCATCGAGGTGAGGATGTTCGCGGCGTTGTTGCCGCCGGCGCCGTCCAGGTCGGTCAGCCAGTAGTTCATGGTGAACGTCAGGCCGGTGGCGGGCGTGATCTGGTAGGCGACGTGGTTGGAGCCCAGGGAGCTCTTCACGGCCGTGCCCGTCGTCTGGCGGACGCCCAGCTCGCGGGTGCTGGCGCCGTTCACGCGGTACCACCACCAGTTGGCGTACAGCTGGTCCTGGCCCGTGGTGCCGGGGGCGCCGCTGGGACGCAGGTTCGCCTGAGCGCCCGCCGCCGTGCCGGTGGGCTCACTCGTCGTCGGGATCGTGCCCGTCGCGCCCGCGCTCGTCACGTCGTACAGCGCGTTGCCATCAATGAGGCGGGCGCCGCTGTTCTGGGCCAGCGCCGACGCGGCGAAGCCAGCAACAGCCATCACTGCAAAGACCTTTTTCATCGTTCTCTCTCCAAACCTTGTTGCCCTGCCCAACGGGACGCGCGCGTCGGGCCGTGCGCGGAAACACACGACCCAGCGTTTTCAGCCAACAGCGAGCAGGGCAGAGCACGTCGCCCGCCGCGGCTGTCCATGGACCAAGTTGTGGAGGGGTGGCCGCTGTGGCGGCGTCCCTCTCTCCTCGTACACGGGCACCGTACCCGGTGGACACCCAAATCACAAGGCAATCTTCATAAATCGCTCCTTGAACCGAGCGTTCTACCATGTCCCAAAGTAGTTATTGCGATGCCATTCGGGTTCAGTGTGGGTAACTTGGCGCTGGTGCCGTACGGTTCCCGGTGCCCATTCCGCTCCCCAAACTCGAGCAAGCCCACGCACTTCTGGAGGCCCGGGAGTACGTCAAGGCCAAGCAGGCGTACCAGCGGCTCTACACCCTCGAACCGGGGAATGCTGCGGTGCTCATGGGACTCGCCAAGGCATGTTCGGCACTGAATGACCTCCCCCAAGCCCGGTTCTTTTCTCAGCGGCTGGCCGCGATTGGCTTTGCTGACGAGCAGGACAAGCTGCTGGTGGGCCGGCTGCTTATTGAAGTAGGGGATGCCGAGCCAGCGATCGCGTATCTGGATCGGGCCTTGGAGGCACACCCTGGGAGCATTGCGCTGACTCGGATGTTGCTGCAGTTGCTGTACGTCACCCGCCGGACGGGGCGGGCAAAGCAGCTGTCCGAGTCGCTCTTGGTTTCCGACCCCGCCAATGCGCCCGCATGGCACGGGACTCTGGGGGCGGTGCTGCGGAGCGAGGGGCGCGTGCGGGAGGCGATGGACCACCACCGTCTTGAGGTGGCGGGTGCTCCGGCATCAGCCGAAGCCCGCATGCAGCTCGCGATTACATCGATGTACGACGATCGCTGTACGCCGCAGGAAGTTTCGCAGGCACACCGGGACTTTGCGCAGGCGATGGGCTGGGACGCGTGCCCGCCCATCGCGGCACGGGCGCGTCAGGGACCGCTGCGGGTGGGTGTGCTCTCGCCGGACTTCGTGACCCACTCGGTCGCGTACTTCGCTCTGCCGCTGGTGGAGGGGCTGGTACGGCAGGGGGCGCACGTCACCTGTTACAGCACGGGCAACAAGACGGACGAGACCACAGACGCGTTCCGGGCCGCGGCGAGCGTGTTCCGGGATGTCTGGACGTTGTCGGCGGGCGAGTTGGTGGACCGCATCCGGGCCGACGGGATCGATGTGCTGGTGGACTTGGCTGGGCTTTCGATGGGTGGGCGGCTGGATGCACTGTCTCAGCGGTGTGCGCGGGTGCAGGTCAGTTACTGCGGCTACCCGTGCACGACGGGCTGCGCGATGCACGACTTTCGGATCGTGGATTCGACGACTGACCTCGCCGGGGCCGCGGGGTTGTGCACCGAGCAGCTCCTGCGGCTGGACCCGTGCTTCCTCTGCTACCGGCCCCGTGTCGATGCGCCGCCGCCTAAGCCGGCGTCCTCCGCGTCCGCCGCGGACAGTGTGACGTTTGGATCGTTCAACATCCTCACCAAGGTCAACGACGGCGTGATCGATGTGTGGGCCCGCATTCTGCGGTCGGTGCCGGGATCGGTGCTCGCCCTCAAGAGCAACATGCTGACGCAGGAGGGAGTGCGGGAGCACTTTGTGGGTGCGTTTGGTGCCCGGGGCGTGCCCGCGGACCGTCTGAAGTTCCTTGCGTGGACCGACACCCCGGCCGCGCACCTGGCGTTGTACCACGGAATCGACATCGCCCTGGACCCGTTCCCGTACAACGGCACGACCACGACCTGTGAAGCGCTCTCCATGGGCGTGCCGGTGGTGACGCTGGAGGGCAAGGGCCACGCCGGGCGGGTGGGCACGAGCCTGCTGGGGGCGTGCGGCTTGCCGGAACTGGTTGCGCAGGATGCCGACGCCTATGTCGCGTTGGCGGCGTCACTCACTGCCGACCGGGCACGGCGGGAGGCGTTGCATGCCCGGATTCCCGGGGCGTTCGCGGCTTCTCCGCTGCGGGATGAGGTTGGGTTTGCGGCGCGGATGCATGCCCTTCTTGAGTCAGTTGCGATAAGAGCGTGAACCCGCCCACCGTTTGGACGGTACATTTACCACCCATGCCCCTCCTTCTTCGCTGGTTCCTGCGGCTCTGGATCACCAACCCCATCGCGGTGCGGCTGGTGCAGAACGGCGGCCGGCGCAACCGGCACATGCTCATCCGCTCGGCGTACCTCGCCGCTCTCATCGTGGTGCTGCTGTGGGTCATCCTGCTGCAGACCAAGGGTGGGATGATCACGTACCAGCAGTTCGCGCAGGCCGGCGCGACGGCCTTTGAGTGGATCGCGTACCTGCAGATCACGCTCATTTGCATCCTCGCGCCCGTGTTCATGGGCGGAGCGATCGCGCAGGAGGCGTCGCCGCGCAACTGGGAGGTGCTGCTCACGACGCCGCTCACGGCGGGGCAGATCGTGCTGGGGAACCTCTTCGGCCGGTTGTTCTTTGTGCTGGGGCTTCTCTTCTGCTCGCTGCCACTGTTCGCGCTCACGCAGTACTTCGGCGGTGTGCCGGGGAGTGCGATCTTTGCCTCGTACGGCGTGGCGGCCGGGGCGGCGCTCCTGGTGGGGTCGATCGCGATTGCACTCTCGGTGTCGCGGCTGGTGGGCAAGCGGGCGTTCTTCGTGTTCTATGTCGCGGTCGTGAGTTACCTCGCCGTCACCATCGCGATCGACCTGGCGCTGCGGCAGGCCGGGAAGGGCGCTGGGCCCACCGGGCAGGGCGTCACGATGATGACGGCGTGCAACCCGTTCCTCGCGCTCTACGCGCTCCTGAATCCGACCAACTACCCGCGTGCCGCGGGCGGGACGCACTTTGGCGTGATGGCGTGGTTGCTCGAGAAGCCCGTCACGGCGTGGTGCGTGGGCAGCATCCTGCTCAGCGTGTTCTTCATGATCGCGTCGGTCATCACGGTCCGGGCAGGTGGCCTGCAGACGCTTGGTGCAGGTGAGGACGGCGTGCCGATCATGAAGCGTCTGTTCGGTCGGAAGATTGTGGGCCGGGCGGGCGGGGTGGACGGCGACGGCGAGAGCGAGGCGCACCGTGCCCCGCGTGGCGTGTGGTCCAACCCCATCGCCTGGCGCGAGGCCGCAAGCCGCAACAGCACGCCCGCAAAGATCGCAGCGCGGGGCGCCTTCCTGCTGGCAGGTCTGGCGTTTGGCGTGGTGCTCATCTGGCTCTTCCACGCCGGCACATTCAGTTTCTCTGAATTCCAGTTCGCCATCATGGCGACGCTGTGGGGTGAAGTTCTGGTCATCACGCTCGTGGCGATCAACACCGCCGCCACCGCCATCAGCAAGGAACGCGAAGAGGGCACGCTGGACCTGCTGCTCACGACGCCCATCACGGCGAGCGCGTACCTCTCGGGCAAGCTCCGCGGCCTGATCACGTACCTCCTGCCGCTGCTGGCCGTGCCGCTGGGCACGCTGCTGATGGCCGGACTGTATGTGCTCTTCGACGGCTTCAACCGAGAAGGTGGCGTCCTGGTGAAGGGAGCGCCGGTCATCCTGCCCGAGTCGGGGCTCATCGCGCCGATCGTCATTCTCCCCTTCATGGCGTTCTGCGTCATGATCGGCCTGCACTGGAGCCTTAAGAGCCGTGGCACGCTCTCTTCCACCGTGGGCACGGTGGGTGTCGTGGGCGTGGTGAGCGGCATCATCGGGATGTGCGGCTGGGCGAGCATGAGCAAGATCCCATACCTGGGACCGGTGCTCGGGTCGCTCAGCCCCGCGAGTTTTCTCTACGCGTGCGTGAAGCCCATGGAGGCGATGGGGATCGGCACCGTGGGCGGCGGTGGCGGGGCCAATCTTGCGGCGGCTCGCATCGCCCTCGCGGTGGGCTCGCTTATCGCCGCGGCGATTTTGGGCGCGGTCTGCTATGCCGTCCACAGCAACATGGTGCGGACGTTTGATATGACGGTTCGGAAACTCGCTGGGAATACGTGAGCAGCGCCGGGTGATGCGCACCTCGCGCCTGTCTCGGTGCGGTTGAGAGTGCATGACTGGCCAGGGTCGCACTGCCCGAAGAAGGTGGCTTCTTGCGTGGTGGCGTGCGCCGTCTGGGGCGCACATACGCTCTGACTCCGCCGGGAAGCACTTGTGCGCACGGGATGTGGTGACTTTTCCCAGCGGGGAAAGTGCAGGGCAGATTGATGCCGACGAACACTGATGGGGGCGCACCCCGCGTGGACCGCACCGTGTTCCGCATGGCGGACGGGCGGTGGGCCAATAAGCAGGACCGCGAAGAGCAGCCCGAGACGCTGCACGACACACGCGAAGAGGCCGTGCACGCGGCCGAGTGGCTGCTGCACCACCACGCGGGGGGCGTGCTCACCGTGCTCGACGAGGCTGGAGTCACGATCAGCCGTGAGCCGTACGCGCTCCAGGGGGGCGAGCGGCGCCCGCGCGCAGACCAAGAGTCGTAGCGCTGGAACACATCGCTGCGTGCCGGGTCGCTGCCCTTCGCAGCGCTGGCGCTACTGCGCCCAGCGCACTTCGCCCTTGCCCTTCACCACTGTGCCGATGGTGTAGACCCTTTCGCCCAGTTTCTTAAGCTTGTCGCTGACCGCCTCGGCGAACGAGGGCTTGACGATGACGCAGTAGCCCAGACCCATGTTGAAGATGCGCCACATCTCCGCCTCGGGGATGTTGCCCTTTTCCTGCAGAAAGCGGAAGACGGGCAGCACGGGCCACGCGGAGCGGTCCACCTGTGCATCGAGCGTCGGTGGCAACGCGCGGCAGAGGTTGCCGGGGATGCCCGAGCCCGTGATGTGGGCCATGCCGGTGACGACGTTCTTCACGTGGTACTGCCGGAGCATGCGGCAGATGGGGTCGGCGTAGAGGCGGGTGGGGGTGAGAAGGACTTGGCCCAGCGAGAGTGACGGGGTGACGGAGTGACGGGGTGACGGAGTGGGAGCAGCGGCCCCGTTCCGCGCCGGCTCGCTTTGCTGCTTTGCTGCTCTGAGCTTTGAGCTTTTCTTCTTCCCGACCGGCTGCAACTCCTCAAATACCTCGCCAAGGTCCAGCCCCGCCTCACTGACCACCTTGCGCACGAGCGTGTACCCGTTGCTGTGGATGCCGTCGCTGGCGAGCCCCAGGATGACATCGCCCTCGCGCACGCGGGCGGGCTTCTGGACGCGGGAGAGCTCGACGACGCCCACGCAGAAGCCGGCGAGGTCAAAGTCACCCTTCTTGTACAGGTCGGGCATGTGGGCGGTCTCGCCGCCGATGAGCGCGCAGCCGGAGCGCTTGCACCCCTCGGCGATGCCGCGGACGAGGTCGTGCAGGAACTTGCGGTCGATGGTGGGTGTCGCGATGTAGTCGAGGAAGAGCAGGGGCTCTGCACCCTGGACGACGAGGTCGTTGACGTTCATCGCGACAAGGTCGATGCCCACGGTGTCGAAGGTGTTGAGCTCCGCGGCGAGCTTCACCTTGGTGCCCACGCCGTCGCAGCAGGCAACGAGGACAGGCTCCTTGAAGTTGCGCCGGAAGAGGCGGGCCTTGAAGTCGAGGCGGACGAGGCCCGCGAAGCCGCCGGGGTTGGGGATGACCCGGTCGGTGTACGTGCGCTTCAGGACGGTGTCGAGCGACTCGGTGAACGAGTCCTTCTCGTCGATGTCCACGCCCGCGCTGGCGTACGTGAGGGGCTTGGTGCTCCGCGCGGTGGTGCGGGTGGGGGGCATGCGCAAGGATACCGCTCGGGGCAACGGTGAGCAGATTGAACCACAAAGGCACAAAGGGCACGAAGAAGGAAGAGAGGGCGGAGGCCCGAATCGGGGCCTCGTCACACTCCTCCCTTTCCTGCTCTTCTTTGTGCTCTTTGTGCCTTTGTGGTGAGAAAGGGCTTACCGACCGCCCACGACCGCCGCCTCAATCACGCCCGGGTTGTCGTAGGCGAGGCCGAAGATGCTGCTGCTGAACATGTCGAGGGAGACGGACTCCTGGGCGATGAACCCGGTCTTCTTGAGGCCGCCGGTGCGGTGCAGGTCCACCATCGCGCACACGCCCGAGGCGGTGGTGAGCTCGATGGCGGGCCAGATGCGCCCGAAGAGCTGGGTCGCGGGCACGATGCGCTGGAAGTTCTTCTGCCACGGCTTGCCGTTCTTCGTGCCGATGCAGTTGACGAAGACCACGACAACGTCCTGAAGGGTGCGGGGCACGGACTTGTTGAAGACCTGCACGAGCGTGTCGCGGTTCACGAGCGGGTCGCCGCCGGTGTCGCCCTTCTTGCCTGAGGGGGCTTTCTCGCTGAACCGCATGTCCTGCAGCAGGAACTTCATGAGCTCGCAGTGGCCGGGGTAGCGGAGCGTCTTGTACGCGACGTTGGCGGTGGGGGAGAGGCGCTTGCCCGCCTGCAGGGTCTCGATGAGGCTGCCGACGCCGCCGGAGGTGTAGAACGCTTCGTACTCAACGCCCGAGAGGCTGAAGTGCTCAAGGCCCTCAAGAGCGGGCACCTTCACCATCTTGCCGTCGAGCATCACGTTGCAGGGCTCGCAGTACTCGTTGATCACGCCGTCGGTGGACCACGTGATGTTGTACTTGAGGCGGTTGGTGGGGAACATCGGCAGAGCGCCCACGCGGAGGGTGAGGTTCTGGACGGTGTCAAAGTCGCGTGAGACGTCGTGGGCCGCGATGGCGATGTAGCCGGGGGCGAGGCCGCACTGGGGGGCGAGGGCGATGCGCGGGCGGGCCTTCGCGATGGCGCGCACACGGTCGGTGGTCTTGACGTCCTCGGTCACATCAAAGTAGTGCACGCCCGCCTTGTTCGCGGCCTCGGCGATGCCGCGGACGAACTGGTGGGGGAGCATGCAGATGACGTAGTCGTGGCCCTTGAGTGCCGCGGCGATGTCGGTGCTGCTGGAGCAGTCGACGCGCCGGGAGTCAAAGTCCACGCCGAAGGCGCTCTTGCCCTTGGTGTTGCTCTTGACCCACGCGGAGAGATTGGAGAGGTTCTGGGAAGCTTCCGCCAGGGAAGACTCGGAAGCGTCACCGAGGGTGACGCGGTAGTTGCCCTTGCCAAAGGAGAGGAGCATCTCCGCGACCGTCTTGCCGACCTTGCCGGTTCCCAGCACGAGCACGCTTGAAGCAGCCATGGATGCCGTCCTCTTGAAAACGTCCGCAACGTCGTGCGGGGAGGGTCATTGGGCGGGCGCACGCCCGCGGGGGCACAGGGTAGAAGCCACGCGGGTCATTTGGTACGCCCGAAAACGAGCGGGGCGAAGCCCGACAAAGTGCCCGGAAGCTTCCATATACTCGCCGCCAGTCTGCGGGCGATGCCGCCCACAGCACATCACACGCCGAGGAACGGTCACATGCCCCGCCAGACACTCTTCACGTCCGAATCCGTCTCCATGGGCCACCCCGACAAGGTCGCGGACCAGATCTCCGATGCGATTCTGGACGCGATGCTGGCCGACGACCCGTACAGCCGTGTGGCCTGCGAGACGCTCGTCTGCACCGGCCTGGTGGTGGTGGCGGGCGAGGTGACGACGAACACGTACGTGAGCATTCCGGACCTGGTCCGCGAGACGATCCGCGACATCGGGTACATCACAGGCGACATGCGGTTCGACGCCGACTCCGCGGGCGTGATGGTGGCGCTGAACAAGCAGTCCAACGACATCGCCATGGGCGTGGACCGCGAGGGCGCGGGCGACCAGGGCATGATGTTCGGCTTTGCGTGCAAGGACACGCCCGAGCTCATGCCCCTGCCCATCCAGATGGCGCACCAGCTGGTCGAGCAGCAGGCGCACGTCCGCAAGGAGAGCAAGATCCCCGGCCTGCGCCCGGACGCGAAGAGCCAGGTGACGGTTGAGTACGACGGCGACAAGCCTGTCCGCGTGGACACGGTCGTCCTCTCCACCCAGCATGACCCCACGTGGAACGAGCGCCAGGGCGACCTCAAGAAGCAGATCACCGAGCACGTCCTGAAGCCCGTGCTGGGCCAGTGGTGGAACTCCGGCATCAAGATCCACGTCAACCCCACCGGCCGCTTCGAGATCGGCGGACCCCACGGCGACACGGGCCTCACAGGCCGCAAGATCATCGTGGACACCTACGGCGGCATGGGCCGCCACGGCGGTGGCGCGTTCTCCGGCAAGGACCCGACGAAGGTCGATCGTTCAGCCGCGTACATGGCACGCTACATCGCCAAGAACGTGGTTGCCGCGGGGCTGGCGGACAAGTGCGAGATCCAGCTCTCCTACGCCATCGGCGTGGCCGAGCCCACCAGCGTGCTGGTGGACTGCTTCGGCACCAACAAGGCCGACGAGGAGAAGATCAGCAAGGGCATCCGTGAGGTGTTTGGCCTGACGCCCAAGAAGATCATCGAGACGCTGCAGCTGCGGCGGCCGATCTACTCGGCGACGGCGCGCCACGGCCACTTTGGCAGGAAGCCCTTCGAGATGTCGTACTACGACCGTGTGAAGCGCGAGCACCGCGGCGAGAAGCTCGCCCACTTCACGTGGGAGAAGACCGACAAGGCCGACGCGCTCAAGAACGCCGTCAAGTAAACCTGTAAACCTGCTTCAGCCGGATCGGGCGATCCCGGGCACGGCGGTACGTTCGCGCCCGTACGATGGCCGCATGGAAGCGCTCAAAGACCGCCACATTCTCGCTGTCGCCGTTGGCAACACCCGCACGCGGCTGGGGCTCTTTGTCAATGGCGAACTGCAGGACGTGCAGGTTGCGCCCAGCGCCGCTTCGGCAGACGTATTGGCCGCGGTGCGCATGGCCATCAAGGACCACGCGGGCGTGGCGGCGGTGATCGCGTCGGTCAATGAGCCCGCGGCGGACCGCATCGAGTCGGCCCTGGACGAGGAACTGGGCGAGGTCTACCGCATCGGGCGCGACGTGCACATCGGCATGCGGCACTCTCTGGCGGATGCGAGCACCCTGGGTCAGGACCGTCTGCTGTGCGCCTTGGGCGCCTACGCCCGCGCGCAGCAGGCCTGCGTCGTGGTGGACGCGGGCACGGCGATCACCGTGGACTTTGTCGATGGTGAGGGCGTTTTTCACGGCGGCATCATCGCCCCGGGTGTCCGCATGATGCTTGCCAGCCTGCACACGGGGACGTCGGCCTTGCCGAAACTGGACTGGGCCGAGCCCGACTACGGCGCGGGCCCCTACGGCAAGGACACGCGGGACGCGATGCTGAAGGGCGTCCGTGCCGCTGCCATTGGTTTGGTCCGCCACGTTGTGGAGTCGTTCGCCGAGGAGTACGAGGCGTACCCGCAGATTGTCGCGACAGGCGGGGATGCACCGGCGCTCTTCGAGAACGACCCGGTCATCGAGCACATCGTGCCAGACCTGCAACTGGTCGGCATCCTGGAGGCCTGCAAGGCCGCGCTCGCCGAGGAAGAGAGCAGTTTCGGGGAGGATTGATGCCGGCCCCTGCTCCCGATCCGGCGATCGCTGCGCCCGCCACATGGTCGCTGGCGTCCGCGCCGGGCACGTCGGCCCTTGCCGTCATCGAAGTCACGGGCGATGTGGACGCCGCGCTCGCCGCGTGCGGCATCAAGCCCGTTGCCGTGGGCGAGGTGGGCCTGCGAGACTTCTTCGGCCTCGATGCCGGCGTCGTCGCCCGGTACTCGGTGGCGCACGCGCACCTCATGCCCCACGGCGGGCCCGCGGTCGTGCGTGGCATGCTCGACGGGTTGACGCGCGCGGGCATCGCTCCATCACACGATCCGCAGTATCCGGAGGCCCGTTCCACAAACGAAGCGAGCGCTCTCGCAGCCCTTGCCCGTGCGGCCAGCCCAATCGCGGTGGACGCCGTGCTGTCACGCATGGACACATGGAACGACGCGGCGGAGCACGACCTGCGGTTCCTCCTGCACCCCGCGCTCGTGGTTGCCATCGGCCGGCCGAACATCGGCAAGAGTTCGCTGGTCAACGCGCTCGCCAAGCGCAGCGTGAGCATCGTCGCGGATGAGCCCGGGACCACGCGAGATCATGTCGGGGTGCGGCTCGACCTTGCCGGGCTTGTCGTGCACTACGTTGATACGCCCGGGCTTCGTGACACGGAGAAGGGAGCGACCGACGACCCCATCGAAACCCGCGCGACCAGCATCGCCCTTGATCTCGCGGCCCGCGCCGACCTGCTTCTCATCTGCTCCGATGCCGCCAACCCACCGCCCCGGCTCCCGCCGTCCGTCTCGCCGCCCCACACGCTGCACGTGGGGCTCCGCGCCGACCTCGGCGCAAGTCGCCACGCGCCCCGCTCAGTCTGCGCCATCACCGGCGTTGGGATGGAGCAACTCGTGCGGGATATCAGAAGTTGCCTGATTCCAGGCGTTCTGGCCGCGCCGTGAACCGCACCGCGTGTCTGTTCGCGGGCCAGCCGCGTCCCCTATCATCCCCCTCAACCTCACGGAACCCCCCTCCATGGACGAACGCCAACAACAGATCCGCGAACGGGCAGGCCTCGAAGAGTCGCGGCTCAACCAGGACTTCATCGACTTCCTCCAGAAGTGGGGCACCCCGGTGCTCATGTGCATCGCCCTGGTCGCGGCGGGGTACGCCCTGTGGCAGCGGTACCAGAAGGCCGAGGACACGAAGATCGCCACGGCGTTCGCCGCCCTGGAAGCGGCCCGGGCGGGCGACAACCCGAGTCCCGACACACTCATTTCCGTTGCCGACGAGCACGCCGGACGCGGCGCGGTGGCGCTGCTGGCCCGGCGTGAAGCCGCGGACATTTACCTGGATTGTGCCGCCCGCGGCGTGAAGCCCGGCTCGGTGGTGAACCCCGATGGCACGCTCGCGAGCGAGGACGACGCCGTCAAGACGCCCGAAGAGCGGGAAGAACTGCTCAAGCAGGCCGCGGCGTCGTACCAGTGGATCGTGGACCAGACGCGTAACGACGACGACAAGGCGCAGCACACCATGGGCGGGCTGTACGGCCTCGCCGCCGTCGCGGAGACCCGCGGCGAGTGGGACCGTGCGAAGGAGTACTACCAGCAGGTCACCACGATCGCCAAGCGCAAGGGCTACGCCAACCACGAGGCCACCGCCCAGAAGCGGCTGGACTCGCTGAGCGAGCTCGCCAAGGCCGAGCCGCTCCCGCTCAAGATCCAGGTTCCGCCGCCACTCGAGCAGCCCAAGCCCGAAGTGACGTTGAACCCTGTGGACCCGTCCCAGGTCCCCCCCAGCTCCATGCCCGCCCCGACCATTCCTCCGGTCCGGAGCCCCGGCGAGCAGCCCGCTCCCAGTGCTCCGAACCCCGCCCCTGAGCAGCCGACGACCCCGCCCGGCGGTGGCTGACCACCCTCCATGCACACTGCGCGGTCACACGCGGTTTCTCATGAGCGCCGACAAACGAGCCAAGCGCGACGAGGCAAGCGACAACGCCGACGATGTCGCGTCGGCGTCCGGGCTTCTGCTGCCCGGCGGCCAGGTGGATGCGCAGGCGATCGTCGATGCCGCGGCCAAGGCGCGAGAACTGGGGCTGGACCAGGAGGACGACGAGGAACTACGCCGCGTGCGGTTTGAGATCCGCAGAGACCTGAGCAAGCGGCTGGACAAGTACCTCACCGGGCGGATCTCGTTTTTATCGCGGACGCAGCTGCAGAAACTGATCGACGAGGGCGGCGTGCTGGTGAACGAGCGCGTGCCCAAGTCGTCGACCAAGCTCAACGCGGGGGACGTGGTCGAGGTGGTGGTGCCCGCGCCGCCCGCGAAGGACATCCAGCCCGAGGACATCCCGCTCGCCGTGCTGTACGAGGACGAGCACATCATCGTGCTCAACAAGCAGCCCGACATCATCGTGCATCCCGCGCGCACGCACATCAAGGGCACGATGCTCTCGGCGCTCGCGTACCACTTCCGGAACAGGAGTGCCAGCGGCGGGGCGCTCTCGACCGTGGGCACGGAGTTCGCGAGGCCCGGCGTTGTTCACCGCCTGGACCGCGACACCACCGGGTGCATCGTCTTCGCCAAGCAGGACGAGGCGCACTGGAAGCTGGGCCACAGCTTTGAGCACCGGCGCGTGGAGAAGCGGTACGTCGCGCTCGTGCATGGCAAGGTGGAGCCGGTGGTTGACACGATCGACTACCCCATCGGCCCGCACCCCTCGCGCGAGAAGGGCCTGCGTGAGAAGCAGGTTGTTCGGCACGACGAACTCGGCAAGCCCTGCCTCACGATCGCGCGCGTGCTGGAGTGGTACTGGGTACCCCGGCTCTCCGAGCCGGGAGGCACTCAGGGTGCACCGATCCCGAAGAAGTTACCCGTGGGATGGGATCGAGAGAAGGCAGTCGAGGAAGAGCGTGAAGCTCGCGTCGGAGATGCGGGCTCCACAAAGACCGGCGTGCACTCGCCGTGGTACTCGCTCGTCGAACTTGAGCTCAAGACCGGTCGCACGCACCAGATCCGTGTCCACATGTCCCACAGCCTGCACCCCATCGTCGGCGACGACATGTACGGCGGGCGGGTGTTCACGACGACCTATGGGCGCGAGATGATGCACCGCCAGGCGCTGCACGCCGCGATGCTGGGCTTTGAGCACCCGATCACGGGCGCGAAGCTTGAGTTCACCGCGCCACTGCGGGACGACATGATCGAGGTGGTGCGCTGGCTGCGGGCACACGCGCAGTGTTACCACATGGACCCGCCGGGCACCCGCGTGAAGTTCGATGTGCTCGTGCCCACGTGAAACGCGTCTCGCGCGGCCTACTTCTTGACGGCCTTGGCCTCCAGCTCGGTGCCCCACGTGCGGTAGCGGTCCTGCAGGTCCGCCGGGGCAACCTCGACCGCCTTCGCGCACGCGGTCTTGCCCTTCTCGATATCGCCCAGCAGGAAGTGGACCTGCGCCATTTTGATGTGGGTGCCCGGGCTGGCGGGGTCTGACATCTCAAACGCAGCGCGGCCCGCTTCGAGGGCGAGCGCCTCGTCGATCTCCGCCGGCGGCTGTTCGTCGTTGAGCATGGGCGTAAGCACGCTGGAAATCAGGAACGGGTCGTGGTGCGCCTTGCCCTCTTCCATGAGCATGCGGCCAAGGGCGTAGCCCGCCTTGTAGTGGCCCGCCCTGATCATCGCGGCGTACCGGTCGTCGCGCATGGTGCGGGCCAGGAGCGGGTGCCTGGCCTCGGCGGCTTTCCATGCAGCGTCACCGGCGTCCACGCCGTCGCTGTACTTCGCGAGGCTGTCGGTCACGTCCTTGCGGGCGGCCTTGATGCGGTCGGGGCCCTTCGCCACGTCCCACACGCCGCGTGTGACCTCATCCAGCACCATGTCCAGCGTGCCGGGGTGCCCGATCCATGCGATCGTGCCCGACTGGTCCACGACGAACGCCGAGGGAATGCCGTTGCGGCCCGCGGCCTTCATCCACGCAGTGTCCATGGCCTTGGACGCGCCATCGAACGCGACGGCATAGTCCATCATCGCGCCCTTCTTGTCCACGAAGGTGCGCACCTTGGTGAGCGTGTCCGAGGTGTACTCGGGGTCTTCCCAGACGTTGACGCCGACGATGGTCACGCCCTTGTCCTTGAACTCGCGTTGCAGGCCGGAGAGGTGGGGCATGCCCGCGATGCAGGGGCCGCACCAGGTGGCCCAGAACTCGACGACGTAGACCTTACCCTTCTCAAAGGAGGTGAACGCGTCGCCCTTGACGAAGGTCTCGACTTGGAAGGCAGGGGCCGCGTGGCCCGCTTTGAGCGTGGGCTCAGCGGCTTTGGGGGCGGCCTCGCTCGGCGATGGGGTGTTCTGGGCGACAGCGGGCGAAGACGCCGCGGCGAGTGCGAGCGACAGGGCGAGGGTGGTGCGCAGCATGGCAAGTCTCCAGTGGAGGGACAGGGATTATCAGCGCCATTCGCGGCCGGTGCCGGGCCGTTACGGGGCTGGATACAACCGCGTTACTCGTCTCCGTCACCGTCCGCACTTTCCTCGTCGGGGAACGGCGGCATGACCCAGACGTCGGCCGGGACGGGCTTCTCGGTGTTCCAGACCCTGCGGCACTCGCGCTCGGGCGGGGTTTGTGCGGCGAGTGCGGCGAAGGTGCCGCGCACCGGGCCATCTTTCAGGCGCTCCTCGATCTCGGCGAGCTTTTGGCTGGAGTCGCTGCCCTCCTCGCCGTCGCTCACGTATCCGTGCGCGGCGAGGAGCTGGCGGGCGACGTTGTCCGTCACCATGGTGTCGTGGACTACGAGGATGCGGCTCTCGATCTCTTCCCATTCGATGGCGGAGACCTTGCTGGTGCGCAGGTAGTCCTTGCGCACGGCCTCGTCGATCTGCCCATCGCGCTGGGCGCGGCGGGCGATGATGGCGAGCTGCAGTTCTTCCTCCGTGGCTTCGGCGTTCGCGGCCTTCGCGACGCGGCGGATCTCGCCCTCGTCCACGCCGCGGGCGATGCGCCAGTCCATCTGGCGTGCGTAGGACTCCTCAAAGACACGGACAAAGTCGGCGGGGGGCGTCGGCATCATCGTGCCCTGCGGGCGGCCTTGCAGGAAAGCCTGGAAGACTTCCGCGACGGGCTTCTCGGGTAGCTTGACCGCGGTGGTCCACGGCGGCTGGTCTGCGCCGGTTTCCTTGAGGTTGGAGTAGGTGCAGGCGCGGCCGTCCTCGTAGGACGTGACAAGGTCCGTCCAGACAGGCTGGCCGTGGAGGTCGTAGACCACGCCGTACGCGTGCTTGCCCTCCAGCGTGAACGCGGCCATGGTGAGGCCCGGGATGTCCTCGGTGGCGAAGGTGCCGATGCGATCAAAGCCGAGGGCCTCGAGGTCGGCGCACTGCTGGTCGAACGCGGCCTTGTTGCTCAGCTCAAAGTGCTTGGCCGGCTTGAGCGTGACACGCAGCGGCTCGGGCACGAAGGACTCAAGGGCCTGCGCGAGGGGGCTGAAGACCTTGCGGAGCCACCGCTTGATGAGCCACCAGACGGTTGCGACGACCAAGGCGATGGCGAAGAGGGTGCCGAGGAGGGCGATGAAGAATGTCTTCATGCCCGCATTATGCCGTAAGAGCCCGCGTGCTGCAATCCGGGCCTGTGTGAGGGCTTACGCCGTCCACTCAGCCAATGCGTTCTGCACCACCGAGGTACTTCCGCAGCACCACCGGCACGTTCACGCTGCCGTCGGCGTTCTGGTGGATCTCAAGCAGCGGGATCAGGAAGCGCGGGCTCGCGAGCACGGTGTTGTTGAGGGAGTGGCAGAAGACGGTCTCACCCTTGCCCGCCGCACCGCCCGCGCGGTAGCGCATGTTGAGGCGGCGGCACTGGAAGTCGTAGAGTCGGCTGGCCGAGTGGGTCTCGCCGAAGTCGCCGGAGAAGCCACCGCCCGGAAGCGCCGTGCCGCGTCCGGGCATCCAGCTTTCAATATCCACCATGTCGGCGTTCTTGACGCCCAGGTCGCCCGTGCAGCACTGGAGCAGGCGGTAGGGGATCTCCATGCTCTGGAGTAGTTCCTCGACGAAACCGATCATCTT